>NZ_CP066771.1:2484360-2794905 GCF_016466415.2 Ralstonia pickettii | reverse complement strand
CTGGTGCTGGTTCGTGGGCTTCTACACCGCCTTCATGCCGCTGTACGTGCTGGGCTTCATGGGCATGACGCGTCGTCTGAACCATACCGACAACCCGGCATGGCAGCCGTGGCTGATCGTCGCCGTGATCGGCGCCGCGATCATCGCCTGCGGTATCGCTTCGCAGCTCATCCAGATCTTCGTGAGCGTCCGCAACCGTCACGCGCTGGCTGATCTGACCGGTGATCCGTGGGGCGGCCGCACGCTGGAGTGGGCGACGTCGTCGCCGCCGGCGCACTACAACTTCGCTCGCGTGCCGGTCATCCGTGACATCGACGCCTTTGCCGACATGAAGGCGCGCGGCGAGGTGCTGACGCAGGTTGCACCGAGCTACGAGAAGATCCACATGCCGAAGAACACCGGCGCCGGCTTCTTCATCGGCATGTTCTCGATCGTGATGGGCTTTGCGCTGATCTGGCACATCTGGTGGATGGCCGTGCTGGGTCTGGTCGGCATGATCGGCAGCTTCATCCTCCGCAGCAACAACGACGACATCGATTACTACGTGCCCGCTCACGAGGTTCACGAGACCGAGTCGGCCTACTTCCAACGTATCGGTTCGCAGGCTTAAACCATGGCTTCCAATGTTCTAGACGGTCACGCCGCGCACGGTCACGCGCACGGCCACGACCACGCGCATGACCATGCGCACCACCACGATGCCGCAGACACCAAGGTCTTCGGCTTCTGGGTGTACCTGATGAGCGACTTGATCATCTTCGCGTCGCTGTTCGCCACGTTCTGCGTCCTGCGCGGTGCGACGGCGGGTGGCCCGACGGGCAAGGAGCTCTTTGACCTGTCGTACGTGGCGATTGAAACCGGCATCCTGCTGGTGTCGTCCATCACCTATGGCATGGTGATGATCAGCCTGCAGAACGGCCGCAAGGATCAAGTGATGCTGTGGCTCGGCATCACGCTGGTGCTGGGCGCCGCGTTCGTCGGCATGGAAATCAACGAGTTCCATCACCTGATTGCTGAAGGCGCAGGCCCGAGCCGCAGCGCATTCCTGTCGTCGTTCTTCCTGCTGGTCGGCACGCACGGCCTGCACGTGGCGAGCGGCATGCTGTGGATCATCGTCCTGATGTGGCAGATCGGTGCCAAAGGCCTGACTCCGACCCAATCGACTCGACTGTCGTGCCTGAGCCTGTTCTGGCACTTCTTGGACGTGGTGTGGATCGGCGTGTTTACCGTCGTCTATCTGCTGGGAGCGATGTAATGGAACAGACCAACGCAACATCCGCCATCGCCCACGGCGAGGATCACGGTCATGCAGCCGGTGGCGCCGGCCATGCCACCGTGAAGGGCTACCTGATCGGCTTCGTGCTGGCGGTGATCCTGACGGCCATCCCGTTCAAGATGGTGATGGACGGCGGCTACTCGCACCAGACGGTGCTGGTGACGGTGATGGCTCTGGCGGTCGTGCAGATCGTCGTGCACCTGATCTATTTCCTGCACCTGGATGGCTCGTCTGCCCAGCGCTGGAACGTGATGGCCTTCCTGTTCACGCTGCTGATCCTGGCGATCGTCGTTGTCGGCTCGCTGTGGGTCATGCATAACATGAACGCCAACATGATGACGATGTAACGAGCCAGCCTGCCGCTGCATCGGAAGGGCGCCCCTGGTGGGCGCCTTTTCTTTTGCTCGAGCGGCCTTGAGCCCTGGGCTTGCCGTGCCCCGGCTTTGTTAAACTCGCCGGATTCCCCATTTCTGCGTTTCCCCCCGCAATTCCGCCATGTCACAGTACGTTTTCACCATGAACCGCGTGGGCAAGATCGTTCCGCCCAAGCGCCAGATCCTCAAGGACATCTCGCTGTCCTTCTTCCCCGGCGCCAAGATCGGCGTGCTGGGCCTGAACGGCTCGGGCAAGTCGACCGTGCTCAAGATCATGGCCGGCCTCGACAAGGACATCGAAGGCGAAGCCACGCCGATGCCCAACCTGAACATCGGCTACCTGCCGCAGGAGCCGCAGCTCGATCCCGCCAAGACCGTGCGTGAAGAGGTCGAGAGCGGCCTGGGCGAAGTGATGGATGCGCAAAAGCAGCTCGAAGCCATCTACGCGGCATACGCCGAGGAAGGTGCCGACTTCGACAAGCTCGCCGAAGAACAGGCGCGCCTGGAAGCCATCATCGCCGCCGGCTCCGGTGACAACGTCGAACTGCAGCTCGAAATTGCCGCCGACGCACTGCGCCTGCCGCCGTGGGATGCCAAGATCGAGCACCTCTCGGGCGGTGAAAAGCGCCGCGTTGCCCTGTGCAAGCTGCTGCTCTCCCGCCCTGACATGCTGCTGCTCGACGAGCCGACCAACCACCTGGATGCGGAATCGGTGGACTGGCTTGAACAGTTCCTCACGCGCTTTCCTGGCACCGTTGTGGCCGTCACCCACGACCGCTACTTCCTCGACAACGCCGCCGAGTGGATTCTCGAACTCGACCGCGGCCATGGCATCCCCTGGAAGGGCAATTACAGCTCCTGGCTCGATCAGAAAGAGACGCGCCTGAAGCAGGAAGAGTCGAGCGAATCGGCGCGCCAAAAGGCGTTGAAGAAAGAACTGGAATGGGTGCGCCAGAACCCGAAGGGCCGCCAGGCCAAGTCGAAGGCGCGTCTGGCCCGCTTTGACGAGCTGAACAGCCAGGAATACCAGAAGCGCAACGAAACGCAGGAAATCTTCATCCCGGCCGGCGAGCGTCTAGGCAATGAAGTGATCGAGTTTCAGAACGTCAGCAAGAGCTATGGCGATCGCCTGCTGATCGACAACCTGAGCTTCACGATTCCGCCGGGCGCGATCGTCGGCATCATTGGCCCGAACGGCGCCGGCAAGTCGACGCTGTTCCGCATGATCACGGGCAAGGAGCAGCCGGATTCGGGCACCATCAAGATCGGCCCGACGGTGAAGCTGGCTTACGTTGACCAGAGCCGCGATGCCCTCTCCGCAGACAAGACCGTCTTCGAAGAGATTTCGAACGGCTCGGACATCCTGACGGTGGGCCGGTATGAGACGCCATCGCGCGCCTACATCGGCCGCTTCAATTTCAAGGGCGGCGATCAGCAGAAGCATGTTGGCACCCTGTCGGGCGGTGAGCGCGGGCGTCTGCATCTGGCCAAGACGTTGATCTCGGGCGGCAACGTGCTGCTGCTCGATGAGCCGTCAAACGACCTCGACGTCGAAACGCTGCGTGCGCTGGAAGATGCGCTGCTCGAGTTCGCGGGCTGCGTGATGGTGATCTCGCACGATCGCTGGTTCCTCGATCGCATCGCCACGCACATCATCGCGTTCGAAGGCGATTCGCACGTCGAGTTCTTCCCGGGCAACTATCAGGAATACGAAGCCGACAAAAAGAAGCGTCTGGGCGAAGAGGGCGCGAAGCCCAAGCGCATCCGCTACAAGCCCGTTACGCGTTAAGCAGGCGCATCGGGCACAGGCGCGTCGAGGTTGCTGTCAAACTCGACGCGCTTGTGCGACCCGTCACAGAACGGCTTGTTCAAGGAGTGCCCGCAGCGGCACAGCCATGCCTGGCCTTCTTCTACGGCCAACTCGCGCCCGCCTTGGGTGGCGACCCGGAAGGTTCCCTTGATATGGTACGGCCCGTTGTTGCGGACCGTGATGACAACGTCGTCTGCCATGGCGGGTCCTCAGAAGAGCATGCCCTGCATGCGATACGCGAAGTGTCCGGGCTTGGCGTCGCGCATTAAAGCCATGAACTGATCCATGTCCATATGCACGACATTTTCGTGGTCGCCGGCTTCGAAGTAGACGTCGCCGTGGGCCATCAGACTGCTGTCGATGTAGGTGGGCATGCCGTAAGCCATGCCAACGGGTGGTACGGCGCCGGCATCGCAGTCCCGAAAGACTTCGCGCAACTCGGATTCATCCGCCAGTGTCAGGTCCAGGCGGCCAGTTTCCTTTTGCAATTCCGACAGATGCAGGTGATACGTCGATGGCAACACGGCCGCGACATAGCCGAGCTTGTCTTCGAGCAGCAGCGTCTTGGCCAGACGGTCGCCCGGGACATGTGCAGACTGCGCGGTCTCCGTGCTGGTATGGGTATGCGGATGGCGAATCACCTCGTACAGGCAGCCCTTGCTGCGCAGGCAGCCGTCGAGGGTGCTGGAGATCGACATGGCGTCCTCCCGTGTGCTGTGCGGCCGGCGGCGGGATTGCAGGGGGCCACTACGTCAGCATAGGTCGGTTTGCAGATTGCGCGGGCATTCGAGCGTACAAAAGCAACGGGCCGCTCGTGTGAGCGGCCCGTTGCCGATGTAGCTGCCTGTTGCCGCTAGGCGTTAGCGGTCCCAGCCGCGGTGCCAGCCGTGATCGTGGTGCCCTTCGTGTTCGTGCCATTCGCGTTCGCGCCACTCGTGGCGGCGCCATTCGCGCTCACGCCAGTCGTCGCGGTCACGATAGTAGCCGCCATAGATCACCGGGGCCGGGGCATAGACCGGGGCAGGGCGATATACCACGGGCGGGGGTGCATACACAGGTGCCGGGGCCACATACACCGGCGCAGGCACGCCGATCGCCACGCCGACATCCACATGCGCCAGCGCCGCCGTCGAGGCGCACAGCGCGGCGCCACCCAGAACGAATGCGAGCAGTGTGCGTTTCATGATGCTTCTCCTTACGGTTGCGAGGCCGGGGGCTACTGTGCCGTCGACTTCGTGAATCAAGTTCGTGATGCCATTCTATGAACCGTCGGGCGCTTCAGGTGATACGCAAATCCTACGGATGTAACGGGAAGTAAAACGCCCCACCGGCAAGACGCTGGTGGGGCGCGGCACTTCAAGTGGGGTGGCGCGTTCAGCCCTGTGCAGCTTCCCAGGCCGCACGCTGTGCAGGTGACGACCACACCGCCAGGTGCAGCGCCGACAGGGAGAATGGATCCGACAGCAACACCAGCTTCTGCTTGCCCGTGAGCTTGTCCGGGCCAACCTCCAACGCATGGCGCACATGTGCCTCACGCACGGCAATCAGGCGCCGGTCGTGCGGAAAGCGCGCCGTGCCGATCGCGCACATCAGCGCGTTGGTGACGGGGTCGACCACGGCTTGGCGGAAATCCGGCATCGGCGGCGCATTGCGCAGGTGCTTGCGCGTGGCGCGCAGCTCACGCGGCGGGCGCACTTCCTCGGGGATCATGAACAGGCGCAGCCGGCGCATGCGGCGGCCCAGGCTCACGCGGCTGGAGAACACCGACAGCGGGATCGACACGATGAGCGCACCCACGACCGGCGACAGCCACCACAGGAAGCTCGGGTTCAGCCAATACACGATTGCAGCCCAGACGATGCCGATGACGGTGTGCAGACCGTGGCGGCGCACGGCGTCGCCCCAATGCGTCTGTGCGTCTTCGCGCGGGGGCGATTTCCAATGCACCTTCCAGCCGAGGAACGCGGCGGTCACAAAGCGCGTGTGGAACAGCATGCGCACCGGCGCCGCCAGCACCGAGAATGCCGCCTCGATCGCCATCGACAACGCCAGGTGGATCGCCCCGCCAAAGCGTTTCGGCCCCTGCGCCCACAGTACAAGCACGCTCAGGATCTTCGGCAGGAACAGCACGGTGGCGGTGGCAGAAAACAGCGCGGCGGCTTTTTCCGGATGCCACTCTGGCCAGATCGGGAAGAGCTGGCGGGGCTGCGTGAAGTATTCCGGCGCGATCAGCGTGTGCTTGGCCAGCAGGGCTGTCGACAGGATCAGAAACAGGAACCACAGCGGCGCCGACAAATACGCCATCACGCCGGTGATGAACACCGCGCGGTGCACACGGTGAAAGCCCGGCGCGCCGAACAGGCGGAAGTTCATGAGGTTGCCGTGGCACCAGCGGCGGTCGCGGCCCAGTTCGTCGAGCAGGTTGGGCGGCATTTCTTCGTAGCTGCCGTCGAGGTCGTAGGCGATCCACACGGCCCAGCCGGCGCGCCGCATCAGCGCGGCTTCGACAAAGTCGTGCGACATGATCTCGCCGGAAAGCGAGCCCTTGCCAGGAATCGGCGCCAGCGCACAGTGCTTGATGAACGGGTCCAGCCGGATGATGGCGTTGTGGCCCCAGTAGTGCGATTCGCCGAGTTGCCAGTAGTGCAGGCCGGCGGTAAACAGCGGCCCGTACACGCGCGTGGCGAATTGCTGGATACGCGCGTACAGCGTGTCGCGGCCGGCGGCGCGCGGCGCGGTCTGGATGATGCCCGCGCTGGGCGCGCCTTCCATCAACTGCACGAGGCGCGTCAGGCAATCGCCGCTCATCACGCTGTCGGCGTCGAGCACGATCATGTAGCGGTACCGGCCGCCCCAGCGCCGGCAGAAATCGTCGATGTTGCCGCTCTTGCGCTTCACGCGGTGGCGGCGCCAGCGGTAGAAGATGCGACCGAAACCATCGAGTGCACGGCAGATGTGCAGCCAGGCATCGGCCTCTGCCGTGCGGATGTCCGGGTCGCCGGAGTCCGACAGTACGAAAAAGTCGAAGTGCTCCAGATGCCCCGTGCGCTGCAACGATTCGTACGTCGCGCGCAGCCCCGCGAAGACGCGCTGCACGTCTTCATTGCAGATCGGCATGACGATGGCCGTGCGTGCGTCGTCGGGAATCGTGGCGTCGGGTGTGGCGCGGCGCGAGATGACGAAGCGGTCGCCGTGGAAGGCCAGCAGCAGGAAGCCGGTGATGGCCGTCCAGAAGCCCGCCGACACCCAGCAGAACAGCACCGCAAACAGCACGATGATGATGGCTTCGAGCCAGTCGGCGCCGTGGTACGGCAGCACTGTGCTCATCGCCCAGGTGGCAGCGATGGTCTGCGCGATCATCAGTGCGAGCAGCGTCAGGCGGCGGCGCGCCCCCACGAAGCGCCAGATGCCTTTCGGGTCGGGCGAGTCGGGCGCTTCATACGGCACCGGCTTCTGGCCGCCGTGCATCCAGCGGTCGATGGCCTTGCGCGCGCGCCAGATCGGCCCAAGCACCCACGGCCACGGCACCATCGAGCGACGCGCAGGGGTGGGCCCCGTGTCCAGATGGATGCGGCCTTGGCTGTCGTGCTCAAGCGGCGGTGCGGGTTCGGCAGAAGGCTCGGTCGACGCGGCATTGGCGCGTGTGGCGCCATAAGCGGCGTCCAGACGCGAGCCTACGGAGGCGTAGGCCGGCGCATCGGCGTCAAGCGAGGTTGTCTGCGCCGGGTCGAGCCGGGCCAGTGCGCGATGCAGCTTGGCAAGCGCCGCTGCATCGTCGTCGCCAGCGGTGATGCCCGCGTTGTGCAGCAGCGCAGCACGCGCATCGGCCGCCAGCGGCAGCGCTTCAAGGTAATGGTCTGCCACAGACTGCGCTGTAGCGGGGCTGGTGGAGGGGGCCGTGCCGGGAGCACGGCCAGTCTGGGCTGTCGTCACGTTCAGCCCGGAGGTAACAGGTAGCTCCACGTCTCGGAGAGTCCGGTGCCGCCGCTGCGCAGGTAGCCACGCAGTTCAACGGGTTTATCGTCGTCGACCCGCTTGAGGCGCACGGTCACGCGCCAGCCGCCGGTCGCGGTGTTGGGTTGGCCGAAGATCGATTCGATCTTGCCGTTGGCATCTGCCGAGAACACCGGCTCAACCGGTGTATTCGGCGCCAGCTTGGCCAGTGCGGGGCCTTCAAAGTCGACCACGAAGGCGATCGTATCGTCGGGCTTGCGCTCGTCGGGGCGCTTGGTGGTCCAGCCGTGCGAGCGGCGCGTCTGCGTAACCCATGCCAGCGCTGGCTTCTTGTCGGCATCCTTCTGCCACAGCAGGCGGTATTCAAGGTTGAACGGCTGATGCGGCTTGGGCGGGTTCTCGGGCACCCAGTAGGCGACCACATTGTCGTTCGTCTCGTCGGGCGTCGGGATCTGCACAAGCTCCACGCGGCCCGCGCCCCATTTACCGACGGGCTCGACCCACGCGCTCGGGCGCAGTTCATAGCGGTCGCCGATTTCCTGGTAGCTGGAGAACGCGCGGTCACGCTGCATCAGGCCGAAGCCGCCCGGATTGGTCGTCCCGAACGAGCTGACCAGCAGGCGCTTGGGGTTCGTCAGCGGACGCCAGATCCATTCACCCGTGCCGGAAAGCACCGACAGGCCGTCGGAGTCGTGCACCTCGGGGCGGAAATCCAGCGCAGGCGCCGGCTGATTCTCGCCAAAGAAGAACATGCTGGTGAGCGGTGCGATGGCCAGCTTGCTCACGTTTTCGCGCATGTACACCTGCGCCTTCACGTCGACCGCCGTATCGCTGCCCGGCTTGATGACGAAGCGGTAGGCACCCGTGGCGCGGCGCGAGTTCAGCAGCGCGTAGATCGTCAACTCCTTGGCGTTGGCGGCGGGGCGTTCGATCCAGAAATCGGTGAAGCGGGGGAATTCCTCGCCCGAATTGAGCGCGGTGTCGATGGCCAGACCGCGCGCGGACAGGCCGTAGACCTGCCCCTTGCCGATGCCGCGGAAGTACGACGCGCCCAGGAACACGATGACTTCGTCCTTGTACTTGGGCGTGTTCATCGGATAGTGCACGCGGAAGCCGGCAAAGCCGAGCTTCTGCACCTGTTTCGGATCGAGCTTGACCGGGCCGTAGTCGAACAGGCGCGGATCGAAGCGGATTTCGCGCACGCCGGCGGGCGACACCTCGTTGATCTTCACAGGCTGGTCGTAGTACGAACCCTCGTGGAAGAAGCCGAGTTCGAACGGCAGCTTGTCACGGCGCCAGTAAGCCTGGTCAGACTTGAAGCGGATTTCGCGGTACTGGTCGTAGCGCAGCTCGCGCAGTTCGCGGGGCAGGGTATCGGCGGGCGCCTGGTACGGTTTTGCAGCCAGTTGCTTGGCGCGTGCGGCCACATCGTTGAAACCGAAGGCCAGCGCCGCATGCGCCGAAGCCAGCGCCAGCAGGCCGACGGTCAGCCGCGCATAGCGGGCTACCGAAGGGGCGCATACAGCGCGGGCGGCTGACGGCGTGCGGGAGGAAACAGCGGAGGGAATGTTCAAAATGAGATCGCGTCTATGCGGCGGGCCGAGGAACGTGACGCTTCGGTCCTGCCGGTCATTCGTCTGTGCCGCCGAGATTTTACCCGCCGTACCTTTACGAGATCAAAACCGGCAACATTTTGATAATGTTTCCGGCCGGCATCGGGCCGGTATCCGCGTCAAATGGCGTGTAACCAGGGGGTTTCGAGGCGCTCAGCCATTAGGTTGACGGGAACGCGGGCCGCCTGCCGGCAGTCAGACCCCCTTTCCTGTGCGCCCGGATTCCCGCGTGGCACACTTTCGGCTCTTTTCTCACTGGAGTTCGCATGACCTGCTGGACGCGACGCGCCACTGCAACTGCTGCGCTTGCTATCTCGACCTCGTTGCTCGCGTCCGTGGCGTTTGCCGCACCCGCAGCCAAGGCGGCCCCCAAGGCCGCAGCACCCGCCAAGGCGGTGCGCGACCCTGGCGACGTGGCGGTGCTGCTCGATGTCTTTCCGCTCGGCAAGCCGCTGCGCAAGCTGCCCTCATGCGAAGACGTACGCGCCAATGGCGGCAAGGACGTCGCCGAATACTGCTCCGACGCTCTGGAATCGCATGGCCGCACCCGATCGCTCGGGATACCGCAGGCATCGCGCCCGGAGCTGATGGATGGCCCGCAGGCCGTGGTGCTGATCGACCAGGACGGCAACATCGCCGGCATGTTCGTGCCCACGCGCGGCGTGGAGACCGAGCAGCGCGTCTTCCAGGCCCTGTCCGACCGCTATGGCAAGCCCGCGCAGGAGGGCAAGGCGCCGCTCAAGCTGAAGTCCGGCAAGACGGTCGATTCGCTGCGCGCGCGCTGGGCGGCCCATCAGACGGTCATCACCATGTATGCGATTCCGGAAGAGCCGCAGAACGGCACAGTGGAATTCCTCTGGGCGCCGCGCGCGGGGGCCGTCATGGACCAAATGCGTGCCGAAGTCGACCCGAACGCATCCAAACCGGCTTCAGCATCTGGTGTGTCGGCTTCGGCTCCCGCCGCGGCAGCGCAGCCACCCGCCGGCAAACCAACGCCTAAGCAGTGAACTTACGGACACACGCTCGTAGTCTTCGGTTACAACGCTTACACCCGCATGACGCCGACGTCGCCCGCGCCGGCTTATAACGTCCACACGGCCTCACTAGCGAGGCCAAAGGACACTAATCATGAAAATCGTGGCTCTGGCCTTGTTGGCCGCGACGCTTGGGGGTTGTGCCGTGTATCCGGCACCGGTGGCTGTGGCGCCTGCGCCGGTCTATGCGGCACCGGCTTATCCCGCCTACTACGGCGGCTATTGGGGTGGGCCGTCGGTGTACTTCAATTACCACCACCGTTGATTGGCGGTCGGCTGATTGGCGCTTAGTCCGTTGAGCGCAAGCCCGGCCAGCCGGGTGCCAACGTCTGCGGCAAGCCCAGAAGGTCCAATACGCGCCCCACGGTGTGGTCGACCAGGTCGTCGATCGTCTTGGGGCGCTGGTAAAACCCTGGCACGGGTGGAAATACGATTCCGCCCATCTCCGTGACCGCTGTCATGTTGCGCAGATGCGCCAGATTCAACGGCGTTTCGCGCACCATCAGGATGAGGCGGCGGCGCTCCTTAAGCGTGACGTCGGCTGCGCGGGCAATGAGATTGTCCGACAGGCCATGCGCAACGGCCGCCAGCGTCTTCATCGAGCAGGGTGCCACCACCATTGCTTCCGCCGCAAACGAGCCGCTGGCGATGGTCGCGCCGATATCGCGCACGTTATGCACGACGTGCGCGAGCGCTTCCACTTCTTCGCGTGCCATGTGCAGCTCGTGCTGCACGTTCATCAGCCCTGCGGGCGACATCAGCAGGTGCGATTCCACCCCCGCTGACTCACGCAGGCTCTGCAGAATCTGCAGCAGCCGCACGCCGTAGATTGCCCCCGACGCCCCTGTGATCGCCACGATGATGCGGCGCACGGCGGGCGTTTGAGCGGTGGAGTTCGCGGTCTGGGTCACGCTGAAACGAGAACGCAGCTCAAGCAGCCAGCAGCGGCTGCAGTTCGCCGCTCTGGTACATCTCCATCATGATGTCCGAGCCGCCGATGAACTCGCCCTTGATATAGAGCTGCGGAATGGTGGGCCAGTTGGCGTAGTCCTTGATGCCCTGGCGGATTTCATCGTCTTCCAGCACGTTGACGGTGTGCGGACGGTCCACGCCGCAGGCCTTCAGGATCTGGATGGCGCGGCCCGAAAAGCCGCACATCGGGAATTGCGCCGTGCCCTTCATGAAGAGGACGACGGGGTGGCCTTTGACGATCTGGTCGATCTTTTCGTGCGTGGTGCTCATGGGGAGACTCGATTGGGTGAGGGGCGGCAGCCGGGTTCCCGAGCTGACATCCACATTGGAAAACCCCTCTATTTTAGCGAGGAACGCGCACCGGCGTTTTGATCCGGCCATTGCCCACCGCTGCACCGGTCGTGGCCGGCCAGGTCTTGCGCGGTGAAGACGTTGGCGAATCCCGCGCCGCCCAGCAGCGCACGCACAGGTTCGCCTTGGTCGTAGCCGTGTTCGACCAGCAGCCATCCCCCGGAGACAAGCCGCGCCGGCGCCCCGGCGACGATGCTGCGCAGGTGGCGCAGGCCGTCATCGTGGTCGGTGAGGGCGCTGGCGGGCTCGAAGCGCAGGTCGCCCTGGTCGAGGTGCGCGTCGGTGGCGGCGATGTAGGGCGGGTTGCTGGCGATCAGGTCGAAGGCGGGTGGCGCCTCGGTTCCGGCCAGCGCGCCGTACCAGTCGCCCAGCGCAGCCTGGACGTTGGTGGCACCGAGCGCCTTGGCGTTGTCGATCGCCACGGCCAGCGCGTCGGTGGAGGCGTCGGTGGCCCATACGCGCGCATCGCGCCGCGCCAGCGCAATCGTGATGGCGATGATGCCGCTGCCCGTGCCCATGTCGAGCACGGCCGGCGCATCGCACTCCTCGAGGTGGTCCAGCGCCTGTTCGACCAGCAATTCGGTATCAGGGCGCGGGATCAGCACGGCGGGCGTCACCTTGAAGGTGCGGCCGAAGAATTCACGTTCGCCGAGCAGATACGCCATCGGCTCGCCGGCCAAGCGGCGCGCCGCGAGTTCGCTGATACGCGCGCGCGCGGCCACGTCGATGGCGCAGGCGTCTTGCGTGATGAGTTGCACACGCGACAGGCCCGTCACATGCGAAACCAGCATGCGCGCTTCAAGCGCAGGCAAGCCCGCGCGTGCCAGCGCCGTCAGCGCATCGGACACGCGAGCCAGGTTTTCGGGCGGAATGACGGGGGAAGACGACACGGCAACAGACCAGCAGCGAAGATCGGGCGCACAAAATAACACGGGCCCGGCCGATGTGGCGCGGGCCCGCGAGCGGGTCGGTGCGGTTAAGCAGCGCTTATTGCTTGGTCGCGTCCTTGACCTTGTTGGCCGCTTCCTTGGTGGCGTCAGCGGTCTTGTCTGCAGCAACCTTGGCCGCGTCGGCCGTCTTGTCGGCCGCGGTCTTGGCGGCCTCCTTGGCCTGCGCCAGCGCGCCCGAGGCGGAGACTTGCGCGTCCGAAGCCGCTTGCGACAGTTCCACCTTGGCAGCGTCCGCGGCCTTGGTCACGGCGGTGCCGGCGTTGTCGAGCGCCTGTTTGGCGGCGTCCTTCGATTGCTCCATCGCGCTCTTGGCCGCCTGGTCGGTGGCGTCGTCTTTCTTGCCGCAGGCGGCCAGGCCGAGTGCGAGGGTGGTGGCGACGGTAATGGCCAGCAGTTGGGTACGCATTGCGATTCTCCTAATCGTGATGTTGCCGCGCTTGTGGGTGAGTGCGTGCCGGATGCGACCGGCGATGCACTTGGCGTGATCGAGATCGATTATAGGAACGCCGGACCGGCCCGCCATCGTGCCAAGCTGTATCAAACGCAAGCGAATGTTACGGAGCGCGCGCTTTTTAACGATTGAACGCTCAGGAGTCTTCACCCAGCGCTGCAAGCTGTTCTGCCTGGTGCTCAGCCGCCAAGGCGCCGACGAGTTCATCGATGTCGCCGTCCATGATCGCGTCGATTTTGTACAGCGTCAGGTTGATGCGGTGATCGGTCACGCGGCCTTGCGGGAAGTTGTACGTGCGGATGCGGTCGGAGCGGTCGCCCGAGCCGATCAGGCTCTTGCGCGCGCTGGCTTCCTTGGCTTGCGCCTCGCGCTCCTGGCGGTCCTTCAGGCGCGCAGCCAGGACTTGCATGGCGCGGTCCTTGTTGCGGTGCTGGCTGCGGTCGTCCTGGCACTCCACCACCAGGCCGGTCGGCAGGTGGGTGATGCGCACGGCCGAATCCGTCTTGTTGATGTGCTGGCCACCCGCGCCGGACGCGCGGAACGTGTCAATGCGCAAATCCGCCGGGTTGATCTGGATGTCGGCCAGCGCGTCGGCCTCGGGCATGATCGCCACGGTGCAGGCTGATGTGTGGATGCGCCCCTGTGCCTCCGTGGCCGGCACGCGCTGCACACGGTGGCCGCCCGATTCAAACTTCAGGCGCGAGTACGCACCTTCGCCCACCAGCCGCGCGATTACTTCCTTGTAGCCGCCCAGGTCAGACGCCGATTCGCTTACGATCTCCACCTGCCAGCGCTGCCGTTCGGCGTAGCGTGTGTACATCCGCAGCAGGTCGCCGGCAAAGAGCGCGGACTCATCGCCGCCAGTACCGGCACGGATTTCCACGAAGATATTGCGATGGTCGTTCGGGTCTTTGGGCAGCAGCAGGCGTTGCAGCTCGCCTTCGAGGGATTCCATGCGCTCACGCGCGGCGCGCAGTTCGTCTTCGGCAAACGCCTTCATGTCAGGATCGGCCGCTAACTCCTGCGCGGTGGCGATGTCTTCCTCCGCCTGCTTCCATGCGGCAAATTGCGCGACCACCGGCTCCAGCTCGGCATGTTCGCGCGTGAGCTTGCGATATTGGTCGAGGTTGGCGGTGGCGTCTTCACGCGCAAGCAGCGCGTTGATTTCGACGATGCGCTCGGCCAGTTGGTCGAGCTTGGACAGCATGCTGGGCTTCATTCGGGCAGTCGCGGAGGGAAACGCTGGAAGCGAAGGCGGCGCATGATACCGCGCCAGAGGTTGCGTGCCGGAGTGAAAGCGGGCGGCGCGCGAGCGAAGCGCTGGCCGCTAGCGCTCGGAGTGGCTGGACTGGCGGAACAACGCCGGCAACAGGTCGATGAGCTGTTCGCGGCCTTCGCCCTGCGCATGGTTCAGGGCATGCGTCGGGCCGTGGAGGAATTTCTTGGTGAGCGCCTGCGACAGCGCTTCGAGCACCAGCGCCGGATCGTCGCCGCGCGCGAGCATGCGCTGAGCGCGTTCCAGTTCACCTTGGCGCAGCGTTTCAGCCTGCGCGTGCAGATCTCGGATGATCGGCACCACGCTGCGCGCATCGAGCCAGTGCATGAAGTTCAGCACGCGCGTTTCGATGATGGCCTCGGCCTGCGCCACGGCGGCCTGCCGCAGCGCGTTGCCCTCGCGCACGATGGCGCCAAGGTCGTCCACGGTGTAGAGGAACACGTCGGACAGGCGTGCAACCTCGGGTTCGATGTCGCGCGGCACCGCCAGGTCGACCATGAACATCGGGCGGTGGCGGCGCTGCTTGATGGCGCGCTCCACGGCGCCCAGGCCGATGATGGGCAGCGTGCTGGCGGTGCACGACACAACGATGTCGAACTCGGCAAGCTTGGTCGGCAGTTCGGCCAGACGCACGGCGCGGGCATTCAGGCCCTGGTTCGACAGCGATTCGGCGAGCTTCTCGCCGCGTTCCAGCGTGCGGTTGGCGATCACCACTTCGCGTGGCGTCTGCGCGGCGAAGTGGGTGGCGCACAGCTCGATCATCTCGCCGGCGCCGATGAACAGGACGCGCTGATCGGCGATCGACTCAAAGATGCGCTGCGCCAGGCGCACGGCGGCAGCGGCCATCGACACGGAATGCGCGCCGATCTCTGTCGTGCCGCGCACTTCCTTGGCCACGGCAAAGGTGCGCTGGAACAGCTGATTCAGGTACGTGCCCAGGGCGCCCGCCTCGGTGGCGGTGCGCACGGCGTCTTTCATCTGCCCGAGGATCTGGGTCTCGCCCAGCACCATCGAATCGAGCCCGCTGGCCACGCGAAACGCGTGGCGTACCGCCAGCGACTGGCCGAGCGAATACACATGGGGCGCAAGTTCGCCGGGGTCGATGTTGTGGTGCTGTGCCAACCAGCGAATCGCATGCTCGTGCGCGGTCTGCTCGGGCAGGTTGCCGTCGGTGGCGCAGTAGATTTCGGTGCGATTGCAGGTGGAGAGAATGGCGGCTTCTGCCGTGCTTCGGAGGTGCGGCAAATGCTGGCGCAGCGTGCCCAGCGCGGGCTTGAGCTGCTCGAGCGGAAACGCCACCTTCTCGCGCAGGGAAAGCGGCGCAGTGTGGTGGTTGATTCCGAGCGTCAGCAACTGCATGTGGGGCGGCCGGTTAAAGGAACGGCACGAATTTTGAGCACTTCGGATTATAACGCCCGGCCCCCTGATGAGCAGGCGGCAGGTCAAATCTGGTGATATGTATTGAGGAATGTCGATTATTCGTCACGCGCGACGCGCAGTGCGATCGTGGCCTTCTGCACCGTCCTGCGCTAAGGTACGCGTCCAGTTGAATCGCTCAAGGGCAATACGGAGAACAGGCATGGGGTGGATCGGGCCGCTTTGGATCGGGCTGGCGGTGGGCGTGGCGGCGCGTTGGCTGCATCCCGCAGGCAAACGCCTGGGATGGGCGGCTGCGCTGGTAACGGGCGGGCTCGGCGCGTTGCTCGGTTACTACAGCGGCCAATTCGCCCACCTGTATGCCGATGGCCAGATCATGGCGTGGACGGCCGCCGTGGTGGGCGCCACGCTGCTGCCTGCGGCATGGGGCCTGGTGCGCCGCTAAGGCAACTGCCACTGCGGCATTCTGGCGCGGCTCAGCTTGCGCCCACGCCGGTAGTGCGCGCGTCGCGCGCGGCCAGATAACCGGCCATCAGCGTTTCCAGCCGCTTGAAATCCACCGGTTTGGTCAGGTGATCCGTAAAGCCCGCGTCACGGCACCGGGCGATATCGTCTTCCATGCCGTAGCCGGTGATAGCGATCGACGGGGCAGCCTGCCTCTCCGCAAATACGCGCACCACGTCCAGGCCGCTGCCGTCCGGCAGACCAATATCGCTGATCAGCAGATCGAACGCGCCAGACTCCGCGGCTTGCATGGCCGTGCGCGCGCCATTGGCAACGGTGACGGTGTGGCCAAGGATCTCCAGCATCTGCGACATGGCTTCGGCCGTATCGGCGTTGTCTTCCACCAACAGCACGTGCAGGCCGCGCGTCGGTTGGGCGCGTGGCGAGGGCGGCGACGGCGGCGTCTCGGGCTGCACCATCTCGGTGGCCAGCGGCAGCGTGAGTGTGAACGTGGCGCCCTCGTGGCGGCCGGCGCTCTCGGCAATCAGCGAGCCTTCATGCTTCTGCACCAGCGCATAGGCAATCGCCAGGCCCAGGCCAAGCCCGCCAAAGCGCTGTGTGATCGATGCATCGGCCTGCTCGAACGCCGAGAAGATGCGCGGTAGCGCGTCGGGCTCAATGCCGATGCCGTTGTCCTTCACGGACACGGCCACGGTGGAGGCCGACGGGTTCCAGACGCGCACCTCGATGGCGCCGCCTTCGGGCGTGAACTTGACCGCGTTGCGCACCAGGTTCCAGATCACTTGTTGGATGCGCGCGCCGTCCGCGTACAGCCGGCTGCGGCCCGCCTCGAAGCGCGTCTTGAGCGAGAGCCGCTTGGCCTGCATGTCGTTGCGCGATATCTCCAGCGTGCTCTCCAAAAGCGGATACAGGTCGACCAGCGCAAAGCTCACGGCCAGCTTGCCGCGCGCAATGCCGGTGATGTCGAGCAGGTCGTCGATCAGGCGCGCTTCCAGCTCGGCATTGCGGCGCACGACTTCGAGCTGCGCGACCGCATACGCCGGCAGGTCCTGACGCAGTTCCAGCAGATGCACGGCGGTCAGGATGGGCGTGAGCGGCGTGCGCAGCTCATGCGAGAGCACCGCCAGGAAGTGGTCCTTGGCGTGGTTGGCAGTCTCGGCTTCTTCCTTGGCACGGCGCAGGGCGTCGGCCGCGATGCGCTCTTCCGTCGAGTCGCGGATGATCTTCGAGAAGCCGACCAGTTGCCCCGTCTCGTTGTGGATGGCGGTGACCACGCTGGATGCGTAGAACGGCGTGCCGTCCTTGCGCAGCATCCAGCGGTCGTCGGTGAGGCTGCCTTCGCGGCGCACGCGTTCGAGCTTGCGCTGGAATTCACCGGCCTCGCGCGCGGCTTGCGGGTAGAGAATCTCGGCCGATTTGCCGAGGATGTCTTCGCGCGCATAACCAAGAATGCTGCGCGACGCCGCATTCCATGTGCGCACGATGCCCTGCGGGTCGAGCGAGAGCACGGCGTGCTCCTTGAGCGCATTGATCAGCAATCGGAAGTGCGTTTCCGCTTCGCGCAGGGCAGCCTCTGCGGCGATGCGCTGGCGGCGTTCGGCCGCCTCGGCCAGCGCCCGCAGCAGCACCACGGGCAGGCGTTGCAGTCGCTGCTTGATGACGTAATCGGTGGCGCCACGCTTGAGCATGTCCACCGCGTGCTCCTCGCCCAGCGCACCGGATACGAAGATGAACGGCGTTTGCGGCGCCATGCGGCGCGCAATGTCGAGCGCCTCAGCCCCCGTGAACTGCGGCAGCATGTAGTCGGCCAGGATGGCGTCGAAGGTCCGCGCGCTCAGTTGGGCGATGAAGTCGGTTTCGTTGTCGACCAGCGTGATGTCAGCCTGCAGGTTGGCGGTTTCCAGCCGTGCGCGCGTAAGTTCTGCGTCGAGCGGATTGTCTTCGACCAGCAGCAGTTGAAGATTGGGCATGGGGGCGAATGCTCCGGATGGGCCGCTAGCTTGCCGGCAGCAATGTGCGGCGTGCCCGGGTGGAGCCGGGCGGCGGTTCATTGAGCACCGCCCAGAATACGCCCAGGTCGGCAATCGCATCGACAAACGCCCGGAACTCCACCGGTTTGACCACGTAGGCGTTGACGCCCAGTTCGTAGCTGCGCAGCAGATCGGTTTCTTCGCGCGACGACGTGAGCATGACCACGGGCAGGCTCTTGAGCACGGGCGTGGCTCGGATCTCGGCCAGCACTTCCAGCCCGTCGACCTTGGGCAGCTTCAAGTCGAGCAGCACCACGGCAGGGTTGCCCGGCACGCGTTGCGCGTACAGGTTGCGCGCGTGCAGGTAGTCCAGCGCTTCAGCGCCGTCGCGGGTGACGACCACATCGTTGGCAAGCTGGCTGCGCTCCAGCGCCAGCAGGGTCAGCTCGAGGTCGTTCGGATTGTCTTCAACGAGCAGGATGGGTTTGAGCATGGTGACGATCAACGTGGAAAGAACGATCAGGCATCGCGAGTCATGGGTGTTCGGAGGCCCGCCCCGGATGCTGCCAGCGGGTCGGGCGTGCGCGGCAGCGCAAAGTAGAACGTCGCGCCGCGATCAAGCTCGCCCTCGGCCCAGGTGCGGCCGCCGTGGCGATCGATGATGCGCCGCACATTGGCCAGGCCGATGCCAGTGCCCTCGAACTCGTCCATGCGATGCAGCCGCTGGAACACGCCGAACAGCTTGGCCACGTATTCCATCGAGAAGCCCACGCCGTTGTCGGCAATGCGCACGATGGTTTCGGCGTCGGTCTGTTCGGCGTCGATATGGATGCGCGCCGGGTCACGGCCGCGCGTGTATTTGACTGCGTTGGAGAGCAGGTTGCGCATCGCCAGTTGCAGGAATGCCGGGTCGGCGCGCACCACTGGCAAGGCGCCGATGTTCCATTCGATGTGGCGCCGCCCCTGGTCTACCGTCAGATCGCGCACAACGCCGCGCACCAGCAGGGCAAGGTCGACATCGGTCAGGTGAAGCGCGCCGCGGCCCATCTGCGAGAAGGTAAGCAGGTCGTCGACGAGCTTGCCCGCAAAACGCGACGACTCGGAAATCGTCTGCAGAAAGTGCCGCCCCCGCTCCGAGACGTGCTGGCCCTCCATCTCGTCCAGTAGTTCGGCATAGCCGGCGATGTGGCGCAGCGGCGCGCGCAAGTCGTGCGATACGGAATACGAAAACGCTTCCAGTTCGTGGTTGGCGCGGCGCAGTTCGCTGGCCAACTCCGCGGCTTCTTCCGCGCGGCGCAGCACGATGTTCAGGACGGCGTAGCGGAACTCCGCGGCGGTTTCCACTTCGCTTGTGCGCCACGGGCGCGAAGTGTGCGCGATGCGCTCCTGCCAATGGCGGGTGCGGCCCAGCACGTGCTGGCTGTCGTGGGCGATGGCCGCGTCCGGTACGTCGCCTGCCCAGCGCACGGTGTGCGGGGTTTCGGGGCGGAACCACAGCACGTAGTGGCGATGCAGCTGCGAAACCTGCACGGCCAGCACGCCGCTGGCCTGCGGCAGCAGCGCGGCGCCGTCCGGGTAGGTGACGGCCAGACGGTCGGTGTGGAAGACCTCCCCGGGGTGCGCATTGGCCAGCCATTCGGTCAGGCGCAGGATGCTGGCTTCGTCAGGCGCGGCACCGATGCGCACGCACTCGCCCTGGCGAACGATGGCGGCGCCGCTGGCCGAGGCAAAGCGCAGCAGATCGGCGGGATGTTCGAGCAGGCCTTCGTGGAAATGGTCACGGTCGGCCATCGCGGCCAGCAGGCGCACCAGGATGCGCCGCAGTTCCAGCCGGTGGGCGATCTCGGCGCGATCTTCCTTCGCTTCGATCTGCAGCGACAGAATCTGCGCCAGGTGTTCGCATGCCGTGCGCACTTCGAACGACAGCGAACACGGCGTGGCATGGTGGCAGACGATCAAGCCCCAGAGATTCCCGCGCACCGTAAGCGCCAGCGTGAGCGATGCCTTCGCGCCCATGCGGCGCATGGTTTCGCGCTGCGCATCGGAGGCCGCGCGCAGGGCCGCGTAGGTCAGATCGGTCGTCCGCCCAGTGGACGAATGCAGCGGCGGCACCAGGCCCACCGGTGTGTCGTCGACGTCTGCCACCAGGCGCAAGGGGTTGTGGCCATACAGATTGCGCAGTTCGGGCGTCATACCGGCGCCAGACAGGTGGGTACCGACCAGCGTGTCATAGGCATCGTCGCGCGCTTCGGCTAGCGCCCCCAAGCAACCATCGCGCTCAATGCGGTAAATCGTGACGCGGCCGAAGTGGGTGAGGCGGCGTACTTCGCGCGCGGCGAGGTCCGTCAGCGCATCGACCGTGCCTACGGCTTGCAGGCTGGCGACGAAGGTGCGCACCAGCGGATATATCGACGCAAACGCGCCGTCGGCCGCATGCACGGCGGGTTCCACCTCCAGGATGAGCGTGCCCTTGTGCCGATGTACCACCGCGTCGAGCGCGTGCCCGTGCGGTGTCAGGAGTGTGCCGATATACAGGGGGTGTCCGTCGACGCTGTGCGTGCCCAGGGCGCGCTCCAGCACCTCGCGCCCTGCGGTGCCGATGACACGGTCAACAGGCGCCTGCAGCGCGGCAGCCAGTGGCGTACCCAGTGCGGCTTCCAGGTTTTCGCTCACCTGGTGGATGCGCAGATCAGGTTCGGACAGACACAGCAGCACCCCGCGCGACTGGATGGCAGCGTTGCTGCCGATACCGGGCGAGGCGTCGATGTCGTCAACTGCAGACAAGGGCGGAGGCGATTGCGAACTCATGGCGTTGGGCGAGTGCGCCGCCCCAACGGTCCTGGCTGAATGCCAGTCGGGGCGGCGGGCTGCCCCGGGCGGAAGCGGCCTGCCGGGGTTCAGCGTATCTGCGGTGTTGCACGCAACCGGCATGCCAGCGACGTGAAAATGGCGCAGCGATGGGCCTTGCCGAGCATCAAAGCCGTCTTGTTCACTTGCCCGCGTGTAAAAAAGTGATGCTGGGTCGCCTCAACGTTACAAGGGTGGGGACGGCATTCGTCTGGCGGGCCACCGCTGCGTGCTTGCGCCTCGCCCATGAAAAAAGCCCCGCAATCACTGCGGGGCTTTCTCGTTGAACGTGCGCGGGGTCAGACGTTGAACAGGAAGTGCAGCACGTCGCCGTCCTTGACGATGTATTCCTTGCCTTCGGCGCGCATCTTGCCGGCTTCCTTGGCACCCTGTTCGCCCTTGTACTGGATGAAATCGTCGTACGAGATGGTCTGGGCGCGGATGAAGCCGCGTTCGAAGTCGGTGTGGATGGCCGCTGCGGCGCGCGGGGCCGTGTCGCCGATATGGATCGTCCAGGCGCGCACTTCCTTCACGCCGGCGGTGAAGTAGGTTTGCAGGCCGAGCAGCTTGAAGGCCGCGCGGATCACGCGGTTCAGGCCGGGTTCGTCCATGCCGATGTCGGCCAGGAATTCGGCCTTGTCGGCGTCATCCAGGTCTGCGATTTCGGCTTCGATGGCGGCGCACACGGCCACCACCGGCGAATTCGTCTGCGCGGCGTAGTTGCGCACCGCGTCGAGGTGCGGGTTGTTCTCGAAGCCGTCTTCGCGCACGTTGGCAACGTACATGGTCGGCTTGGCGGTGATCAGGCACAGCGGCTTGAGCGTTGCCCACTCGTCGTCGGTCAGGTTCAGGCCACGCACGGGTTTGGCTTCGTCCAGCACCTTCTGTGCTTTTTCCAGCACGGCGACCAGCTTGGCGGCTTCCTTGTCGTTGCCCGACTTAGCGGCCTTGGTGTAGCGCTGCAGCGCCTTCTCCACCGTACTCAGATCAGCAAGGGCCAGTTCGGTGTTGATGACTTCGATGTCAGCGATCGGGTCGACCTTGCCGGCAACGTGGATCACGTTTTCATCTTCGAAACAGCGCACCACGTGCGTGATGGCATCCGTCTCGCGGATGTTGGCCAGGAACTGGTTGCCGAGGCCTTCCCCTTTGGAGGCGCCCGCCACCAGGCCCGCAATATCGACGAACTCGACCACCGCCGGCAGCACCCGCTCGGGCTTGACGATGTCGGCCAGCGCCTGCAGGCGGGCGTCCGGCACTTCCACCACGCCGACGTTGGGCTCGATCGTGCAGAACGGGTAGTTCTCGGCGGCGATGCCGGCTTTGGTCAGGGCATTGAATAGGGTCGACTTACCGACGTTCGGCAGACCGACGATGCCGCATTGGAGGCTCATGGTGAAAAAGGCTCTGAATCAAGGGGTTGCGTGACGCGGGGAGAGGCGGCAGCACAGTGGAATCCGGGCTGTGCGCGTCGTTCACGGAAAGGCGTGATTGTAACCGCTCCGGATGGGGTCTAGCCCTGGAATGCAAGCGCCTTCGGTTCGAGCAAGGCCCTGGGCGGGTCAGGGTGGGAAGGCGTTACGACCCTGTTACGCGTTACGTTTCAGAAACGTAACAACTTCGCCTCGATCGGCCATTTTTCGGGCCTGCGACGCCTGCGGCCGGATGCCCTCCGTATCCTGAGAACCCAAGCCGGCAAAGGCTTTAGCGGCATTTATGGGCGAGTTGGAGACGACTCGGCGCCGGCCGGGCATGCCTATTGCACTGACTTCCCGCAAACAACACGTTTGATTCTGGAGCACAGCATGTCCTGGACCGTCGCCACCGCCACCCGCCCGATCCATACGGTTTCCGACAGCGCCGGCCTGTTCGCCTGCTACGAGGCCATCGCCAGCCTGTCCGAAGACATGGTGGATGCTGCAGAACGCGGCGACTGGGACGAAGTGAGCTTGCTGGAGCGCGAATGCGCGGCGCACATGGAGCGCTTGGGCCACGGTCTGCGCCCGGCCTTGTCGCACGAAGAAGTACAGCGCAAGCGCGACCTGATGATGCGCATTCTGGCCAACGACGCCCGTGTGCGTGCGCTGGTCTGTCCGCGCCAGGATGAATTGATGCGCCTGGTCAGCGGGGAGCGCCGCGCCATCGGCGCACGTCAGGCCTACGCCGCCGTCTCGTACTACTGAGCGGCAGCCGGCTTCCGGAGCCGGACCCGATTCAGCGGTCGGCCCGCAATTCCCCCCACGACATCAGCACCCGCTGGATGCTGCGCGCATAGGCGTCGCGGTGGGCGGGCGTTTCGGAGTGGTACGCGCCGATGGCCCGCCATGTGTTTCCGTGGCGAACCATTTTTTGCTTGAGCAGCCAGGCCGCCACGAATACGTTCACGCAAGCGTCGGTCAGCGCGTGGCGCGGCACGCCATAGCGCGCCAGCGTGCCGAAGTGGATCGAGTTGATCTGCGCCTGGCCGATGTCGACCGAGCCGTCAGCGTTGCGATGGATGGCGCCCGCATCGCCCTTCGATTCAAACCACACGATCGCGCGCAGCACCGTCGGGTTGACGCCCTGATAGGTCCCGGCCTGCTCGAAGCAATCGCCCGAGGCGGCGTGCGCTGCAACGCTGGAAGCAACCAGCAAAAGGGCCGCGGCAAGGCGGCACCAGTTCAAGCAAAGAAGGCGGGCGAGGGGCATGACGGCTCCGGCGGAGATCGTGGATTACTTCTGCAGGGCCACTTCAAGCTGTCGCTCGATACCGGCCAGATATGTGTGCGATGCCTCCGACACCACCATGCGCGGCACCGGCTCGGTCGCCTTGCGCCACTGTGTTGTCACAACCTTGCGCTTGCTGCTACGCGTGTGGGCGGCAGGCGCGGGCTCGATCTCGGCGCCGCCGCCCGGCGGCAGCATCGCCAGCGAGGGCAGGGGCGGATAGACGCGGTCGGGCGCGGCGGCCGTCGCCGGCATCAGTGCATCGGGCGGCGCGGCAAAAGCCGAGGCGGCCGGTACCGTCAGCAGGCCGACGGTGAGCGGGAAGAGCAGATGGGTCATACGCATGACGTTCCTCTTAGTCCTGCATGCGGATCGTCACGCTGTAAGGCTGGCTGGCGCTGACGGTCAGGTTTTCCAGGCGGACATAGCCGGCGCGCTGCGCGGGCACGCCGTTCCACAGCGCCTGGTTCAGATAGCGGAAATCCTGTGCCAATGCGGCCACCTGGATCGTCGCCGGGCGTTTTTGCGCTGCGGCCAACGCACCGGCCTTGGTCAGCACAGCGGTCAATTGCGGATCGTGCGCGCCCAGCGCATCGGGCGGGATGACGAACGTCATGACTTCACCCGTGGGCGCGGAGCGGGCCACCGGGGCAGGCGTCTGGGCGGGCATTTGCGCACAGCCGGCCAGGGCCAGCAGCGCGGCCAGCGTCAAAGATGCGGCGGAGCGTTCGGAAAAAGTCCACATGGCGATGAGAAATGCGTGGATCGGACCCGCACTGTATCGGTGGCCCGAGCCCTTCAAAACGTCGAATTGCCCGGCTTTTATCGTCCATCCCGGCGTATGACTTGAGCGCGGGGAGCTGAGGTGAAAATGGCGTCACTTCGCGGGTTTGCAGATAGCGACGTCTTTGGCACATATGCGGCGCGCATGGCACATATGTGCAGCCGATATGCTTCGAAGACGCCAAGGATTTGAAGTGACTTTCTTGCCTCTTCAGGGGCGAGATGCATCCACACCGAGCCCGTATGCGGCGGCGCCCCTATCTGTCGCGACACTTTTGCGCGCCCGCAAGGCTGCAACACCCCCCGCCGCTATAATCGGCTCACCATGAATACACCCGCGTTTTCCACTTCGAAGGCGGCTTCCCGGGAGGCAGCGCCTTACCACTTGGCCGTGGTGGGCGGCGGCATCGTCGGGCGCGCCTGCGCGCTGCGGCTGGCGCAGATCGGCTTGCGCATTGCGCATATCGCGCCACCCGCCCCAGCCTCCACACCCGCCGGGCCGGACGCGTGGGACGCACGTGTTTACGCGTTCTCGTCCAGCTCCCAGGCGTTGCTCGAGCAATTGCGCATCTGGCCGGCGCTCGACATGACCCGCGTGCAGCCGGTGCACGACATGCGGATCTTCGGCGACGATGCTGCCGCACGCGGCGAGCACGCCCACCCGGACCTGCATTTTTCCGCCTACGCGGCCGGCACGCCGCAGCTGGCATGGATTGCCGAATCTTCGCTCGTGGAGCGCGCGCTGGAAACTGCGCTGCGCTTTGCCCACACGGTGCAGTCGTTCCCGCATGCCGCCACCGGTTTCGAAATGGAAGCCGACGCCGTAAAGCTGACGCTGGCGGATGGGCAGACGATCCGGGCGGAATGCGTGATCGGCGCCGACGGCAAGCATTCTTGGGTGCGCGAGCAGGCCGGCATCCAGGCCGAAGCGAAACCGTATCGGCAGCTTGGTGTGGTAGCCAACTTCCAGGCCGAGCACTGGCATCAGGACACCGCGTGGCAATGGTTCCTCGGTGCATCCGCCGAGCAGGCCGCAGCGCCGGATGACGGCCCCCCCGTACGCGGCGAAATCCTTGCGATGCTGCCGTTGCCCGATCGGCGTGTGTCGATGGTGTGGTCTGCCAGCGAAGACCACGCCCGCGAACTGCTCGCGCTGTCGCCCGAGGCGCTGTGCCGTGCCGTGGAAGCCGCGGCGGGTGGCGCTGTCGCCGCACGCTTCGGGCGCTTGTCGAACATCACGCCTGCGCAAGGTTTCCCGCTCGTGCTGCAGCACGCCAGCCGCGCCGTCGCGCCGCGCGTGGCGCTGGTGGGCGATGCCGCCCATGTGATCCATCCGCTGGCCGGGCAGGGCATGAACCTCGGGCTTAGGGATGTGTCGGAAATCGGTCGCGTGATGGCGGAACGTGAAACCATGCGCGATCATGGCGATCTGAGGTTGCTGCGCCGTTACGAACGTGCCCGCCGCGAAGACCTGCTTTCGCTCACGGCCGCCACGGACGGTCTGCACAAACTGTTCGCCCTGCCGGGCGCGCTGCCCCGCACGGTACGCAACGCGGGGATGCGCATGGTGGGCATGACGCCATTTATCAAACGCTTGTTGATCAAGCACGCACTCGGCTGAGGCCATCTCAGCGGATTTGTGGTTTTTCGGGGTTCCAGGAGTCGTTATGTCGTTTCGTATTCGGGTGGCGGCCATCGCCTCTGCGGTGGCTGTAGCGGCCATTGGCGCGGGCTATGTCTTGAGCGCCGGTGCCGCCGAGCCCGCCTTGGACAAGGTCAAGGCCACCGTGCAGAAGGCCCTGGGCCCCAACGTGGAGATCAAGAGCGTCACCAAGTCGCCGCTGGCCGGCCTGTACGAGATCAACCTCGGCAGCCAGGTCGTCTACAGCGATGCCACCGGCCGCTACGTGCTCAACGGCGACCTGCTCGACACGCAGACCGCCACGAACCTCACGCAGGAGCGCCTGGCCGAGCTGAACCGCGTCAAGTGGTCCGACCTGCCGCTGGACCGCGCCGTGAAGTGGGTCAAGGGCAACGGCGCACGCAAGATCGCCGTATTCTCCGATCCGAACTGCCCGTACTGCCACAAGCTGGAACAGATGCTCACGCAGGTCGACAACGTCACGGTCTACACCTTCCTGTTCCCGATCCTGTCGGAAGACTCGAACACCAAGGCCAAGCAGATCTGGTGTTCGGCCGACCGCGCCAAGGCCTGGCGCGACTGGATGACCGCCAAGACCGCCCCGGGCGGCGCCGGCACCTGCGATACACCGCTGGAAGCCAACCTGAAGCTCGGCCAGCAACTGAACGTGACCGGCACGCCGGCCATCATCTTCCCGGACGGCTCGCGGGCCCCGGGCCTGATCGATGCAGCCACGCTGGAGCGTAAGTTCGCCGCGCTCAAGAAGTCATAATTCGCGCGAAGGAAGCGCCGGTCGATCCGGCGCTTTTTCTTTGGGCGCTTGCATTCAACTCACCTTTGGAGACTTGGTATGTCGTTTCGCGCGCTGATGCTGGAAAAGCAGGATGGCGGCCCGCTGGCCCACATCGTCGACCTCGATGACGCGGCGTTGTCCGCACCCGAAGCGCTGGCCAACGAGGTGACCGCCGGCGATGTGCTGATCCGCGTGGACTGGTCGACCATCAATTACAAGGACGGCCTGGCCATCACCGGCAAAGGCCCGGTCGTGCGCAAATGGCCGATGGTGGCCGGCATCGACGGCGCGGGTGTCGTGCTCGATTCCTCGCATCCGGACTGGCGGACGGGCGATGCGGTGGTGCTCAACGGCTGGGGCGTCGGCGAGACGCACTGGGGTTGCCTTGCCCAACAGGCGCGGCTTTCCGGCGATTGGCTGGTGGCATTGCCGGCGGGGCTCGACGCGCGGCAGGCCATGGCGATCGGCACGGCGGGTTACACGGCGATGCTGTCGGTGCTGGCGTTGGAGCGTGCCGGCGTGAAACCGGGCGACGGCGAGGTCCTGGTGACGGGTGCATCGGGCGGCGTGGGCTCGATCGCCATCGCGCTGCTCGGCAAGCTGGGCTACCGCGTGGTGGCGTCCACCGGCAAGACGAGCGAGGCCGATTTCCTGCAGGCGCTGGGCGCGAGGGAGGTGATCGACCGCGCCGAGCTTTCCGCCCCCGGCAAGCCGTTGCAGAAGGAACGCTGGGCGGCGGTGGTCGATTCGGTAGGCTCGCACACGCTGGTCAACGCGTGCGCACAGGTGCGCTATGGCGGCGTGGTCACGGCATGCGGGCTTGCGCAGGGCATGGATTTTCCGGCCACGGTCGCACCGTTCATCCTGCGTGGCGTGACCCTGTGCGGGATCGACAGCGTGATGGCGCCGCGTGCGCTGCGCAAGACCGCGTGGCAGCGCCTCGCCGCCGATCTGCTGCCGGATCGCCTGGCCGCCATCACGCGCGAAGTGACGCTTTCCGAGGCCATCGACGCTGCACACGACATCATGGCGGGCAAGATGCGCGGGCGGGTCGTGGTCGACGTCAACCGATAGGCTGGCAAGCCGGTTTGCGGACGATTTGCCTTCGGCAGCATGGGACGGCAACGCTACAATGTCCGCCATGAAGCCGATCCGCTACACCATCGCCCCCGCCGCGCCCAAGGCGCACGTTTTCACCGTCACCGTCACGGTTGACGCGCCCGACAGCCAAGGCCAGCGATTTTCGCTGCCGGCGTGGATTCCGGGCAGCTACATGATCCGCGAGTTCGCGCGCAACATCGTGCGGATCGAGGCGTCGTCCGCCCACAGGCCGGTGCGCCTGACCAAGGTCGACAAGCACACGTGGTGGGCCGCACCGTGTACCGGGCCGCTGACGATTTCCTACGACGTCTATGCGTGGGACTTGTCGGTGCGCGCCGCGCATCTGGATACCACGCACGGCTTCTTCAACGGCACGTCGGTGTTCCTGCGTGTGGAAGGCGCGGATGACCAGCGTTGCCTGGTCGACATCCAGCCGCCCGCCGGAGAGGCCTACCGCGGCTGGCGCGTGGCCACCGCGTTGCGCGAGGCCACTGGGCGCATCGCGGGCAAGGCCGGCGCCAAGCGCTACGGCTTTGGCTGGTACGAAGCGGCCAATTACGATGAGCTGATCGACCACCCGGTGGAGATGGGCACGTTCGAGCTGGTGTCATTCGAGGCCTGCGGTGCACAGCACGACGCCGTCTTTACGGGCCGCGTGCCGAATCTTGATCTGGAACGCATCGCCCGCGACTTCAAGCGCATCTGCGAAGCGCAGATCCGCCTGTTCGAGCCGCAGACCGCCACGGCGCCGTTCCTCGACAGCAACCGGCGCTATGTCTTCATGACGATGGCCACCACCGACGGCTACGGCGGCCTCGAGCACCGCGCCAGCACCGCATTGATGTGCGCGCGCGCCGATCTGCCCGTCACTGGCCGCGATGAGACCACCGAGGGCTATCGCACCTTCCTTGGCCTCGTCAGCCACGAGTATTTCCACACCTGGAACGTCAAGCGCATCAAGCCGGCCACCTTTGTGCCGTACGCGCTCGATCGCGAGGTCCACACGCCGCTGCTGTGGCTGTTTGAAGGCTTCACGAGCTACTACGACGATCTGATGCTGGTGCGCTCGGGGCTGATTTCCGAAGCGCAGTATCTGGAGATGCTCGGCAAGACGTGGAACGGCGTGCTGCGCGGCAGCGGCCGCCTGAAGCAGAGCGTGGCCGAAAGCTCGTTCGACGCCTGGACGAAGTACTACCGCCAGGACGAAAACGCCCCCAACGCCATCGTCAGCTACTACACCAAGGGTTCGCTCGTGGCCCTGGCGCTGGACCTCACAATCCGCACGCAGACCCACGGCGAACGCTCGCTCGACGACGTGATGCGCGCCCTGTGGGTCACGTACGGCCGTGATTTCTACGCCGCGGGCCACGCGCAGCGCGGCGTGACCGAAGCCGGGCTCATCACCCTGATGGAAGAGACCACCGGTGTGCGCCTGCGCACGCTGGTCCGCCAGTTGACCGAGGGGCGCGACGACCCGCCGCTGCCGGCGCTGTTCAAGGCGATGGGCGTCAGCGCCACGCGCAAGGCGGCAGACCCCGCGCTTGCGCTGGGCGTCAAGATCGGCGCCGAGAACGGCTTCGTCAAGCTGCAGCAGGTCTTCGACGACAGCCCCGCGCAGCAAGGCGGTCTGTCTGCAGGCGACCTGGTCGTCGCGGTAGACGGCCTGCGTGTGCCGACCGGCCAGCTCGACAAGATGCTCGCGCGCCACCGCGCCGGCGACACCGTTCCCGTGCATGTGTTCCGTCGCGACGAATTGATGCAGCTTGACGTAACGCTCGCTGCCGACGCCACGCCGCAGTTCACGCTGGCGCTCGCGTCCGAGCCCTCGCCGCTGCGCTCGGCATGGCTGGGCAAACGGGCAGCGGCGCGCAGCACGCGCGCGGCACGCGGTAAGTCAGCCTGACGCGTCGCCCGATGGACTACGTCCACGATCCACGCACGTTCCTCTACAGCCATTACGTCTCGCGCGGCATCCGCACCGCCACCGGCGTGATCGGCCTGACGCTGCTCGCACTGCTGGTGATGGACCTGCAGGGCGCGATGGTGGTGTCGATCGGTGCGCTGTGCACGAGCCTCATGGATTTGCCCAGCCCGCTGCGGCACAAGTTCAACGAGATGATGGCGTGCGTGCTGCTGACGACCGCCGTCACCTTTCTCGTGGCGGTGGTGACGCCGTACGCGATCCTCCCGGTGGTGATCGTGGTGGTGAGCTTCCTCGCGGGACTCATGGTGGCGTACGGCAACAAGACGATGCCGCTGCAGTTCGCGGCGCTGTTCGTCATGACGCTCACGTTCACCGAGGAATTCGCCTTCCGCGAAGCAGTGGAGCACACGCTGCAGTTCTTCCTCGGCGCGATCGGCTACATGGCCTTTGCGATGGCGGTGGCGTGGGGCCAGCGCCGCCGCATCAAAGAGCAGGTGCTGGCCGAATGCCTGTACGAACTGGCCGTGTACGTGGAGTGCAAAGCCGGCTTCTACGACGCCTCCAAGGATTTCGACGAGCAGTTCAACGCGCTCGTGCGCCAGCAGATTGCCGTGGCTGACAAGCAGCAGGTGGCGCGCGATTTCGTCTTTCGCGACAACCGCACCACGAGCGACGGCCGCCTCGTGCAGATTCACATGCGGATGCTCGATATCTACGAGTATCTGCTGTCGTCCAACACCGACTACCCGCTGCTGCGCCAGTGGCTGGCCGACGCCGAGGTGATGCGCCTGCTGCGCGACGTGATCGAACGCTTGCGCATGGACATCGAAGGCGTCGCCTATGCCGTCGGCCGCGACCGGCCGTCACCTACGCCGGTGTCGTACGACCAGGAGGTGGCCGCCATTGAAGGCGCGCTGCACGAGCTGCAGCACAACCATCACGGCGTGCCGATCGAGGCGATTGCCGCGCTCGAAGAATCGGTGGCCACGGTGCGGGGCGCAATCCGCCTCATGGCGCAGTTGCACGCCGCCACCGCCACGCCGGTCGAGCTGTCGCAGGTGCTGCTGCGTCCCGACATGACGCCGTTTCTCACGCGCCAGAAGTACGAGCTGCGGCTGGTGCTGGAAGAGTTGACGTGGCGTTCGCCGGTGCTGCGCTTTGCGCTGCGCATTTCCATGGCCGTGGCGGCCGGGCTGTGGATTGCCGACCATCTCCCATATAGCTCGCACGGCTACTGGGTCTTGCTGACCATCGTCGTGATTCTCAAGCCGACGTTCAGCATGACGCGCCAGCGCAACTTCGACCGGGTGCTGGGTACGCTCATCGGTTGCGTCATTGCCGCCGTGATCCTGCGGTACACGCATTCGACGTGGATCCTGATGGGCGTGCTGTACCTGTCCACCGCCGCCAGCGCCGCGTTCGTTACCGTGCGCTACCGCTACACGGCGATTGCGGCGTGCGTGCAGGTGCTCATCCAGATCAACCTGCTGCTGCCCGGCAGCAAGGGCGCCATCGGTGAACGGCTGGTCGATACGCTGATCGGCGCGGCCATCGCCACGGCCTTCAGCTACGTCCTGCCAAGCTGGGAATACCGTAACCTTCCCAAGCTGGTGGACGACGTGCTGCGCACCAACCGCCGCTTTATCGAAGCCGCGCGCGACTTGCTGCTCGGCTCGCTCAAGGATGACTTCGTCTACCGCGTGCAGCGCAAGCAGTTCATGGAGTCGCTCACGGGGCTCATCGCCGCCTTCGCGCGCATGCTCGACGAGCCCAAGAGCCGGCACCGTGCCGTCGACAACCTGAACCGCTTCATCGTGCAGAACTACCTCGTGGCGGCGCACGTCGCCGCGGTGCGCATCCTCGTGAGGCAACGGGCGCAGGAGCTGGACGAAGCCGATACGCGGGCGCTGGTCGAGCAAACGGCTGAGGCCGCACTCGAAAGCCTGGCGCGCGCCCAGGAGCGCTTTGACCAGGCCGTGCAAGAGGGCGGCTGGGGCGTGCGCCCTCGCGACACACAGGAGCTGGGCGCAGCCGACTTCGCCGATCAGTCGGCACGCTCGCGCATGGTCGATGCGGCCGCCGAATCCGAATCGCTGTCGGCGATGCACCTGCTAGAGCGGCGTCTGCAGGCGCTGCGGGCTGACACGTCCAAAATCGCATTGCGTTGTGGTGCGCTCGGACGCGCGCTGCGTATTTCGAAGGACTAGGCGCGGCCGGCGGCTGAAAGGCTCCGCGCCGGCAGCGGGATCTTCCACCGCGACTGCGCTGAGCCCCCGACCCTGGACAACGGGGCTCAGAGAGCCGACGTCCAGCTTCAGACCGTCGACTTCCAGTATCCGAGCGTCAAAGGTCAGCCTCAGAGGGCCGAAGTCGAGTCTCGGAGGGCCGACGATGGATCTTGAAGACTCAAACTCGAGCCGAAAAAGGTCGAATTTGACCCTCGGAGAGTCGAAGTCGAGTCTCGGAGATTCAACGTTGAGTTCCGGAGCGTCGAACGCGGCATCCAGACGGTCGCAGCCGACACTTCACGGCTCGTCGATGGGCCGCCTGGCCCGCGCCGTTCAAGCGGCCTGCGGTTTCAGCCAGTCGATGGTCGGTTGGCGCTGCGCCGCCAGCCAATCATTCGCCGTCTTGAAATGCCCGCATCCCAAGAACCCGCGATGCGCCGACAGCGGCGACGGGTGCGGCGCCTCCAGCACCAGATGCCCGTCCGACAGCAGCGCGCGCTTGGCCTGCGCGTGGCTGCCCCACAGCATGAACACGCGCTTGTGGCCGACGCGTGCGAGTTGCTCCAGCAGGCAATCGGTGATGCGCTCCCAGCCGCGCTTGGCGTGGCTCGCAGCCTGGCCTTGTTCGACGGTGAGCACCGTGTTCAGTAGCAGCACGCCTTGCTGTGCCCAGCCCTCCAGGTTGCCGGAGGTGCCTGGCAGCTTGCAGCCGAATTCCGCTTCGATTTCCTTGTAGATGTTGCGCAGGCTTGGCGGCACGCGCACACCCGCCGGCACTGAAAACGCCAGCCCATGGGCCTGCGGAATCTCGCGGCCATCCACGGTGCCTGTGCCGTGATACGGGTCCTGGCCGAGGATGACGACGCGTACATCGTCCACCGAAGTCAGGTGCAGCGCGCGGAAGACATCCGTCGGGAAGATCGGCTTGCCCGCTGCGCGCTCGCCATCGACAAAGGCACATAGTTCAGGCCAATTGGTCTGCGCGATGCAGGGCGTGAGGACCGCCTTCCAGTCGGCGGGGAGGGCGTCGAACTGCTGGGCCAGCGGGATGAAACTCACGTCGGCCGCGTCCACCGCGGGTTCATCGAAGAGGGCGGCTTGCGCCGGATTGGCGCGTCGCGTCATGTCTGGCCCCCGACGGCTTTCTCGCGCAACTGGTAGCCGCGTTGCGCCTTGCTGATGTCGAGCGGCGTGAGGCCCGGCACGGCGGCACGCAGCGTTTGCGTCCAGGCGTGCAGGCGCTCTGCAATCGCGTCTTCGCCGAGCGTGCTGTCGTCTGCCGGTTTCCACTCCAGTTCCAGTTCGTCGATCGGCTCGCGCGCCTGCGTGCCGGGGATGAGGATGGCGCCGGCGTCCAGTGCAATCTCGATCTCGCCGCCCTCGGCACCCACGTGCCACAGGCGGCGCGTGAAGTCGGTGCGGAACAGCGGGGCGAGCGCAGCGGCGTGTGGCCGAACATAGTCGGCGGCTTCGGCGGCGTTGTTGGCGACGAAGGCATCGACGGACAGTGCATCGTTCTGCAGCGGCACCTCCCATTCGTGGCGGGCGCTCAAACCGGACGTACTCACTGCTGCGGTCTTCAGCGTCTGCAGCCATTGACTGCCCTGACGGCGCACGCGCAGCGCGGCGCGGTTGCGCGCCAGCGCCTGGTCGCGCGTGTCGTAGTAGACGTTCGCCAATTCCACCGAGCCGGCCGCCTGCGCATTGGCGTCCAGCCAGCCGACCAGTGCGTCGTGCGCGCCGGCCGATACGGCCAGCTTCAGTTCAATCTCGCGGGCCATTGTGTCTGGCGCTCAGGCAAACAGGCGGGCCAGTTCGGCGCCCGGGTCGTCTGCACGCATGAAGGCTTCGCCGACGAGGAACGCGTTGACGGCGGCGGCGCGCATCTTGCGCACGTCGTCCGGCGTGAGGATGCCGGATTCCGTGACGACGATGCGATCGTCCGGCATGTGCTTGAGCAGGCCGAGCGTGTTGTCGAGCGACGTCTCGAACGTGCGCAGGTTGCGGTTGTTCACGCCCACCAGCGGCGTTTGCAGACGCAGCGCGCGGTCCAGCTCATGGCCGTCGTGTACTTCCACCAGCACGTCCAGGCCGAGTTCGAGTGCGCAGGCTTCGAGTTCTTCCATCAGGCCCTGGTCCAGCGCGGCGACGATCAGCAGGATGCAGTCCGCGCCCCACGAGCGCGCTTCGTACACCTGGTACAGATCGACCATGAAATCCTTGCGCAGCACCGGCAGCGTGCAGGCGGCGCGCGCCTCGCGCAGGTAGTCGGCGTGGCCTTGGAAGAACTGCTCGTCGGTCAGCACCGACAGGCACGCGGCGCCGTGTTCCGCATAGCTGCGGGCGATGTCGGCGGGCTTGAAGTTCGGGCGCAGCACGCCCTTGGACGGCGACGCCTTTTTCACTTCGGCGATGACCGCCGCGTTGCCGGCGGCGATTTTGTCGCGCATCGCCCTGGCAAAGCCGCGGGCGCCGAGCGTGCTGTCGGTGCGGTTGGCTTCGGCTTCGGCGCGCACGCTGGCGAGGTCGCGGTGCTTGCGGGCGGCGGCCACTTCTTCGGCCTTCACGGCCAGGATTTTCTGCAGGATGTCGGACATATCAGGCTTTGAACTGGTTGGTGACGCGCACGAGTTCGTCGAGCTTGGCGCGCGCGGCGCCCGAGGCGATCGCTTCGCGGGCCAGCTTCATGCCGTCGCCGATCGAGCCGGCAATGTTGGCCGCGTACAGTGCCGCACCGGCGTTGAGCGAGACGATCTCGCGCGGCGTGCCCGGCTTGTTTTCCAGCGCTTCGATCAGCATGGTTTTGGATTCGTCGGCGTCGGCCACCTTCAGGCTGCGGTTGGAGACCATCTGCAGCCCGAAGTCTTCCGGATGGATTTCGTATTCGGTCACCACGCCATCCTTCAGTTCCCCGACCAGCGTGGCGGCACCCAGTGACACCTCGTCCATGCCGTCCTTGCCGTAGACGACCACGGCGTGCTTCGCGCCCAGCCGCTGCATCACGCGCACCTGAATGCCGACCAGGTCCGGATGGAACACGCCCATCAGGATATTCGGCGCGCCGGCCGGGTTGGTCAGCGGCCCCAGGATGTTGAAGATCGTGCGCACGCCCAGCTCCTTGCGGATCGGGGCGACGTTCTTCATGGCCGGGTGGTGGTTGGGCGCGAACATGAAGCCGATGCCGACCGTTTCGATCGATTCGGCCACCTGCTCGGGCGTGAGCATGATGTTCACGCCCAGCGCTTCGAGCACATCGGCACTGCCCGACTTGGAGCTGACGCCGCGTCCGCCATGTTTGGCGATGCGCGCGCCGGCGGCCGCCGCCACGAACATCGAGGCGGTGGAGATGTTGAAGGTGTTGGCGCCGTCGCCGCCCGTGCCGACGATGTCGACAAAGTGGTCGGACACCTCAGCGGGCACGTCGACCTTGGTGGCGAATTCGCGCATGACGGTGGCAGCGGCCGCGATCTCGCCGATGGTCTCTTTTTTGACGCGCAGCCCCATGGTGAGGGCGGCAGCCATGACGGGCGACATCTCGCCGCGCATGATGAGCCGCATCAAGTGCAGCATCTCGTCGTGGAAGATTTCGCGGTGCTCGATGCAGCGCGTCAGCGCTTCTTGCGGTGTAATGGTCATGGTCGTTTCGTATTCAGTTGGGCGCTGCCGGAGCCGCAGCCGGGGTGGCCGGCTGTGCGGCGTCGCGCAAGGCGCCGATGCGCTCGCGCGACAGATCGGCCTCGCACGCGGCTTCAGCCAGGTCGGCATCAGGCGTATTGCGGGCCAGGCGGCGGGACAGGTCGCATTCGGCCTGTCGATAGAGTTGGTGTGCGCGCACGGTGCGGTCGAATGCCATGGCGGCGCCGCGGTCCATGCTTTTGTTGGCAGCGATGCGGGCGCGTAACGCAGTGCGGCGTGTCGATTCGGCAGATGCCAGTTCCGCTTGCGCCGCCTTGCGTGCGGTCTGCACGCATTGGGCGACGTTGCCGACCTCGGGCTGGGCGGCGCGGCAGGCTTCGAGCGTGCCGGCCATCGCTGGCAGGCTTGCCATCAGCGCCAGCGCCAGCGCCAGCGGCATGGCAATCGCGCACGCGCCGCGCATCAGACGCGTTCCTTCAGGAAGTTGCCGAGCAGCGCGTGGCCGTGTTCCGACAGGATCGATTCCGGGTGGAACTGCACACCTTCCACCGGCAGCGTCTTGTGGCGCACGCCCATGATTTCGCCGTCTTCGGTCCAGGCGGTAATTTCCAGGCAGTCGGGCAGCGTTTCACGCTCGATCGCGAGCGAGTGATAGCGCGTCACCTTGAAATGCCGCGGCAGATTGGCGAACACGCCCACGCCGGTGTTCTCGATGGTGCTGACCTTGCCGTGCATCACCTTCTGCGCGCGGATCACCCGCCCGCCAAATGCATCGGCAATGGCCTGGTGCCCGAGGCACACGCCCAGGATGGGCATGCGTCCCGCAAAGTGCTTGAGCGCCGGAACCAGGATGCCGGCTTCCGTCGGCGTGCACGGGCCGGGCGACAGGCAGATGCGCTCCGGATTCAGCTTTTCGATCTCTTCGATCGTGATCTCGTCGTTGCGCACCGTGTGCACGTCCTGGCCGAGTTCGCCGAAGTACTGGACGATGTTGTAGGTAAAGGAGTCGTAGTTATCGAGCATCAGCAGCATGGTGTTCTCCTTGACCTCAGAAATCGGCGTCGAGGCCGTCTTGCACTTGCTCGGCCGCACGCAGCACGGCGCGCGCCTTGTGTTCGGTTTCTCTCCATTCGGCATCCGGGTCCGAGTCGGCCACCACGCCGGCGGCGGCTTGCACATAGAGATTGCCGTCCTTGATGATGCCGGTGCGGATGGCGATCGCCAGGTCCATCTCGCCCGAGAACGAAAGGTAGCCCACCGCGCCGCCGTAGATGCCACGCTTGACCGGCTCCAGCTCGTCGATGATCTCCATCGCGCGCACCTTGGGCGCACCCGAGAGCGTGCCCGCCGGGAAGGTCGCGCGCAGCACGTCCATGTTGGTCATGCCGGGTTTCAGGCGCCCCTCGACCGAGCTGACGATGTGCTGCACGTGCGAGTACTTCTCGATGACCATCTGGTCTGTCACCTTGACGGAGCCGATTTCGGCAATGCGGCCGATGTCGTTGCGCGCCAGGTCGATCAGCATGACGTGCTCGGCGATTTCCTTCGGGTCGTTGAGCAGTTCGGTGGCCAGTTCGGCATCGCGTTCCGGGGTGCTGCCGCGCGGGCGCGTGCCGGCCAGCGGGCGGATCGTGACGATGCGGGCGGATTCGTCGGTGCCGTTGCCATTGTTTTCAGCAGCCGGCACACGACGCTCTTCCTGACGCACCAGGATTTCCGGCGATGCCCCGACGATCTGCATGTCGCCGAAGTTGTAGAAGTACATGTACGGCGACGGGTTCAGCGAGCGCAGCGCGCGGTACAGCGACAGCGGCGCATCGCGGAACGGCTTGACCAGCCGCTGGCCGATCTGCACCTGCATCATGTCGCCGGCGGCGATGTATTCCTTGGCCTTGAGTACGGCGCTGATGTAGTCCGTCTTGTCAAACTCGCGGATGGTGTCAGTGCGCACCGACGGCGAAGTCACGGGCACATCCACCGGCTGGTGCAGCTTGGTGCGCAGCGCGCGCAGGCGCTGCTTGGCGCGTGAATAGGCCTCGGGCTTGGACGGATCGGCGTAGACGATGAGGTAAAGCTTGCCTGACAGGTTATCGATCACGGCCAACTCTTCGCAGAGCATGAGCTGGATGTCGGGCAGTTGCAGATCATCGGGCGGGGCTGTGTCAGCCAGTCGCGGCTCGATGAAGCGCACGGCGTCGTAGCCGAAATAACCGGCGAGGCCGCCGCAGAAGCGGGGCAGGCCCGGGCGCAGAGCCACTTTCTGGCGGCGCTCGAACGCCGCAATGAAGTCCAGCGGATTGCCTTCGTTCGTTTCCACCACCTTGCCGTCGGTGACCACTTCTGTGCGATTGCCCTTCACGCGCAGCAGCGTGTGCGCATGCAGGCCGATGAAGGAGTAACGCCCAAAGCGCTCGCCGCCCACCACCGATTCCAGCAGGAACGTATGCGTGCCGCGATCGTGCGATTGCGCCAGCTTCAGATACAGCGACAGCGGCGTCTCCAGGTCGGCTAGTGCCTCGGCAATCAGCGGAATGCGGTTGTAGCCCTGGTCGGCCAGCGATTTGAATTCGAGTTCGGTCATGAGCGGTCAGGTCGATTCGCCGGGCGGGCAGGTGCTCGCCCGCCGGCATGCATTCGGTCCACGGCAAACGCAAGAGCGTCGATGATGCCGTCGGAACGTTAGCAGAACATCAGGGATGGGAACGCGCGAACGTCGTAAAAGCGACCGTGCGATCCCGCAAGGGTCGTCCGCAGCCGAAAGCGGGCCAGCGGAAGACCGGCGGGCGGTCAGCGTTTGGGGCAGGAGATGCGGGGGTGGTTTGGGCGGCGCGTTCGTGGCGCGCCAGAGTGCCGAAACCGAGGAAGAACGATCAGCAGCCGTGCAAACGCTTACGCCCGGACGAGGGCGTGCCAGGGCCGCCAGGGCCAGGCCCCCCGGTCACCACCAGCGTCGACGCGTTTGCGATTCAGGAACATGGATCGTCAGTTGGAAGCGGCAGAGATTGCGTTGCGTGGCTCTGCATAGGGCCGGATCAACTCGGCTGCCGCAAAAAGTGTCCCGACTATAGCATCGGCTCCCGCGCCCTGTATAGGCTGGCCGTGGTTGTAGCCATACGGCACCGCCAGCACGCGCATGCCGGCGGCACGGGCCGCGCGGGCGTCGTTTTCGGAGTCGCCAATGGCCACGATTTCAGCCGGGGCCACGCCAAATGCCTCGGCCACCCGCAGCATGGGGTACGGATCGGGCTTGCGATATTGGAAGGCGTCGCCTGGGTAGACGAGGTCGAAATACGTGTTCAGGCCGAGTTGCGCCAGAAGCGGCTGCGTGAAATCGTGTGGCTTGTTCGTCACGCACGCGAGGGCGAGACCCATGTCGTACAGTGCAGCCAGCCCCTCGCGCACGCCTTCATACACGTTTACGTATTTACCGTTGATGGCGATGTAGGCGCGTTGGTAGGCCTCCAGCCCTTCGGCAAAGCGACTGTTGGCCTGGGCGGGTGGCAGGCGCGCATCCAGCACGCGCCGTACGAGATTTTCCGAGCCCTTGCCGACGTAGCCGACCACTTCCTCGGACGGCATGTCCGGCGTGGCGCCAAGCGCCTCGAGCATCGCATTGATGGCGGCGTGGAAGTCGCCCGCCGTGTCGACCATCGTCCCGTCGAGGTCGATGATGACGGCGCGAACGGGGCCGGCGGGTAGCAGGCCTGTCGTCATGCCAGGGAGGCCAACGCTTGGCGCAACGCCCCAACGGTGCCCCGGTAGCCGCCATCCGCATCCGGCTTGCCGAACACGGCCGAACCCGCGACGAACGTGTCGGCGCCGGCCTTGGCAATCTCGGCGATGTTGTCGGCCTTCACCCCCCCGTCAATCTCAAGCAGGATCTTTCGGCCGGTCTTGTCTTGGTATGCGTCAAGCTTCTGGCGCACGGCGCGCAGCTTGTTCAGCGCCTCCGGGATGAACGACTGGCCGCCAAAGCCCGGGTTGACCGACATGATCAGCACCATGTCCAGGCGATCCATCACGTGGTCAAGATAGTGCAGCGGCGTGGCCGGGTTGAAGACGAGGCCGGCCTTGCAGCCGTTGTCGCGGATCAGCGCGAGCGAGCGGTCGATGTGCTCGGAAGCTTCCGGGTGGAACGTGATCAGGTCGGCGCCGGCCTTGGCAAAGTCCGGAATGATGCGATCAACCGGGCTGACCATCAGGTGCACGTCGATGGGCACCGGCTTGCCGTCCTTTTGCGCGTGTGGGCGGATCGCCTCGCAGACCAGCGGCCCGACAGTCAGGTTCGGCACATAGTGGTTGTCCATCACATCGAAGTGAATCCAGTCGGCGCCCGATTCGAGCACGCGGCGCACTTCTTCGCCCAGGCGGGCAAAGTCGGCGGACAGGATGGACGGGGCGATGCGGAAACCGGACGGATCGATGGCTGCGGACATGATGGGAGACGGATAAGGCGCGCGAACTTTCACGCGAATGCGCAAAGAAGGGCGCTATTTTAGCCGGATCGGCCGTCTGCCCGCGCCTTGCCGCTGCCACGGCCATGCCGCACAATGGGCGCCAATTCTGATTGTGGATCGACATGCCCAGCTACGAACTCACCGTCCAGGTCCGGACGCGCTATCTGCCGGAGCAATCCGAGCCCGAGCAGGGCAACTACGCCTTCGCCTACACCATCACCATCCGCAACACCGGCGACGTGCCGAGCCAGCTCATTTCCCGCCACTGGGTGATCACCGACGCCGAAGAGCAGGTGCAGGAAGTGAACGGCCTTGGCGTGGTCGGCCATCAGCCGCTGCTGCCACCGGGCGAGTCGTTCGAATACACGAGCTGGGCGACCATCAAGACGCCCGTGGGCACGATGCGCGGCGAATACTTCTGCGTGGCGGAAGACGGCCACCGTTTCGAGGCGCCCATCCCCGAATTTGCGCTGGTGATGCCGCGCATGCTGCACTGATCGGGAATCAGGGCGCGTCGGAATTGGCGGCCTGAGAATCTTTTGGCGGCGCTTCGGTCGATTGCGAAGGCTTGGCTGCGTCGCCGTGGCGCGACGGGTGGTCGGGAGGCGCACGCAGCGGGCGCGGATGCTTCTTGGCGCCCGACATGGTCCAGATCACGATGAAGATCAGCAGGAACAGCGCCACGCCGGCCTCCAGGCCGAACAGCATCATCGGATGGTTTTCAAAGAATTGGCTCATGGTCGACGGCGGGAAGCTCGGGTGCGAGGCATTGTAGCCAAGCTCGCGGCCGCACCGGACAGGATGAAACACGCATGACAGCAGCAACCTTGGACGCATTGACACCAGCCCGCAACGCTCTGCGCCGCCGATGGGCTGCCCGGTTTGGTTCCTTTGCCGCAGCCCTGGTCGCCGCAATGCTGGCAGCCTGCACGAGCGGGCCTCCGCCGCGCGTCGAAACGCCGCAAGCGCCCACCGGCACGCTCGGCGGGCATCTGGCCCCCGCCACCTGGGCCGATGTGTCCGGGTGGACCGCCGATGACCTCGCCTCTGCCTGGCCCGCGCTCCAATCCAACTGCCAGGCGATGAAGCGCCGCGCCGATTGGTCGCGCGTGTGCGCCGCTGGCCTGATGGTCGATGCCGGCGACCCGATCGCCATGCGAGTCTTCTTTGAAGACAACTTCACGCCGTATCGCGTGGTGAAGGAGGACGGCACCGACAGCGGCCTCATCACCGGTTACTACGAACCGCTGCTGCGCGGCTCGCGCACCCGCCACGGGGTCTATCAGACGCCGCTGTACCGCATGCCCCCTGCATGGCGCGGCAAGACGCTGCCGGCGCGCGCGCAATTGATCCGCAGTCCGGCGCTTCAGGGGCAAGAAATTGTCTGGGTGGACGATCCGGTCGAAGCGGCGTTCCTACAGATCCAGGGTTCGGGCCAGGTCCAGTTGGAAGAGGGCGGCATCATGCGCCTGGGCGTGGGTGGTACGAACAACCAGCCGTTCCGCTCATTTGCGCGCTGGCTGCTCGACATGGGTGAGATCACACCCGTACAGGCGACCATGCAGGGCATCAAGGCCTGGGCGCGCGCCAATCCAAGTCGTGTGGAAGAGATGCTCAACATCAATCCGCGCTACGTGTTCTTTGCCGAAACGCCGGGCAACACGGGCGGCCCGATCGGCAAGCTGGGCGTGCCGCTCACCGACGAGCGCTCGATCGCCGTCGACCCGACCTACATTCCGCTGGGCTCGCCGGTATTCCTGTCGACGACCAAGCCGCTGTCGACCGATCCGATCCAGAAGCTCGTGTTTGCGCAGGACGTGGGATCGGCCATTCGCGGTGCCGTGCGAGCCGACTATTACTTTGGCCATGGCGATGCTGCCGGCGACCTGGCCGGGCGCATGAAGCAGGCGGGGCGCCTGTGGGTGCTCGTTCCGAAGGGCGGCAGCGTCGGCGTCGCCACCCGCTAGGACGGACACGGACTAACCGCGCCGCAAGTCCACCACACGGCGCGCCTTGCCGACTGACCGCTCGATTCCACCGCTGGCGAGCGTCTCAATCGCGGCGGTCACGCCAATCAACGACTTGATTTCGTGCGCCAGTTGGCTGCTCGCCGACTGGGCCGCGTCAGCCGGCACGCCCAGCGCCGCCTCGATCCGCACCGTCAGCGTGTCCAGCGGTCCTTCCTTGCCGAGCACGCACTGGTAGTGCGGCGACAGCGCCGCGTGCTTCAGGATCAATTCCTCGATCTGCGATGGGAACACGTTCACGCCGCGCACGATCATCATGTCGTCGCAGCGCCCGGTGATTTTTTCCATGCGCCGGAAGCCCGGGCGGGCGGTGCCCGGCAATAGACGCGTCAGATCGCGCGTGCGATAGCGCACCACGGGCATCGCTTCCTTGGTCAGCGACGTGAAGACCAGTTCGCCGAATTCGCCGTCGGGCAGCACCTCGCCGGTTTCCGGATCGATGATCTCCGGATAGAAATGGTCTTCCCAGATGGTCGGGCCGTCCTTGGTTTCGGCGCATTCGCTGGCGACGCCGGGCCCCATCACCTCTGACAGGCCGTAGATATCGACTGCCGAAAGCCCCATGCGCGCTTCGATGGCGCTGCGCATTTCGGGCGTCCATGGTTCGGCGCCGAAGATGCCGATCTGCAGGCTTGACGCTGCCGGGTCCATCCCCTGGCGCTCAAACTCGTCGGCGATCGCCAGCATGTAGCTGGGCGTGACCATGATGATCTGCGGCTGAAAATCGTTGATGAGCTGCACTTGCCGCTCGGTCTGTCCGCCGCCGAACGGGATGGCCGTCAGCCCCGCACGCTCCACGCCGTAATGCGCCCCTAGGCCGCCGGTAAAAAGCCCGTAGCCATAGCTCACGTGGACCTTGTCGCCGCGCCGGGCGCCCGCCGCCCGGATCGAGCGCGCCACCAAGCCGGCCCATGTATCAATGTCGGCCAGCGTGTAGCCGACAACCGTGGGTTTGCCTGTCGTGCCCGACGACGCGTGGATGCGTGCGATCCGGTCCTGCGGCACCGCAAACATGCCGAACGGATAGTTGTCGCGCAGATCGGTCTTGGTCGTGAACGGAAACCTCGCCAGATCGGCAAGCGATCGCAAGTCCGACGGATGCACGCCCGCCGCGTCGAACTTGGCCCGGTAGGCGGGCACGTTCTCGTACGCATGCGCGAGGCTGCGCTTCAGGCGTTCAAGCTGCAGAGCCTGGATGGCGTCACGGCTGGCGGTCTCGATCGGATCGAGCGGCAGGTCGGTCGAGCGGGGGCGCATGCGGGTCTCCTCGGGACGCCGTCGTGCGAACCTGCTCACGGTCCTATGCACGTCCCGATCTTGGCCCTGCGATGCTCGCCGTACCCATGTACGGTTGCGCTTCTCGGGCCAACCTCGGGCCGCTCGCTACGGATCGTGAACAGGTTCTGAGGCGTCCTCTAATGGTGATGCGGTTTTGTGGAGGGCTTTATAAGACGTCGAACTAGGGTTCTGGGCTGCCAGGGACCGGAATGACCTGGCCGCGAATCTGTGCAGACTTGCCGCGAAACATGGCAACCACCTCCCCGGCCTGGTTTGTCACGCGTACGTCGTAGATGCCGTGGCGGCCGGATAACACCTGCTCGGTTGCCTCGGCTGTGAGGGTGTCGCCGCCGTGCGCCGGGCGCAGGAATTCGACGCTGCAACCAGCCGCCACCGTGTTGTGGTTATGGCTGTTGCAGGCAAACGCAAAAGCCGAGTCGGCGAGCGTGAAGATGAGCCCGCCATGACAGGTGCGATGCCCGTTGAGGAATTCAGGCCGCACCGCCATGGACAGCCGTGCATAGCCGGGCGCGACCGCCTCCACGCGCATGCCGAGCCAGCGGGTGCAGGCATCGGCGTCGAACATGCTTTTGCAGGCCGCTTCAGCCAGGGCCTGCGCATCGTGGAGGGTCGTTTCTGTCACGCTGATGTCCTTATTCGCCGGTGAAATGCGCCACGCGCTTGTTGAGAAACGCGTCGACCCCCTCTGCATAGTCGCGGGAATTGCCGAGTTCGCGCTGCAAGTCGCGCTCCAGATCAAGCTGGGCGTCCAGCGATTGTGTGGGCGCCGCGTGCATGGCGCGCTTGATGGCGGCCAGCGCCCGTGTCGGCTGCTTGGCCAGGTGGTCGGCCATGCAGTTCACCTCAGTCATCAGAATTTTTGCGTCGTGATAGACGCCCCAGATCAGCCCCCAGGCGAGCGCGGTCTTGGCGTCGAGCTTCTCCCCCAGCATTGCCAGCCCCATCGCCCGTGCCACCCCGATGCGCTGCGGCAGGAACCACGTCCCGCCCGAATCCGGCAGCAGGCCGATCTTCACGAAGGCTTGCAGGAAGCACGCGTTCTCGGCCGCCATCACGATGTCGCACGCCAGTGCCAGGTTGGCGCCCGCGCCAGCGGCTACGCCATTCACAGCGGCGATCACGGGCAGGGGCATGGCGCGCAGACGGCGCACCAGTGGGTTGAATTGCTCGTCGATGAGCTGGCCCAGGTCGGTCATCTGCCCGGGCGTGACATTGAGTTCGGAGAGATCCTGCCCTGCGCAGAAGCCGCGGCCCGCACCGGTCAGGATCAAGGCGCGGGCGCGCTGGCGCTCCACCTTGTCCAGCGCGTCGCGCAGTTCCCGGTGCATGCCGGCCGTGAAGCTGTTGAGCTGATCGGGCCGGTTCAGCGTGATGGTGGCCACGTGTTCATGCCAGTCAAGCAGAATGGTCGGGCTGGTCATCTTGTCTCCTCCTCAGTCATCGGTTCATTGATTAACCGACCGGTTGGTCGGCTAATATTACATCCATTCCAACTGGAGCTTCCATGTCCTACGAAAACATTCTGGTCGAAACGCGCGGTCGCGTTGGTCTTATTACGCTCAATCGTCCGAAGGCGCTCAATGCCCTCAACGATGCGCTCATGGACGAACTTGGCGCCGCGCTGCTTGCCTTCGATGCCGATGCCAATATCGGGGCGATCGTCATCACCGGCAGTGAAAAGGCGTTTGCCGCGGGCGCAGATATCGGCGCCATGGCCGACTACGACTTCGCCACCGTCTATAAGAACGAATACATCACGCGCAACTGGGAAACCATTCGCCGCATCCGCAAGCCGGTGATCGCCGCGGTGGCCGGCTACGCGCTCGGCGGCGGCTGCGAACTGGCCATGATGTGCGACATCATCCTTGCCGCCGATACCGCCAAGTTCGGCCAGCCGGAAATCAAGCTCGGCACCATGCCCGGCGCAGGCGGCACGCAGCGCCTGCCGCGCGCAGTCTCCAAAGCCAAGGCCATGGACCTCTGCTTGACGGCCCGCATGATGGGCGCCGAGGAAGCCGAGCGCGCGGGCCTGGTCTCGCGCGTCATCCCCGCCGACAAGCTGCTCGACGAAGCGATCCAGGCGGCAGAAACCATTGCCGGCTTCTCGCTGCCCACGGTCATGATGATCAAAGAGTCGATCAACGCGGCCTACGAGACCTCGCTCAGCGAAGGCGTCCATCTGGAGCGCCGCCTGTTCCATTCCACGTTTGCCACCGAAGATCAGAAAGAGGGCATGCGCGCCTTCATCGAGAAGCGTGCGCCCGCGTTCAAGCACCAATAAGGGCGGCATAGCGGGTGACTTCGGGAATACCTGAGTAATGGTCTCGGGTATCCCGCGCGCGCTTGCCAGGTGTTCGGCGGCCGCAATCCCAGGTGCAGCCTGGGTTGGCGGCTATTCTTCATGAAGTCGTCATCAACCCGTCACGACAAAGGTGTTGCCAACCTCCAAGAACCCGCCTATAGTTCGCCCCTCGCTGCAAAACACAGCGCCGAAACGCAGGTGACGGTGGTGGTGTTGAGTGGTGGAGAAGCAGGTGTAGAGCGGGTTTGCGGTCGATTGGGTGGTTGACGGTTGGCTGGGGATTCGGTGGTGGTTGGCGGCGCGTTGGTGGATAAAAATTCTTCGACGAGTTGTTGACAGCGACAAAAAAGCTCTGCATAATCTCGTTTCTCTGCTGCAGACAATGCAGCGACGCGGTGAACAAAGTTAATCGCGAAGTTCTTTAACAAGCAAACAGCCGATAAGTGTGGGCGCTTAATACTGGGTGCGGCGGATTTCGATCCGCTAGCTAACAAGTAATGAAGTGCTCGCACAGAAGTAAGGTTTGAACGAAAGTTCAAGTCAGATTCTGAGAGTGAGCGACCGCTCGTAAAGAGCGAAAACAGCAGATTGAACTGAAGAGTTTGATCCTGGCTCAGATTGAACGCTGGCGGCATGCCTTACACATGCAAGTCGAACGGCAGCATGATCTAGCTTGCTAGATTGATGGCGAGTGGCGAACGGGTGAGTAATACATCGGAACGTGCCCTGTAGTGGGGGATAACTAGTCGAAAGATTAGCTAATACCGCATACGACCTGAGGGTGAAAGTGGGGGACCGCAAGGCCTCATGCTATAGGAGCGGCCGATGTCTGATTAGCTAGTTGGTGAGGTAAAGGCTCACCAAGGCGACGATCAGTAGCTGGTCTGAGAGGACGATCAGCCACACTGGGACTGAGACACGGCCCAGACTCCTACGGGAGGCAGCAGTGGGGAATTTTGGACAATGGGCGAAAGCCTGATCCAGCAATGCCGCGTGTGTGAAGAAGGCCTTCGGGTTGTAAAGCACTTTTGTCCGGAAAGAAATGGCTCTGGTTAATACCTGGGGTCGATGACGGTACCGGAAGAATAAGGACCGGCTAACTACGTGCCAGCAGCCGCGGTAATACGTAGGGTCCAAGCGTTAATCGGAATTACTGGGCGTAAAGCGTGCGCAGGCGGTTGTGCAAGACCGATGTGAAATCCCCGAGCTTAACTTGGGAATTGCATTGGTGACTGCACGGCTAGAGTGTGTCAGAGGGGGGTAGAATTCCACGTGTAGCAGTGAAATGCGTAGAGATGTGGAGGAATACCGATGGCGAAGGCAGCCCCCTGGGATAACACTGACGCTCATGCACGAAAGCGTGGGGAGCAAACAGGATTAGATACCCTGGTAGTCCACGCCCTAAACGATGTCAACTAGTTGTTGGGGATTCATTTCCTTAGTAACGTAGCTAACGCGTGAAGTTGACCGCCTGGGGAGTACGGTCGCAAGATTAAAACTCAAAGGAATTGACGGGGACCCGCACAAGCGGTGGATGATGTGGATTAATTCGATGCAACGCGAAAAACCTTACCTACCCTTGACATGCCACTAACGAAGCAGAGATGCATTAGGTGCTCGAAAGAGAAAGTGGACACAGGTGCTGCATGGCTGTCGTCAGCTCGTGTCGTGAGATGTTGGGTTAAGTCCCGCAACGAGCGCAACCCTTGTCTCTAGTTGCTACGAAAGGGCACTCTAGAGAGACTGCCGGTGACAAACCGGAGGAAGGTGGGGATGACGTCAAGTCCTCATGGCCCTTATGGGTAGGGCTTCACACGTCATACAATGGTGCATACAGAGGGTTGCCAAGCCGCGAGGTGGAGCTAATCCCAGAAAATGCATCGTAGTCCGGATCGTAGTCTGCAACTCGACTACGTGAAGCTGGAATCGCTAGTAATCGCGGATCAGCATGCCGCGGTGAATACGTTCCCGGGTCTTGTACACACCGCCCGTCACACCATGGGAGTGGGCTTTACCAGAAGTAGTTAGCCTAACCGCAAGGAGGGCGATTACCACGGTAGGGTTCATGACTGGGGTGAAGTCGTAACAAGGTAGCCGTATCGGAAGGTGCGGCTGGATCACCTCCTTTAAGAGCGTGCATCCGACGTTAGGCGTCCACACTTATCGGTTTGTTTGATGTTACAGCCAAGGGTCTGTAGCTCAGGTGGTTAGAGCACCGTCTTGATAAGGCGGGGGTCGTAGGTTCAAGTCCTACCAGACCCACCAAGTTACGGACGGTGGAAGATGTTCTCTGCCGTGACTGGGGGATTAGCTCAGCTGGGAGAGCACCTGCTTTGCAAGCAGGGGGTCGTCGGTTCGATCCCGTCATCCTCCACCATTACCTTTTGGTTACCAAACGCAAGCATCGACGCGGTGTCGATGGTGTTTGCGTTTGGCCTAGCCAAGACGAGCGTAAAAGTTCGGCTGTTCTTTAACAATATGGAATGTAGTAAAGGTGTCGCGGTGCGTTGATGAGGCGCACATATAAAACGCGACACTGGGTTGTGATTGTATCAACCAGTATTACCAGAGCAATCGATGAGATTGTCTTGGAATACGGCACAACGCGAGAACTCAGCCTATAGCGAGACATACTCGTTATAGGGTCAAGCGAATAAGTGCATGTGGTGGATGCCTTGGCGATTACAGGCGATGAAGGACGTAGTAGCCTGCGAAAAGCTGCGGGGAGCTGGCAAACGAGCTTTGATCCGCAGATATCCGAATGGGGAAACCCGGCCCGAATGGGTCATCCCTTGCTGAATACATAGGCAAGGGAAGCGAACGCAGTGAACTGAAACATCTAAGTAGCTGCAGGAACAGAAATCAACCGAGATTCCCAAAGTAGTGGCGAGCGAAATGGGATCAGCCTTGTACTCTTTAGCAGTATTGTTAGCAAAGCGGAATGGAAAGTCCGGCCATAGTGGGTGATAGCCCCGTATGCGAAAACAGTATTGTGGAACTAGGTGTACGACAAGTAGGGCGGGACACGTGAAATCCTGTCTGAAGATGGGGGGACCATCCTCCAAGGCTAAATACTCGTAATCGACCGATAGTGAACCAGTACCGTGAGGGAAAGGCGAAAAGAACCCCGGGAGGGGAGTGAAATAGATCCTGAAACCGCATGCATACAAACAGTCGGAGCCTGGAAACGGGTGACGGCGTACCTTTTGTATAATGGGTCAGCGACTTACATTCAGTGGCAAGCTTAACCGATTAGGGAAGGCGTAGCGAAAGCGAGTCCGAATAGGGCGTTCAGTCGCTGGGTGTAGACCCGAAACCAAGTGATCTATCCATGGCCAGGTTGAAGGTGCGGTAACACGTACTGGAGGACCGAACCCACTAACGTTGAAAAGTTAGGGGATGAGCTGTGGATAGGGGTGAAAGGCTAAACAAACTTGGAAATAGCTGGTTCTCTCCGAAAACTATTTAGGTAGTGCCTCGTGTCTCACCTTCGGGGGTAGAGCACTGTCATGGTTGGGGGGTCTATTGCTGATTACCCCGCCATAGCAAACTCCGAATACCGAAGAGTGCAATCACGGGAGACAGACATCGGGTGCTAACGTCCGGTGTCAAGAGGGAAACAACCCAGACCGCCAGCTAAGGTCCCTAAATATTGCTAAGTGGGAAACGAAGTGGGAAGGCTAAAACAGTCAGGAGGTTGGCTTAGAAGCAGCCACCCTTTAAAGAAAGCGTAATAGCTCACTGATCGAGTCGTCCTGCGCGGAAGATGTAACGGGGCTAAGCAATATACCGAAGCTGCGGATGCACGTAAGTGCATGGTAGGAGAGCGTTCTGTAAGCCTGTGAAGGTGTCTTGTAAAGGATGCTGGAGGTATCAGAAGTGCGAATGCTGACATGAGTAGCGATAAAGGGGGTGAAAGGCCCCCTCGCCGTAAGCCCAAGGTTTCCTACGCAACGTTCATCGGCGTAGGGTGAGTCGGCCCCTAAGGCGAGGCAGAGATGCGTAGCTGATGGGAAGCAGGTTAATATTCCTGCACCGTCGTATGATGCGATGGGGGGACGGATCGCGGAAGGTTGTCCGGGTGTTGGATGTCCCGGTCCCTGCATTGGAGATGGCACTTAGGCAAATCCGGGTGCGTGATTCAAGGGTGTGGGGCGAGCGACTTTAGGTCGCGAAGCAATTGGAAGTGGTTCCAAGAAAAGCCTCTAAGCTTCAGTCATACGAGACCGTACCGCAAACCGACACAGGTGGGCGAGATGAGTATTCTAAGGCGCTTGAGAGAACTCGGGAGAAGGAACTCGGCAAATTGGTACCGTAACTTCGGGATAAGGTACGCCCTTGTAGTTTGACTGGCTCGCGCCAGAAGGACGAAGGGGTTGCAATAAAATGGTGGCTGCGACTGTTTAATAAAAACACAGCACTCTGCAAACACGAAAGTGGACGTATAGGGTGTGACGCCTGCCCGGTGCCGGAAGATTAAATGATGGGGTGCAAGCTCTTGATTGAAGTCCCGGTAAACGGCGGCCGTAACTATAACGGTCCTAAGGTAGCGAAATTCCTTGTCGGGTAAGTTCCGACCTGCACGAATGGCGTAACGATGGCCACACTGTCTCCTCCCGAGACTCAGCGAAGTTGAAGTGTTTGTGATGATGCAATCTCCCCGCGGCTAGACGGAAAGACCCCATGAACCTTTACTGTAGCTTTGCATTGGACTTTGAACCGATCTGTGTAGGATAGGTGGGAGGCTTTGAAACCGGGACGCTAGTTTCGGTGGAGCCGTCCTTGAAATACCACCCTGGTTTGTTTGAGGTTCTAACCTTGGCCCGTGAATCCGGGTCGGGGACAGTGCATGGTAGGCAGTTTGACTGGGGCGGTCTCCTCCCAAAGTGTAACGGAGGAGTTCGAAGGTACGCTTGGTACGGTCGGACATCGTACCTAAAGTGCAATGGCAAAAGCGTGCTTAACTGCGAGACCGACAAGTCGAGCAGGTGCGAAAGCAGGACATAGTGATCCGGTGGTTCTGTATGGAAGGGCCATCGCTCAACGGATAAAAGGTACTCTGGGGATAACAGGCTGATACCGCCCAAGAGTTCATATCGACGGCGGTGTTTGGCACCTCGATGTCGGCTCATCTCATCCTGGGGCTGTAGCCGGTCCCAAGGGTATGGCTGTTCGCCATTTAAAGAGGTACGTGAGCTGGGTTTAAAACGTCGTGAGACAGTTTGGTCCCTATCTGCCGTGGGCGTTGGAATCTTGACGGGGGCTGCTCCTAGTACGAGAGGACCGGAGTGGACGTACCGCTGGTGTACCTGTTGTCTCGCCAGAGGCATCGCAGGGTAGCTATGTACGGAAGAGATAACCGCTGAAAGCATCTAAGCGGGAAACTTGCCTGAAGATGAGGATTCCCTGGAGACTTGATCTCCCTGAAGGGTCGTTCGAGACCAGGACGTTGATAGGCTGGGTGTGGAAGCGCAGTAATGCGTTCAGCTAACCAGTACTAATTGCCCGTGCGGCTTGATCCTATAACCGGTATGTTTCCGGCTGGGTCCGCCTTGTGCCTGATACACATCACTCACAACCCCAAATCTACATTCCCATATTGGTCGCGTTGACCCCGTCAACGTGGCAACAAGTCATAGCCTGGTGACCATAGCGAGTCGGTACCACCCCTTCCCATCCCGAACAGGACCGTGAAACGACTCCGCGCCGATGATAGTGCGGATTCCCGTGTGAAAGTAGGTCATCGCCAGGCTCTCCCCATACAACACCCCAGCTCAATCTTTGAGCTGGGGTGTTTGCTTTTATGCACTGCTGCAACACGCAGCGATCCGCCGGCCAGACCCGGCAACCCCCTCCTCTGCTTCCCCCAATCGATCCCTAAAAAACAAAAAGCCTCCGTTAGGAGGCTTTTACGCATTCGCGAGCGGGCTGACTAGCTACGTGCCAGGAATTTCTCGACGAGGCGAACCCAATATGTCGCGCCCAGCGGCAGCAACTCGTCATTGAAGTCGTAGCTTGGGTTGTGCAGCATGCATGGGCCCAGACCGTGGCCTTGCTCACGATGGTCGCCGTCACCGTTGCCGATGAAGGCGAAGCAGCCTGGCTTCTCGATCAGCATGAACGAGAAATCTTCGGCGCCCATGGTCGGATCGATATTGGCGTCAACGTTATCTGCCCCGACGAGCTCACGCATCACCGCTGCCGCGAACTGCGTTTCAGGTTCCGTGTTCACGGTGGGGGGATAGTTGCGGTGGAAGACGAAGTCGACCGTGCAATGGTATGCGGCGGCGATGCCCTTAGAGACCTCTTCCATGCGGCGCTCGATCAAGTCGAGGACGTCGGTGGAGAAGGTGCGTACCGTGCCCCCGATCCAGGCTTCATTCGGAATGATGTTGGTCGCATCGCCGGCATGAAACTGTGTGACGGACAGAACCGCGGTGTCGATCGGCCGCTTGTTGCGCGTGATGATGCCTTGCAACGCCGATACCACCTGCGCTCCAACGAATACCGGATCGTTGCCGTTATGCGGCAGCGCGGCGTGTGCGCCCTTTCCTTTGATCGTGATGCGAAACTCGTTGCTCGATGCCATCAACGCGCCTGCGCGCGTACCGAAGGCGCCGACCGGCACCCCCGGCCAGTTGTGCAGCCCAAAGACGGCGTCGCACGGGAATCGATCGAACAGGCCGTCCTTGATCATCTCGCGTGCGCCGCCGCCGCCTTCTTCGGCGGGTTGGAAGATCAGGTTTACCGTGCCGCTGAAATTACGGTGCTTGGACAGGTAATGTGCAGCGCCGAGCAGCATTGCGGTGTGACCGTCGTGGCCGCACGCGTGCATCTTGCCGTCGTGCTTGGAGCGATGCTCGAATTGGTTAGCCTCCGCAAGCGGCAGAGCATCCATATCGGCGCGTAGGCCGATACTCTTGCCTTCACCGTTGCGGATAACACCGACCAGGCCGGTCTTGCCCAGGCCGCGATGCACTTCGATACCCCACTCGGCGAGCTTGGCGGCGACCAGATCGGAGGTGCGCTGTTCTTCGAAACAGAGTTCGGGATGCGCGTGGATGTCGCGGCGCAGCGCCTGGATCTCGGGCTGCGCGGCTTGGATTTCTGGGATCAGCTTCATGAGGGTGCTCGTGTTCTGGCTGAAAATTCTGAGTCACGTTCGATGATACGCCGAAGGGCGATTTCCGACCCGCCATCAGCCGATTGCTCGTGCTGTCCATGCAGTTTCGTATGGATTCGTCATGCGGTGGCTTGTGCGCTCTCATATACGGGCGAAGCCGAACGGCCGAAACGCCTACACTGGAAGCTTGTCAATTGACCGCGCGCCGCCCCAGTCAGCTGCCTGTCGCGCTCCCGCGAGCGCCACGTGACCGACCCGAGCCCATCATGTCTGCTGAAGCCATCGCTGTTGCATCGCAACCTTCCGACGAAGCTCTGCAATTGATCCGCACGCTGGTGGCATTCGATACCGTTAGCCGCAATTCGAATCTTGGATTGATCGAGTGGGTGCGCGATCGCTTGCGCGGGCAGGGCGCGGACTGTCGCCTGACCTATGACGCGACGGGCGGTAAGGCAAATCTGTTCGCGACGCTATCGCCAGGCCGCAAGCCGGGGCTGGTGTTGTCTGGGCATACCGATGTGGTGCCCGTCGATGGGCAGCCGTGGGATACGAACCCGTTTGATGCGCAGATCCGTGACGGCCGCCTGTACGGGCGCGGCACCGCCGACATGAAGAGCTTCATTGCCGTGGCGCTCGCGAATGTGCCCGCGTTCATGGCGGCGGAGGGCGACGCCAGCTTTCATCTTTCGCTGTCGTATGACGAAGAGATCGGCTGCGTCGGCGTGCGCAGCCTGCTGCGTGATCTCGAGGCGAGCGGCATTCAGCCCGCCGGTTGCATCGTCGGCGAACCCACGTCGATGCGCGCCATCATTGCGCACAAAGGCAAGCGTGAATACCGATGCTGCGTGCGCGGCAGGGAAGCGCACTCCGCGTTGACGCCGCAGGGCGTGAATGCGATCGAGTTTGCGGCGCTGCTGATCGCGCATATCCGCTCGCTGGCTGCGCGTCTGGCGGCGGAAGAGGCGCGCGACACCGCCTTTGTCGTACCGCACACCACGCTGAATACAGGCACGATCAAAGGCGGTATCGCCACCAACGTGGTGCCGCGCGATTGCGAATTCACCTTCGATCTCCGCTATCTGCCGGGCACCGATCCGGATTGGATTTTCGGCGAGGTAGAGCGCTATGCGCAGCAGACGCTGCTGCCGCAGATGCGTGAAATTTCTGCCGACGCTGACATCAGCTTCGCCATGAAGGCCAACACGCCGGGCCTGTCGATTGCGCCCTCGCACGAGCTGGTGGCGTTGGCGCAAGCGCTGGCCGATAGCCGGAGTGCGGTTGGCAAGGTCGACTACGGGACGGAAGCGGGACTGTTCTCGCGCGCGGGCATTCCGACTGTGGTGTGCGGTCCGGGCAATATCGAGCAGGCGCACAAGCCTAACGAGTACATCGAACTTGCGCAGATCGCGCAGTGCGAAGCGTTCATGCGGGGGCTCGCGCAACGGCAGCCACGGTTGCAGCCGGCTTGAACGCAAAAAAACCGGGCACCTGGCCCGGTTTCTTTTTTTTAGGGATGCGCGTTCAGCGGATCACTTGCCCGTTAGAGTTGATGATCGTCATCTCAACGAACTTGGAGCCGACGTGGTTGGAGGGCGAGAAGTTCACGTTGAAGCCACCCACGTCGTAGTTGCCCATCGTCTCCAGCGCCCCGACGAACTTCTCGCGGGTCAGGTCGCGGCCCGCACGCTTGAGGCCTTCAACAAAGACGCGCGCAGCGACGTAGCCTTCGATGCTCCCGTAGTCGAAATCGGTAATGCCATCGGATTTGAGCAGCTTCTGGTAATCGCGAACCACGGGTGACGCGCCGCTATACGGATACGGCATCACCTGAGAGATGATCACGCCGCCGCCGGCCTTGCCGAGTGCGTTGGCGAGCGCCTTGGTGCCGACAAACGACACGTTGTAGAACTGGCCCGCATACCCCTGTTCTTGTGCGCCCTTCACGAGGGCTGCCACGGTCTGGTATGCGCTGATGACGACGACGACATCCGGCTTCTGCTCGAGCACTGTGGTGATCGCGCTCTTCACGTCGGTGGTGTTGCGGACGACGCTGGCCTGCGCGACGAGCGACACCCCCTTGTTTGCCGGCAGCTTGAGCGCGCGTTGCACACCGTCAAGACCCGCTTTGCCGTAGGCGTCGTCGTTATAGATGACGGCAATGCGCTTGAGGCCCGTGGTGTGGATCTGCTGGACGATGGCGGCGGTTTCATCGTTGTAGCTGGCGCGCACGTGGAACACATTGCGCGCGAAGGGCTCGCGCAGCGCCGAGGCGCCGGAGTACGGCGCAAAGAACGGCACGCCCGCCGGGTTGGCGATCTTCAGCGCCGCCAGGCTGGTCGGCGTACCGACATAGCCAAACAGGGCGAAGACCTTGGTGTCTTCGATGAGCGTCTTGGTGTTGCGGGCAGTCGCATCGGGCTCGTAGAAATCGTCCAGCACCTTCAATTCGATCTTGCGTCCGTTGATGCCACCTGCGGCGTTGACGGCGTTGAAGTACAACTGGGCGCCGCGGTTCATCTGCTGACCAAGCTGTGCCGCTGGGCCGCTCATTGGCGCCGATTGGCCGACGATGATCGCGTCGTTGGTCACGCCCGTCTCGGCGTGCGCGCCGCCCGAAGCGATGCCGACGATGCCCGCTGCGAACATGGCCAGCAGCGCGGTGATTCTACGAGATTGCATTGCTCTCCCCCGAGAGTTGATTTGCTCGGCATCATAGCTAAACGGGCAGGGGAGGCAAACAGAATCGGGGCCGGTTGCGTCGCTTTTGAGCGTTTATGAGACAGAGAAGCCGCGTGATGTGCACGGCTTCCTTCACACGGGGCCGTTTCAGGCGGCTTCCGCCACCCGCCGCTTCATCACTGCCAGCAGCACGGCGGTGACGACGGTGCCGGCAACCAGCGCTGCAACATAGCCGCCCAGGTGCGTCACCGCATTCGGGATCGGCAGCACGAACGCCCCGCCGTGCGGCACGCGCAGTTCCACGCCGAACAGCATCGAGAGGGCGCCCGCGCAGGCCGAGCCCGCCACGAGCGCGGGAATCACGCGGAACGGGTCGCGGGCCGCATACGGGATCGCCCCCTCGCTAATGAAGGCCAGGCCGAGCACGGCGGTGGCGCGCGCCGCCTGGCGTTCGTCCCGCGTGAATCGCGACGGGAAGAGCCATGCCGCCAGCGCGATACCCAACGGCGGCGTCATGCCTGCGGCCATCGTGGCCGCCATCGGCGTGTAGACCTGCGCGCCGATCAGCCCGGTGCTGAATGCATACGCAGCCTTGTTGATGGGGCCGCCCATGTCAAACGCCATCATGCCGCCCAGCAGCGCGCCCAGCGGGACCGCGTTCGCGCCTTGCATGCCGCGCAGCCAGGTCGTCAGGGATGCAAGCAGCGCAGCAACCGGCGCGCCCACCACATACAGCATCACCAAGCCCGTCAAAAGGCACCCGAGCACGGGCAGGATCAGCACCGGTTTCAGCCCTTCCAGGTTGCGCGGCAGCTTCAGCCAACGGTTGAGCGCCTCGGTGCCATAGCCAGCGACAAAGCCGGCCACGATGCCGCCAAGAAACCCGGCGCCCAGGCTGGCGGCCAAGATGCCTCCGACCATCCCGGGTGCGATGCCCGGCCGGCTGGCGATCGAATACGCGATGTATCCGGCGAGCACGGGCACCATCAAGGCAAACGCGGACTTGGCACCGATCTGGAACAGCGCGCCGCCAAGCGTGTGACTGGCCGAGGCGTCCGTCACGTAGATGCCGCCGAGGGCGAACGCCAGTGCAATCAGGATGCCCCCCGCCACCACGAAGGGCAGCATGAACGACACACCAGTCATCAGGTGCTTGTACGGGCCGGTGCGCTGCTGTTCAGCCGCGGCGGCCGCGGTGCCCGCCAATTGCGCCGTCCCCGCGCCTTCTAGCGAGGCTTCGTCGAAGGCCCGGCGGATCAATGCCTGCCCATCGTGGATGGCCGCCTTGGTGCCGGCGCGGAAGACCCGCTTGCCGGCAAAGCGTGACAGGTCGACTTGCGTGTCGGCGGCGATCAGCACGAGGTCTGCGGTTGCGATGGCATCGGCCGACAGCGTGTTCTGTGCGCCCACCGAACCCTGCGTTTCCACGTGGATCGTGTGACCGAGCGCGCCGGCGGCCTGCGTGAGCGCCTCGGCGGCCATGAAGGTGTGCGCAATGCCGGTCGGGCACGAAGTGATGGCGACGATGCGTTGAGCTTGCGCGCCGGCTTTGGGAACGGGCGGGGCGTTGCCGATCATGCGGGCCAGTACGGCACGAGCGTCCGCGAGTACTTCGTCGAGCGTGACTTCAAGCGTGCGCGGATTGGCGTGGCGAGCCGCTGCGTCCGGCACGAGGCCCGCCCAGACGACTGCCTCGGCGGTGGCCAGCGCTGCCGTGTCGACGACCGAGACGGTGTCGGGGCCGCGCACGTCGACGTCGAGCTTGCAGCCGGATTCGCGCGCCGCGTGGCGCAGGGCCGCGCCGGCGAGCATCGCGCGGGTGGTGCGGCCGTCCGCACCGAGAATTGCCAGCAGGTTTGCCATGATCGGCTCCTTGAATGCGTTGAGCGTGTGGCGATGCGATGTGATGGTCGGGGCTTCAGGCCACGCGCTGCATCTGGACGGCGGCGGCGCGTTCGCGCACTTCGCCCGGGGCGGGGAGGTGAGGCCCCAGGCGCTGCAGCTTGCACGCGGCAAAGGCCACCGAAAGGCGCACGGTCTCTTCCGTGCCGGCACCGGCGTGCCAACCGGCCAGCACGCCGGCCACCATGGCGTCACCCGCGCCGACGGTGCTGGCGGCGCGCACGGGCGGCAGGCTCGCCTGCCACGTGCCGTCTGCCGTGACGAACAGCGCGCCTTCCTCGCCGAGCGACACGATGACCTGCGCCACGCCCCGCGCGTGGACGGCGCGTGCCACGTCCACCGTTTCAGCCAGCGTCGGCAGCGATGTACCCGCCCACAGTTCCAGTTCGTGCCGATTGGGCTTGATGGCCGTCGGCAGCTCGTCGCGAGGCGCGGCCAGGACCTGTGCGAGCGGGGCGCCGCTCGTGTCGACCAAGGTCGGTACGCCGCGGCGATTCAGCCGCGCCAGCAATCTCACGTAGGTATCCGGCGGCAAACCTCCCGCCAGGCTGCCGCACAGCGCAGCGCCGGCAATGTCGGCAAGCGCGTCAATGCGGTCGCACAGCGCGCCGAAGTCGGCGGGCGTGGCGTCAATGCCAGGCAGGTTGATGTCGGTGGTCTGCCCGTCTGCCTGGTCGCTGATCTTGATGTTGGTGCGATTGGTGCCGGGCACGCGGCAGAAGCTGTCGACCACGCCCTTGCGCGCAAACAGCGCCTCGAACAGTTCAGCATTGGCGTCGCCGAGGAGCCCCGTGGCAATCACCGGCACCTGCCAGTCGGCGAGGCAGGCGGCGACGTTGACGCCCTTGCCGCCGGCCTGTTGGGCGACGCTGCTGCCGATGTTGACGCGGCCGCGTTCGAGGCGCTCCAGCCCGACGGTCATGTCGATGGCCGGGTTGAGCGTGACGGTGACGATGGGCGACGGGCGGCTCATGCGGCCTTCTCCTCGCCACCGCCTTGCATCGGCAATGAGGTTTCCAGGGCGCGCACTTCCTGGACGGAAGCGCAGGCCAGCGCGCGTTCTGCGAGCTGCGACAGCGCGCGGAGGTGCGCCTCGCGCAGCCGCGCCTTGACCGGCGCAATATCGCGGGGGCTCATCGACAACTCGTGCACGCCAAGTCCCGTCAGCAGCAATGCTCCGAACGGGTCTCCGGCGAGCCCGCCGCATACGCCGACCCAGCGCCCGTGGCGCGCGGCGCCTTGCACCGTCTGCTGGATCAGACGCAGCACGCTCGGGTGCAGGCTGTCGGCCTCAGCGGCGAGGTCGGGATGCTGGCGATCGATCGCCAGTGTGTATTGCGTGAGGTCGTTCGTCCCGATGGAGAAGAAGTCGACGTGCTCGGCCAGGCGATCGGCCAGCAGCGCGGCAGCCGGCACCTCCACCATGATGCCCAGCGGCACCGTCGGCGCGTCGAGTTCAGCGCGGATGCGTTCGCAGGCGGCGCGAAGGGCGGTCACCTCCTCCAGCGAGGTGATCATCGGAAACATGATCGACAGCGCCGCGGTATCGCCGCTAGTGCCGGCATCGCGGGCGGCTCGATAAAGCGCGCGCAGTTGCGGCTCCATGAGGTCGGGCCGGCGCAGCAGCAGGCGCGCACCGCGCACGCCGAGGAACGGGTTCTCTTCCGTCGGCAGGTTCAGATGCGGGACCTGCTTGTCGCCGCCGATGTCCAGCGTGCGCACGATCAGCGGACGGCCGCCAAGGGCGTTGAGCATGTCGGCGTAGACCGCGTATTGGGTGTCTTCGTCGGGCGCGTGATCGCGTTCGAGGAACAGGAATTCGGTGCGCATCAGGCCCACGCCCTCCGCGCCGAGCGAGAGGGCTTCGACCGCCTGTGCGGGCAGGTTGACGTTGGCGGCGATCTCCACCGTGTGGCCGTCACGCGTGCGGGCGGGCAAGCCGCGCTCCGCCTCCTCGCGCTGCGTGCGTGCGGCGTCTTCCCGCAGCCAGGCGCGGGCGCTCGCGATGCTGGTGTCATCGGGATCCAGCACCAGACGGCCGCCGGTGCCGTCGATGATGGCTTGCGTGCCCGTCGCCACATCGAGCACGGCTGGGCCGGCGGCCACGACGGCCGGGATGCCCAGCGTGCGCGTCAGGATGGCCGTGTGCGACGTCGGACCGCCTTGCGCGGTGACGATGCCGATGATGCGTCGCGTATCGAGCGCCGCCGTATCCGAAGGCGACAGGTCCGCCGCCACGAGGATGCAAGGGCTCTCGGGCAGCGTTTGCGCTGCACTGCGCAGCGACGGGTCGATATGGCCGAGCACGCGCCGTCCCACGTCGCGCAAGTCGGCCGCGCGTGCCGCCAGGAGCGGATTGCCGAGCGCGCCCAGCCGCTCGGCCAGGCGTTCGACGGCCTGATGCCAGGACCACGCCACGCCGTGGCCCTCGACCATGGCCTGGCATGTCAGCGTCATGAGATCGGTGTCGCCCAGCAGTTCGGCTTGCGCCTTAAAGATGCCTGCTTCGGCTTCCCCCAGGCGGGCGGCCGTGTCGCGTGCCAGGGCTTCCAGTTCGGCGCGCGTGCGGGCCAGCGCCGCGTCCAGCAGATCGCCACCGGTGGTCAGTGCGACGGGGTGATCGGGCACGGTCGACGCACCGTGCTGCAACACGTGGATGGGGCCGATCGCCAAGCCAGGGCTCGCCGCAATGCCGCCGATGGCGGGCAACGCCGCGTCGGCTTGCCAACCGTGCGCGGTCTGTCGGGTGCGGGCTGCCTGCGTGTCGCGCGCCGCCTGGGCACGTTCCTGCGCCGTCAGACCTCGGATGGTCAGCAGCAGCGCGTCGAGCGCGGCCCCGGCGTCGGGGCCTTCCGCAGAGAGGCTGAGCTTGGCGCCGGCCGCCAGCCCCAATTGCAGCAACGCCACGAGATTCTTGGCATCGGCGGTTTCGTCGCCATGGCGGACTTGCACCCGCGCGGCAAAGCGACGCGCGGTTTCGACCCACTGCGCGGCCGGGCGGGCGTGCAGGCCACTCGGGTATTCCAGCGTCAAGGTGCGCTGCTCGGCGAGGTCGGTGCCAGGAGTGTCGGCGGCGGGCGCGGGTGCGTCGCTGGAGAGTGCGGCGACAAGCTCTTCAGCATTCTGCGTGGTGAAGAGCTGCCGCAGACGCGCATCGTCATTCAGCAGCCGTGTCAGCCGGCGCAGCAGCGTGATGTGCTCGTCCGACTGCGCGGCGATGGCAAATACCAGGTGCGTCGTCTGGCCCGGGTGCCACTCCAGCCCGTCAGGAAACTGCAGCACCGCAATGCCCGTCTGGCGGATCAGGTGGCGGTCCTCGCCCATGCCGTGCGGAATGGCGACGCCGTGGCCGAGAAACGTGTTGGCCACGGTTTCGCGGCGCAGGAGGCTGTCGATATAGGCGGGATCGATGCAGCCGGCGTCGGCCAGCAACTGGCCGGCAGCGCGGATGGCGCTTTCCTTGTCGGTGGCGCGTTGCTGCAGACGGATGCGTTCGGCGCAGATCAGGGCGGAAGCCATGCGGCGGGGGTCTCCTGCGGCTGCCGTGCTCGGAGGCCCGGCATGCGTGTCGTCAATGATCGCGAATTGAAATCGATTACAGTGCGGGTGTCAATGTGCGGCGCGACACAAAGTGACGTCTGCCCCAGTATTTAAGGGGTTTTCCCTAGGTGGGCAAGACGTTGGTGACGATGCGGTCATTGGATATGATGGCAACTTTTATGGAAACGATTTCAGCATGACGGTTCGAATCAAGGACGTGGCGGCGGCAGCGGGTGTGTCGGTGGCAACCGTGTCGCGCGCGCTCGCGGGCGGCCCCGTCAGCGCGGAGCTGCGCCGACGCGTCGATGCGGCGGTGGCGGCGTCCGGGTATCGGCCGAACCTGTCAGCGCGGCGGCTGCGCTCGCAACAGGCGCAGACGGTCGGGCTGATCGTCTCCGACATCCGCAATCCGTTTTTCACCAGCGTCAGCCGGGCGGTGGAAGACGCGGCCTATGCCGCCGGCCTGCGCGTCATCCTGTGCAATTCCGATGAAGACCCGGAGAAGGAAGCGATGTACCTGCGGCTGATGGAAGAGGAGCGCGTGACCGGCGTGATTCTCTCGCCAACGCGCGGCATTGCCGAAGCGCAGCAACCCGTAGATCTCGGGTACCCGGTCGTGCTGATCGACCGTGCCGGCCCGACATGCGGCACCGATGCCGTCGTGCTCGACAACCAGCAGGCCGCGCAAGCGCTGGCCGAACACCTTGCAGCGCAGGGTTACCGGCGTATCGGCGGCCTGTTCGGGCGGACCAGCAGCACAGGCGCCGAGCGGCAGGCCGGATTCGCGACAGCGCTGGCACGCCACGGCATCACCGCCGAGGCACGCTTCATCCTGCCGACCGCCGAGGCGGCGGAGGCCGAGACGCTGGCGTGGCTGTCCGGCGCGGAACGTGATCGCCCCGACGCGCTGGTCGCGAGTAACGCGCAATCGCTGCTGGGCGTGCTGCGGGCGTTGCGGCGGCTGTCGCTCGATGTGCCGCGTGATATCGCCGTGGCGGGCTTCGACAACGAGCCCTGGACCGAACTCGCCGGCCCGGGCATCACCGTGATCGAGCAACCGGTCTACGACATCGGCCGCATGGCAATGGCGATGCTGCAGGATCGCCTCGCGCAGCCGGCCTTGCCGACGCGCCGTGTGCTGCTCACGGGGCGGCTCGTCCCGCGCGGCTCCACGCCGCTGCGAAGCCCCTAGCGGGCGATTACAATTTCCGGATACCCGCGGCGGTGCGACGACACCGAATGCACCCGCCGCCCCCCACTCCGGAGCCCCTTGATGTCCACCCAAGTCATCCGTGCTGCCTGCCCGCACGACTGCCCCGACACCTGCGCCTTGCTTGTCACCGTCGAAGATGGCCGTGCCACCCGCGTGCAGGGCGATCCGGACCACCCGACGACGGCCGGCGTGCTGTGCACCAAGGTCAATCGGTATGCAGAACGCACGTACCACCCCAACCGCCTGTTGACGCCGATGAAGCGTGTGGGCGCAAAGGGCGAGGGCAAGTTCGAGCCGATTTCCTGGGACGAGGCCATCGACACCATCGCCACGCGTCTGGGGGACATTGCCGCGCGCAACCCGGAGGCCATCCTCCCGTACAGCTACGCCGGCACGATGGGCCTGGTGCAGGGGGAAAGCATGGCCGCGCGCTTCTTCCACAAGCTCGGAGCGTCGCTGCTCGATCGCACGATCTGCGCATCGGCCGGGGCAACGGCGCTGCGCTACACGTACGGTGCGAGCCTCGGCATGGACATCGAGCACGTGCAGGACGCCAAGCTGATCCTGATCTGGGGCGCCAATCCGATCGCATCGAACCTGCATTTCTGGACGCGCGCACAGGAAGCCAAACGGCGCGGCGCCACGCTCGTCGCCATCGATCCTTATCGCTCGCTGACGGCCGAGAAGTGCCACCGCCACTTGGCGGTGCGCCCCGGTACCGATGCGGCGCTGGCGTTGGCGATGATCCACGTGTTGATCCGCGATGATCTGCTTGACCACGATTACATCGCCAATCACACGCTCGGTTTCGAGGCGCTGCGTGAGCGCGCGCAGCAATACACGCCGGAATACGCAGCGACGCCGTGTGGGGTGGACGCGGCGGATATCGAGTGGCTCGCCAAGCTGTACGGCACGACCGTCGTGCGCGACAAACAGCCCGCGGCCATTCGCCTGAACTACGGCATGCAGCGCGCGCATGGCGGCGGGCAGGGCGTGCGCGCGGTCGCATGCCTCCCGTCGCTGGTGGGCGCGTGGCGCGATGCAGCGGGCGGCCTGCAACTGTCCACGTCAGGCTTCTTCCCCATCGACACCGCGAAGCTGCAGCGCCCGGATTTGCTCCCGACGTGGCCCCGCATGCCGCGCACGATCAACATGAGCACCATCGGCGATGCGCTGCTGCATGCGGGCGACGCATCGTTCGGCCCGAAGGTCGAGGCGGTGGTCGTCTACAACAGCAACCCCGTGGCGGTGGCACCGGATTCGCGCAAGGTCACCGCGGGCTTTGCGCGCGAAGACCTCTTCACCGTGGTGCTGGAGCATTTCCAGACTGACACCGCCGACTACGCCGACATCCTCCTGCCCGCCACCACGCAGCTCGAACATGTCGATGTGCACAAGGCGTACGGTCACACCTACGTGCTGGCCAACAACGCTGCCATCGCGCCCATGGGGCAGTCGTTGCCGAACACGGAGATCTTCCGTCGCATTGCCCGGCGCATGGGTTTTGACGACGCCTGCTTTGCCGACTCGGACGACGACATCGCCAGCCAGGCCGTGCGCCGTGACGACCCGGCCGCCGCGCACATCGACTGGGCCACGCTCAAGCGCGAGGGCTGGCAGAAGCTGGCGCACCCCGCCGCGCCGCTGGCACGTGGCGGCTATCGCACGCCGTCAGGCCGCTGCGAGTTCTATTCCGAGCAGATGGCCAACGACGGACTCGACCCGCTGCCCGGCTATGTGCCGCCGTACGAATCGGCAATCAGCACGCCCGAGTTGGCCAAGCGTTATCCGCTGTCGATGATTTCGCCGCCGGCGCGCAACTTCCTCAACTCCACCTTCGTCAACGTCGACAGCCTGCGCAGCACCGAAGGCGAGCCGCATCTCGATATCCATCCCGACGACGCGAATGCACGCGGCGTCGTCGATGGCGAGCTTGTCCGCATCTTCAACGATCGCGGCACCATGCAGGCGCGCGCCCGCGTGACCGACCGTGCGCGGCGCGGCGTGGTCGTCGGTCTGTCGATCTGGTGGAAGAAGCTCGCGCCCGACGGCACCAACGCCAACGAGCTGACCAGCCAGCGCCTGACCGACATGGGGCGCGCGCCCACCTTCTACGATTGCCTGGTCGAGGTCGCGCCGTTGGCTCAGGCCGCCTGACGGAGCCATCATGCGTGCCACACGCGCGCTGTGCCTTGCGCTGTCGCTTGCCGGTTCGGCGTTACTGGCCGGCTGCGACACCGTCGGTTATTACTTCCAGTCGGTCAGCGGACATCTCTCGCTGATGGCGCAGCGTGAGTCGATCGACCAGGCCATCGACAATGCTCGGCAAGCCCACAACGACAAGCTCGCCAAGCGGTTGGAAGATGCGCGCAGCATCCGCATCTATGCCTCGCGCGAGCTGGGCCTGCCAGACAACGGCAGCTATCGCGTCTATGCCAATCTCAAGCGTCCCTTTGCGGTGTGGAATGTATTTGCCGCGCCTGAGTTATCGGTCAAGCTCAAGGAATGGTGTTTCCTCGTCGTCGGCTGCGTGACGTATCGCGGGTACTACGACCGCAACGCCGCCATGGCCTATGCCGACACGCTGCGTGCCCAAGGCCTGGACGTGGATGTGGCCGGCATTCCTGCGTATTCCACACTGGGCTATTTCGACGACCCGCTGCTCAACACCTTCGTCGGCCTGCCGGAAGGCGAGTTGGCGCGGCTGATTTTTCATGAGCTGGCGCATCAGGTTGTCTACGCCAAGGGCGATACCGCGTTCAACGAATCGTTTGCCACCGCCGTCGAAACCATTGGCGTCGAACGCTGGCTGGCGGATGCCGCCACCCCGGAAATTCGCGCGGAATACGCCACGTACGACGCCCGGCGCGTACAATTCCGCGCCCTGCTGCTGGAGTATCGCAACCGACTTGAGGCGTTGTATGCCAGCCCAGTGTCGGACGACGAGAAGCGCGCCGGAAAACGCGCCATCTTCGCGAGCCTCCAGGCCGATTACACCAAGCTCAAAGCAAGCTGGGGCGGTTATACCGGTTACGACCGCTGGTTTGCGCAGCCCCTGTCGAACGCGCATCTGGGGGCCGTCGCGAGCTACCTGGAATGGGTGCCGGCGTTCACGGCGCTGTATCACCGTGATGGCGGCGACTGGGCGCGCTTCTATGACGACGTCAAAGCCATGGCGCGGGAGTCCAAACCGCAACGCGAGGCCGCCCTGCGATTGCTGGCGCCTCCGGCGATCGCGACATCGGACGGCATCACGCAAAAGTGATGCCAACGGCGGTTTCTGCACCAGTTTCAAGCGGGCCAGGCCGGCTGAGGGAACCGTCTAAGTTATTGTTTTGACACAGACATCCGCGTAGGATGCCGAAAAAACGAACGACCATTCGAAAAAATCAACAATCGCCAGGAGACACGCCCATGGATAAGCCGTGGCTGAAGCAGTATCCCGCCGGGGTGCCGGCCGAGATCGATGCATCGCAGTATCGATCGCTGGCCCATCTGCTTGAGGATTCCTTCCAGAAGAACCGTAACCGCCGTGCATTTGAATGCATGGGAAAGGTGCTGACCTACGGCGAGCTGGATACGCTTTCGCGCCAACTGGCGGCGTGGCTGCAATCGCGCGGCTTGGCCCCTGGCGCCCGTGTCGCGCTGATGATGCCGAACGTGCTGCAGTATCCGGTGGCGCTGGCCGCTGTGTTGCGGGCGGGCTATGTGGTCGTCAACGTCAATCCGCTTTACACCCCGCGCGAACTGGAACACCAGCTCAAGGACAGCGGCGCCGAAGCCATCATCATCCTTGAGAATTTCGCGACGACGCTGCAGCAGGTGCTGCCCAATACGCCGGTCAAGCACATCGTGGTGGCCAGCATGGGCGACTTGCTGGGCGGCCTCAAGGGCATGCTGGTCAATTTCGTCGTGCGCAGCGTGAAGAAGATGGTGCCGGCGTGGGAACTGCCCAACTGCATCCGCTTCAACACCGCGCTGGAAGAGGGCGCCAAGCAGACGCTCAAGCCGACTTCCATCGGCCCCGACGACGTGGCCTTCCTGCAATACACGGGCGGCACGACCGGCGTGTCGAAGGGTGCGACGCTGCTGCATCGGAACATCGTCGCGAACGTGTTGCAATCGGAAGCCTGGATGAACCCGGCGCTCACCAAGCCTGGTCGCGATGGCCGCATGCTGGCCGCCGACGAAGAGATCATCACCATCACCGCGCTACCGCTGTATCACATCTTCGCGCTGACGGTGTGCTGCCTGCTGTCGATGCGCAAGGGCGGGCTGGCAGTGCTGATCCCGAACCCGCGCGATATCCCGGGCTTCATCAAGGTGCTCAAGCAGTACCGCTTTCACATGTTCCCGGCCGTGAACACGCTCTACAACGCGCTGCTGAACAACCCCGAATTCAAGGATGTGGACTGCTCGAACCTGCGTGTGGCCAACGGTGGCGGCATGGCGGTGCAAGAGGCCGTGGCCAAGAAGTGGCTCGAGGTGACGGGGTGCCCGATCATCGAAGGCTATGGTTTGTCGGAAACCTCGCCGTCTGCCATCTGCAACCCGACGGATACCGATAAGTTCTCGGGTACCGTCGGCCTGCCGATTCCGGGGACGGAAATCGCCATTCGCGACGACGAAGGTCGCGACCTGCCCATCGGCCAGGCGGGCGAAATTTGCATCCGCGGCCCGCAGGTCATGGCTGGTTACTGGAAGCGCCCGGACGAGACCGCCAAGGTCATGTACGCCGACGGCTTCTTCAAGACCGGCGACGTCGGCGTGATGGACGAGCGCGGTTACACCAAGATCGTCGATCGCAAGAAGGACATGATTCTGGTGTCGGGCTTCAACGTGTACCCGAACGAGATCGAAGGCGTGGTGGCGATGTGCCCGGGCGTGCTGGAAGTGGCCGCCGTGGGCGTGCCGGACGTGCATTCGGGCGAGGTGGTGAAGCTGTTCGTGGTGCGTCGCGATCCGTCGCTCACGGAGCAGAAGCTGCAGGAGTTCTGCAAGGACCAGCTGACCGGCTACAAGCGCCCGAAGTTTATCGAGTTTCGCAACGAGCTGCCGAAGACCAACGTCGGCAAGATCCTGCGCCGTGAACTGCGCGACGAGGCGATGAAGAAGCGCGCCTGAGTCTGCGTCGCTGCAAAGAAAAGGCCGCGATTCGTCGCGGCTTTTTTTGGCGCACCACAGGAACGTATGGCCGGGGTCAACCCACGTACAGGAGGATGCTGACGAACTGGCACGCACTGCCGGCCAATACGAACAGGTGCCAGATGCCGTGGAAGTGCCTCACCTTCTCGTCAAAGAGAAAGAAGGCGATACCGGCCGTATACAGCGCGCCACCGGCTACCACCCACCACAGGCCCGGTGCGGGCAGCGCTGCCGCCAGCGGCCCCATGGCAATCAGCACCAGCCAGCCCATCACCACGTAGATCAGCAGGGAAAACAGGCGCGTGCGGCGGCCGATCCAGAGTTCCTGCGCAATCCCGATGGCCGCCAGTGCCCAGTTGATGCCGAACAGCGCCCAACCCCAGGGGCCGCGCAGCGTGACCAGCGCAAACGGCGTGTAGCTCCCGGCGATCATCAAATAGATGGCGCAATAGTCGAGGCGCTGGAACAGGCTCTTGGCCGGCCCGCGCAGGCTGTGATACAGCGTGGAGATCGTGTAGAGCAGGACGAGCGTCGTGCCGTAGACCACGGAACTGACGACCTTCCACGCGTCGTGGTGCAGGGCGGACGACGTCACCAGAACGGCCATGCCAGCGACGGCAAGGATGGCCCCGGCCAGGTGGCTGAAGCCGTTGAAACGTTCTCCGCGATACATACGCTGATCTCCAGGAAAAGCCGGTTCTCCCTACAATGCTCCAATGCCCGGCACCGATCTCAAAATCACCCCCCAATTGTCTATTCCGGAGTCCGAGCTGGTCGAGCGCTTTGTGCGCGCAAGCGGAGCGGGTGGGCAGAACATCAACAAGGTATCGACGGCGGTGGAGTTGCGCTTTGACATCGCCCAATCGCCGTCGTTGCCGGAGGCATTGCGGGCTCGCTTGTTGGGAAAGCGCGACCGCCGCTTGACCGACGAGGGCGTGATTGTGATTGATGCTCAACGGTTTCGCACGCAGGACCGCAACCGCCAGGATGCCCGTGAACGTCTGGCGGCGTTCATCGCGACGGGGCTTTCGGTGCCGAAGTCGCGGATCGCCACCAAGCCTACGCGCGCTTCCAAGACGCGCCGTCTGGAAGGCAAGCGCGCGCGCGGCGACGTCAAGCGTGGTCGCTCCGGCCGCCACTCGTGGGATTGAGCGCGTTGCTATGCGTGGTCCTTACATCAGCCGGGTATCCCGCGTTTCACGCATGCAAAGCACGCCGATCAGGCTGACCACCGCGGCCGCCGACACATACATGCCCACCCAGCTCAGGCCGCCTTGCTGAGCCAGCTTCTGCGCGATATACGGCGCAATCGACGCCCCTAGAATGCCGCCCAGGTTGTACGACACGCCGGCCCCGGTGTAGCGCACGTTGGTCGGGAACAGCTCCGGCAGCAGCGCGCCCATCGGAGCGAAGGTCACGCCCATCAGGAACAGTTCGATGATGAGGAACAGGGCCACCAGCGGTGTCTGCCCACTCCCCAGCAGCGGCGCCATCGTGAAGCCCGACAAAATGGCGGCGATGATGCCGACGATCAGCACCGGCTTGCGCCCAAAGCGGTCGGACGCCCATGCCGACAGCGGCGTCGCCAGCCCCATGAACACCACGGCCAGGCACAGCAGACCCAGAAAGCTCGGGCGCGAGAAATGCAACGTGCCCACGCCGTACGACAGCGAAAATACCGTCGAGATATAAAACAGCGTGTAGCAGACGACCATGGCCAGCGCGCCAAGCAGCGTCGGCCACCAGTGGTGCGCCAGCAGCGTGGCGACCGGCACCTTCACGCGCTCCTGCCGGTCGATGGCTGCCTGGAAGGCGGGGGTCTCAGCGATCTTCAATCGCACATACAAGCCCAGCGCCACCAGCACTGCGCTGACCAGGAACGGCACGCGCCAGCCCCAGCTGCGGAACTGCTCATCGGACAGTGCGATCGCCAGCCCGAAGAAGAGACCGTTCGAAGCCAGGAAACCGACCGACGGGCCGAGCTGCGGAAACATGCCGAACCAGGCGCGTTTGCCGGCTGGTGCGTTCTCGGTGGCCAGCAGCGCCGCGCCGCCCCATTCACCACCCAGCCCGATGCCCTGGCCGAAGCGCAGGATGCACAGCAGGATCGGTGCGAGCGTGCCGATGCTGTCGTACCCCGGCACGAGTCCGATCAGCGTGGTCGAAATGCCCATCACCAGCAGAGACGCCACCAGCGTCGACTTGCGCCCGATGCGATCACCAAAGTGGCCGAACAGAAACGAGCCGATCGGCCGCGCGATGAACGCGATACCAAACGTGACGAACGCCGACAGCGCTTGTGCCGTGGCGGACCCATGCGGAAAGAACACGGGGCCGATGACCAGCGCCGCGGCTGTCGCATAGACATAGAAATCGTAAAACTCGATGGCCGTGCCGATGAAGCTGGCGAAGACGACGCGCGAGCGGCTGGTGTCGGTGGCCGCCCCGGGGGCGGAGGGCGCCATGGTTGAAGAGGTCGAAGAGGACATGCGGGTCTCCGGTAAGGTTCGCGTTGTTGTCGTTCTGATGCGCCGCGCGTTGCTTTACTGTCGGCTTGCCATCCAGCGGCGGGCTCGATCGCAAAAGCATAGCGCGCGGCCATGCAAAAAGGCACCCGAAGGTGCCTTCCTGCGCCCGCCCAGGAGAGGGGCGGCGGGCAACAACAAACTGCGTGTCAGAACTTGTGACGCAGGCCGATCGCCACGCCGACCTGGTTATCCGAGTTTGGCGTGATGAAGTACGTTTGCGATGCCGCCGGCAGATAGCCCACCGACGTTTGCGCGCCCGTTGCCGGGTTCGTTACATAGCCGATCGAATCCCAGTTCAGCGACGCGTTGCGTGCATACGCGGCGCTCAGATACACGTCGGTGCGCTTGGAGAAGTTGTAGTCGGCGATGAACTGCCACTGCTGCGGATTACGCGGGTTGACCGTTGCCCCGCCGATGGTCGCTTCCTTGATCTTGTCGTAGTAGTACGCCAGCGTCAGGCCCAGCGCAGGCGTCACCTGGTAGTTCACGCCAGCCCAGTAGTAGTCGTCGCGGTGCGGCAGCAGAGCCAGCGTGGCACCAGATGAGGCCGTGTCGGTCTTGCCGTAGCGATAGCCACCCATGAGTTTGACCGGGCCCATCGTGTAGCTGGCGGCAATGGCGGCGCGCTTGTCCTTGGCGTACTCGTTGCCGGGGCCGCCCAGAGCTTCGGCTGCCGTCAGCACCTTCACTTCGTCATAGGCGATACCCAGGCCGAACGGGCCGCCAAAGTAGTTTGCGCCCACGCCGTACGCCGAGTTGGCGGTCTGGCTGCCTGCGCGTTCGCCGAACGCCCAGTGGCCTTCCACCGTCACCGGGCCGAATGCGCCGGTGTACTTGATCATGTTGTCTTCGCGGAAGTTCGGACCGAGCTGGCCGACCACCGGCTCATACTGCGTGGCGTAACCGGTCGGCGAGAAGTTCGCCATCATGTCGAAGATCGTGGTGTATTGCCGACCCAGCGTGATCTTGCCCCAGTTGCCCTGCAAACCCACAAACGCCTGCCGGCCGAACAGGCGTCCGCCCTGCTGCAGCGTGCCGGTGTCCATGGCGAAGCCCGATTCCAGCACGAACAGGCTCTTGAGACCGCCACCGATGTCTTCGACGCCGCGCAAGCCCCAGCGGTTGGAAGACAGGCCGCCGGCCTGCATCGCCAGGCGCGAGCCGCTGCTGCCCGGTATGACCACCCCCGCAGCCGTTACGGCTTGCGCGTGGTTGACGTACTCAATGTTGGCGTCGACCACGCCATACAGCGTCACACTCGACTGAGCCTGCGCAACACCCGCAAACGTGCCCAGTACTGCCAATGCCAGCAGCGATTTCTTCATCGGTCGGTCTCCAGATCTTTATTTATTGCGTTCAGTGGCAGGCAGACCCTCCGTTCTTGTCTTCCCGCCCCATGACTTTCAAACGAAGTCGCCGACTAATGTAGCAACGTGGTACTGGGCTCGGTCGAAATTTGCGAACGAATGTTCGTAAACGAGCGTTTGCTGTCTGATCCCGGCAACAGGCTGTTTCCGAATTTGAAATAGATCGGCGATGTGTACGGTCGATTCCTTGCGGTTTTGGATGCGATCCGCGTGCCAACAGGGTTATCCCGTACAGTTGTGTTTGGGCGGCCGGGTTCTGATTGGACGCAAGATCCCGCCCGGTGTCGGCCTTACAATGGCGATTGCGCCGCACGCCATTGCCGGCGGTGCCCGTACTCATGCTCGACCGCTTCATCCCCGAATTCGACCGTGCCCTGCGCGCTGTGGCAGGCGTCACCCGCGCCAGCCGACCGAACCCCGCAGATGCCGTAATCGCGTCCGCCGCCTCCGCAAATACGGCCGACAACGCGACCAGGCTTTCCGAGGCCGACCGCCGCCATGCCGCCGGCCTGATGCGCGTGAACCATGTCGGCGAGGTTTGCGCCCAGGCCTTGTACCAGGGGCAAGCGCTGTTTGCCCAAGATCCGGCCATCCGGGCCCAGCTCGACGAAGCCGCGCGCGAAGAAGAGGACCACCTCGCCTGGTGCGCCCAGCGCCTGCAGGAATTGAACGATCGCCCGAGCCTACTGAACCCGCTGTGGTATGCCGGCGCTTTCGCGATCGGCGCGCTTGCCGGACGCCTCGGCGATAAGATCAGTCTCGGCTTCGTCGCAGAGACCGAGCGCCAGGTCGAGCATCACCTCGATGGCCATCTCGATAAATTGCCCGAGCAGGACACCCGCTCGCGCGCCATCGTCGCCCAGATGCGCGAGGATGAAATCCGCCACGGCGATAACGCGCGCCAGGCCGGTGGCATCGATCTGCCTGCGCCCATCCGCCAGGCTATGCGCGCCGCATCGCGCGTCATGACCGCCACCGCTTACCGCATTTGACACACCTGTCGCGCCTGGCGGCCCGACGACAAACCGCACGCTCCTCCATTCGCCGGAGCATGATCATCAGCGCTCTGCGCACTTCCAGCGAGGGCGCTGTCGCCTGCCGTTCTCTCACGTGGTTTCTGCATAAACCGCGCTATCTCCTTCATTTGATTGGGAAAAGTCGCGCACCGTTCTTGGGCGGGTGCGCTAAGTCATTGTTCTGATTGCAAATTTTCCGCCTCACAGGGCTGTGCAAGCCTTGACCGCCTAAAGTCGTTCCTCTAAAGTGGGAAACAGTGTCAGAAAGTGTAGTTTTGTGGTTTGAAAGGGCCGTTTGCGGGCCAGTTGACGACAAGGTGAGTGGCGAACAAGTCGCCGCGCGGAGAGAGAATCCAACGTGTTCCAGGGTGCGTCGGCGCTGACGCTGGATGCCAAAGGGCGGATGTCCATTCCGTCGCGGCACCGCGAAGCGCTTCAGCTGCAGGCCGAGGGCCGGGTGACTGTGACCAAGCACCCGGACGGTTGCCTCATGCTGTTTCCGCGCCCGGAGTGGGAGCGTTTTCGCGAGCGCATCGCTGCACTCCCGATGGAGGCCCACTGGTGGAAACGGATCTTCCTGGGTAGCGCCGCCGACGTCGAACTCGATACCGCCGGCCGCGTCCTCATCACCCCCGAACTGCGCGCGGCCGCCTCCCTTGAACGTGACGTGATGCTGCTCGGCATGGGCAGCCACTTTGAAGTCTGGGATGCCGCCACGTACACCGCGAAGGAGCAGGCCGCCATGGCGCAAGGCATGCCCGACGCCCTCAAGAATTTCTCCTTTTGATGACGCGCGATGACTACCCAAGCCAGTACGGCACTGCGCCATCAAACGGTGCTCTTAGAAGAAGCGGTCGATGCGCTTATCTGGCGCGACGACGGCATCTATATCGATGGAACCTTCGGGAGAGGCGGGCACAGCCGGCGCATCCTGGAACGGCTGGGGCCCGGCGGCAGACTTGTCGCCTTCGACAAGGACCCGGCAGCAATCACCGAAGCGGGCACCGTAGAGGATGCCCGCTTCGCTATTGAGCATGACAGCTTCGCGCAGATGGCCCAGTGCCTGGATGCGCGCGGCATTGAACGGGTGGCCGGCGTGCTGCTCGATCTCGGCATCAGTTCGCCGCAGATTGACGAAGGCGCACGTGGCTTCTCGTTCCGGATGGATGGCCCGCTCGACATGCGGATGGACACCACGCGCGGCATTACCGCAGCCCAATGGCTGGCCGAGGCTGATGAGCGCGACATTGCGAGGGTGATACGGGACTATGGGGAAGAACGGTTTGCTGTACAGATTGCAAAGGCGATTGTTGCTCGCCGGGGCCAATCCGGGGATCGAGGTCCTCTCGATCGCACATCCGAGCTTGCCGCGCTCGTGGCGCAAGCCGTCAAAACACGCGAGAAGGGCCAAGACCCTGCGACCCGCACCTTTCAAGCTTTACGGATTCACGTCAATCAAGAGCTTGCGGACCTCGAAACCGGTCTGAAGGCCGCCTTTGAACGTCTGGAACAGGGGGGACGTCTCGTCGTGATCAGCTTCCATTCGCTGGAAGACCGCATCGTCAAGCGCTTCATGCAGGCCCTGGCGCGTCCGGAGCAATCCGCCGCGCCGGAACTGCGTCGGGCGCCGCTGCGTGCGCATGAGCTGCCGACGCCGCAGTTGCGTCTGCTTGGCCGCGTGAAGCCGTCGGAGGCCGAAGTGTCGGCCAACCCACGCGCGCGCTCGGCCATCATGCGCGTGGCAGAGCGTTGCTGACGGCTGCCGACTCGCGGAGACCCACGCCATGAACCGCCTGAACATGTTCCTGCTGACTGCGCTGGTGCTGTGCGCGCTGTCACTGGTCAACGCACAGCATCAGGCGCGGCAACTGTTTGTCGCGCTGGATCGCGCGCAGGCGGAAGAAAAGCAACTGAACACCGACTGGTCGCGCCTGCAATATGAGCAGAGCGCGCTGGGCAAAAGTGCTCGCATTGCCGACATCGCGAGCAGGCAATTGAAGATGTCGCCCGCGCAGGCGGGTCGCACGCAGTATCTGCAGGGGTTTGCCGACTTGCCGGCGGGTGGAACGTCCTCCATGGCGTCTTCGGCCGCGGCCAGCGCGCCCACGGCTTCCGGAGTCCAGCCATGAGCGGCGCCCGTAAATCCAACGGCACCACGGCGCGCGCGCGCCTGGGCCAATTCTCCGCCAGCCCGGTGCTGGGCCTGCGCCTGCCGATGTGGCGCTCGAAGCTGGTCGTGTTCTTGATGTTCGCGGCGTTTCTGGCGCTGATCGGCCGCGCGCTGTGGATTCAAGGCCCCGGCAACCGCTTCTACGAGGCTGAAGGCAAGAAGCGCTTCCAGCGCACGCTGGAATTGCCTGCCACGCGCGGCAAGATTCTGGACCGCAATGGTCTGGTGCTGGCCACGAGCCTGCCGGTGAAGGCCATCTGGGCCGTGCCCGAAGATGTGCCCAACAATGTGCCTGGCGAGGACATGATGAAGCTCGCCAAGCTTCTGGGCATGAACAACAAGGAGCTTTCAGGCAAGCTCGGCGAAGACAAGGGGTTCGTTTACCTCAAGCGTCAGGTGCTGCCGGATGTGGCCGACCAGATCGCAGCGCTCAAGATCGAAGGCATCTATCAGACGCGTGAGTACAAGCGCTTCTACCCGGAAGGCGAGGCGATGGCGCACATCGTCGGTTTCACGAATGTGGAAGACAAGGGCCAGGAAGGTATGGAACTGGCACGGGAGTCCGACCTTGCAGGTGCTGCCGGTCAGCGCCAGGTGATCAAGGATCGACTGGGGCGCGTGGTGGAAGACGTGGGCGTGCTCAAGGCGCCGCGTGACGGGCATGACCAGACGCTGTCGATCGACGCCAAGATCCAGTACCTAACCTTCAACGAACTGAAGGCCGCCATCGAGCGTACCCACGCCAAGGCGGCCAGCGCGATCGTGCTGGATGCTCAGACGGGCGAGGTCCTGGCGCTTGCCAACTACCCGACCTACAACCCGAACGACCGCAGCCGCCTGTCGGGCGAACAACTGCGCAACCGCGTGCTGACCGACACCTTCGAGCCGGGCTCGATGATGAAGCCGATCACCATCAGCTTGGCGCTGCAGCTCAAGCGTGTGACGCCCAACACGCTGGTGCAGACCAACGGCAAATACAGCTTCGAAGGCGCGACCATTTCCGACACCGGCAACTACGGCACGTTGACGGTCGCCCAGGTCATCCAGCACTCCAGCAACATCGGCACGACCAAGATTGCGATGACGCTCAAGCCACAGGAAATGTGGGACATGTTCACGAGCGTCGGACTGGGGCAGGCACCGAAGATCGGCTTCCCGGGCGCGGTGGCGGGGCGGCTGCGGCCGGCCAACAAATGGCGCCGCATTGAACAGGCGACGATGTCGTATGGATATGGCCTGTCGGTATCGCTGTTCCAGATTGCGCACGCCTACACCATCTTCGCGCACGATGGCGAGCTGATCCCGATCACGATGTACCGCACCAATGGGCAGCCGCCCCAAGGTGAGCGGGTGATCTCGCCGGAAGTGGCGCGGCAGGTTCGCCAGATGCTTGAGACCGTGACGGCGCCCGGGGGCACGGCCCCCCAGGCGCAAGTGATGGGCTATCGCGTCGGGGGCAAGACCGGTACGGCGTGGAAGCACACCGGACGTGGCTATGACCGCTCCAAATATCGCGCCTCGTTCATTGGTCTGGCGCCGATGTCGAACCCGCGCATCATCGTGGCGGTGAGCGTGGACGAGCCGACGGTGGGTAACCGCTATGGCGGTGGCGCGGCCGGCCCGGTGTTTTCGCAGATCGTGGGCGGCACCCTGCGCGCGTTGAACGTGCCGCCGGATTCGCCGGTGCGCCAGCTTGTGATGACGCCGGACGTGCCGGAAGAGCCCGTCGGGGGCCTGCAATGACAGCCAAGCCAACCTCCGATCGTCCGGCCATCGCGGCGCGCCTCGTGCCCGTGGTGGACTGGCTGCGCGTACAAGCGCCGGCGGGTGCCGACCTCACGAGCGACACGCGCAAGCTCAAGACCGGCGATGTGTTCGTGGCCTACGTGCTCGGCAATGTGCGTCAGCATGGCGATGGCCGTCCGCATATTCCGCAGGCGATCGAGGCTGGCGCTTCCGCCGTGCTGGCCGAAGCGCATGGCTACACGATGCCCGCAGACGCGCCCGTGCGCATCCTTCCCGTGGACGGCCTGGCGGAACTGGCCGGGCCTCTGGCCGCGCAGTGGTACGGCGTGCCGGGCCCGGAAGCGCTGCGTGTGATCGGTGTAACGGGCACCAACGGCAAGACGTCGTGTTCGCAATGGATCGCGCAGGCGCTGACCAAACACGGCGAGCGTTGCGCAGTGGTGGGTACGCTCGGCACGGGGTTTGTCGATGCGCTGGCCGTGACAGGCTTCACCACGCCGGACGCCATCCAGCTCCAGCGCAGCCTCGCCGATCTGCATCGCGCGGGCGCCCGCGCCATCGCCATGGAAGTCTCGTCGCACGGTTTGGAGCAGGGCCGCGTGGATGGCACATGTTTCGACATCGCGGTGTTCACCAACCTGACGCAGGATCACCTCGACTACCACGGCACGATGGCCGAGTACGAACTTGCCAAGGCGCGTCTGTTCGGCTGGCCAGGCCTGCGTGCGGCGGTCATCAACCGCGACGATGCGGCCGGGGTGCGGTTGCTGCAGAACGCCCGCGCCGACATCGAGACCATTGAATACGGCATCGACGGCGAAGCCGCTGCGCAGCACGGCGCCAAGCAATGGCTGCGCGCCAGTAACGTGCGCGCGCACCGCACGGGTACGACGTTCGACGTGGACGGCAGCTTCGGTCACGCGACCGTCCATGCACCGACTCTCGGCCTGTTCAACGTGTCGAATCTGCTGGCTGTGCTGGGGGCACTGCTGACGGCTGGCGTGCCGTGGCCGGACGCCATTGCGCATCTGGAAAAGCTGCAGCCGGTCAGTGGCCGCATGGAGCGTTTCGGCGGTGAAGATGGTCCGCTCGTGGTAGTGGATTACGCTCACACGCCCGACGCGCTGGAGCAGACGCTACGCGCGCTCGCGCCGATTACCGAAGCGCGGGGCGGCAAGTTGTGGGCTGTGTTCGGCTGCGGCGGCGACCGCGACCCCGGCAAGCGGCCGCAGATGGGCGCCATCGCCGAGCGCCTGGCGCCGCACGTGGTGCTCACCTCCGACAACCCGCGCAGCGAAGATCCGCAGCACATTCTCGACGAGATCGCCGACGGCATGCACAACCCGCGCGCCGCCACCCAGATCGAAGACCGCGCCGCTGCCATCCTGCATGCCGTGCGGCACGCCGATGCGCATGACGTGATCGTCGTGGCAGGAAAGGGACATGAATCGACGCAGGAGATAGCCGGTCGCAAGCGGCCGTTCTCCGACCAGGAACACGTGCGTCTGGCGCTCGCCGCCCGCGGGGTGATTGCATGAGCGCTGCGACCGTGATGATGCACGCCACCGACGCCGCCGCCTGGATGGCCGGCGCCCATCTTGCCGGCCCCGATGCAGCCATCCTGCGCGTGACGACCGACAGCCGCTCCGTGCAGCCCGGCGACCTGTTCGTCGCGCTCATCGGCGAGCGCTTCGATGCACACGACTTCCTGCCCGAAGTGGTGGCGCGTGGCGCTGCTGCCGTGCTGGTGTCACGCCCACCGGCCGCAACGCTGGATATGACCAACGTGGCCGTGCTGACCGTTGCCGATACGCGCATCGGGCTCGGCCAGCTTGCCGCCGGCTGGCGACGCCAGTTCCCGATTCCCGTCGTCGCCGTGACGGGCAGCAACGGCAAGACCACGGTCAAGGAGATGATCTCCGCGATCTTCGCGCAGGCTGTCGGCGAAGATGCCCGCCTGGCGACCGCCGGCAACTTCAACAACGACATCGGCCTGCCGCTCACGCTGTTCCGCTTGAATGCGCAGCACAAGCTGGCTGTGCTCGAACTCGGCATGAACCATCCGGGCGAGACGGCCGTATTGGCCGCCATTGCGCAGCCGACCGTCGCGATGATCAACAACGCCCAGCGCGAGCATCAGGAATTCATGGTCAGCGTGGAAGCGGTGGCTGAAGAGCACGCCGCCGTGCTGGCCGCGTTGCCAGCCGATGGCGTGGCGGTGTATCCGCGCGACGCGGCCAACGGTGGCGAATTTGCGCCGGTATGGCAGGCCGCCGCTGGTTCGCGTCGCGTGCTTGATTTTGGTATCGAGGCCGGCGCCGTGACGGGTACCGTGGTGGACACCGCCGAGGGCCAACGCATCGACGTGCAGGCCCCGGGCCAGCGCTTCGCCATCACGCTGCCACTGCTCGGGTTGCACAACGCACGCAATGCGCTCGCCGCGACGGCGTGCGCGCTCGCGGCCGGAGTCGCTCCTGAGGTGATCGCGCAAGCGCTGGGCAACTTTGCTCCGGTCAAGGGGCGGTTGCAGCGCAAGCAGGGCACGCACGGCGGCCTCGTCATCGACGACACGTACAACGCGAACCCGGACTCGATGCGCGCAGCGATCGATGCGCTCGCCACGCTGCCGGCGCCGCGCTGGCTGGTGCTGGGTGACATGGGCGAGGTCGGCTCGCAGGGTCCGGCATTCCACGAAGAAATCGGCGCCTATGCGCGCACGCGCGGCATCGATGCGGTGCTGGCAACCGGTGAGCTTGCGCGCCACACGGTCGACGCATTCGGCGCAGGCGCGCAGCATTTTGCGTCCGCGGAAGACTTGATCGAGCACGGCCTTGGCGCCATTGCGCCGGCCGCGACGGTATTGGTGAAGGGCTCGCGCTTCATGCGGATGGAACGCATTGTGGAAGCGCTGGTCTTGAAAGACCCGGTAGCGGATTTGCCGACCGGTTCCAACACACAACAGCAGCATTAAGGGAAGCAAGAACCCATGTTATTGGCATTGGCGCAATGGTTGCAGAACGACTACGGCTTCCTGCGCGTCTTCAACTATCTGACGTTCCGCGCCGTGATGGCATCGCTCACGGCGCTGGTGATCGGCCTCGGGTTCGGGCCGTGGGTGATCCGTCGCCTGACCGAGCTGAAGGTCGGCCAGGCCGTGCGCAGCTACGGTCCGCAAACGCATCTGGTCAAGGCCGGCACGCCCACCATGGGCGGCGTGCTGGTGCTCATCGGCATTGCCGTGTCGACGCTGCTGTGGGCCGACTGGGGCAACCGCTTCATCTGGATCGTGCTGCTGGTTACGCTCGGCTACGGCGCCGTCGGCTGGGTGGATGACTACCGCAAGGTCGTTCACCGTGACCCGAAGGGCATGTCTTCGCGCGAGAAGTTCTTCTGGCAGACCGTGATCGGCCTGTTTGCGGCGGCGTATCTGGCGTTCTCGGTGTCCGAGACCAGCAACATGCGCGTGCTCGAGCTGTTCATGGAGTGGGTGCGCAGCGGCCTGTCGCTGAACCTGCCGGCCAAGTCGCACCTGATCGTGCCGTTCTTCAAAGAGATCAGCTACCCGCTCGGCGTGTTCGGTTTCATCATCCTGACGTACCTCGTGATCGTCGGCTCCAGCAATGCGGTGAACCTGACCGATGGCCTCGATGGCCTTGTCATCATGCCGGTCGTGCTGGTGGGCAGCGCGCTGGGTGTGTTTGCCTACGTGATGGGTAGCGCTGTCTACAGCAAATACTTGCTGTTCCCGCACATTCCGGGTGCGGGTGAGCTGCTGATCTTCTGCTCGGCGATGGCCGGAGCGGGGCTTGCCTTCCTGTGGTTCAACGCGCATCCGGCGCAGGTATTCATGGGTGATGTCGGCGCGCTGGCGCTTGGCGGCGCGCTGGGCACCATCGCCGTGATCGTGCGTCAAGAAATCGTGCTCTTCATCATGGGCGGCATCTTCGTGGCGGAGACCGTCTCGGTGATGCTGCAGGTGACGTGGTTCAAGTTCACCAAGAAACGTTATGGCGAGGGCCGGCGCCTGTTCCGCATGGCGCCGCTGCATCATCATTTCGAGCTGTCCGGCTGGAAGGAAACGCAGGTGGTCGTGCGCTTCTGGGTCATCACCATGATGCTGGTGCTGATCGGCCTGTCGACCCTGAAGCTGCGGTGAGCACGGACATGACCGACTTGACCGACTCCATCACCCCGGACGACGATATGGCCGCCACGCAGCCGGACGCCGCCGTGGACGCCGTTGTCGCAACGCTCGATTCGGCCGAGCCGATGCCCGCCGCTGAAACCGCACAGGCGCCGCGCATGTTCGGCGAGTTCGAGGCGCCGGTGGTGCTGGTGCTCGGCCTCGGCGAATCCGGCCTCGCCATGGCGCGTTGGTGTGCCCGTCATGGCGCGCGCGTGCGCGTCGCCGATACGCGCGAGGCACCGGCCAACCTGCCGGTGCTGCGCGCGCATGTGCCGGACGCGGAATTTGTGAGCGGTCCGTTTGCCCTGTCGCTGCTGGACGGTGTGACGTTGGTGGCGATCAGCCCTGGCTTGTCGCCGCTGGATCCGAACGTCGCGGCGCTGCTGAACGCCGCCAATGCGCAGAGCGTGCCGGTGTGGGGCGAGATCGAATTGTTTGCCCGCGCGCTGGCCGGCCTCAAGGCCGCGCAAGGCTATGCGCCGCGCGTGCTCGCCATCACGGGGACGAACGGGAAGACCACCACCACGGCGCTCACGGGCGCCCTGGTCCAGCGCTCCGGCAAGACGGTCGGCGTGGCCGGCAACATCAGCCCGTCGGCGCTGGACAAGCTCAGCGAATGCGTTGATGCGGACACGCTGCCTGACGTGTGGGTGCTCGAGCTTTCCAGCTTCCAGCTCGAAACCACGCATACGCTGGACGCCGACGCGGCCACCGTCCTCAACATCACGCAGGATCACCTTGACTGGCACGGCACGCTGGAGGCCTATGCCGCTGCGAAGGGCCGCATCTTCGGCGCCAACACCGTGCGCGTGCTGAACCGTCAGGACGCGGGCGTGATGGCATTCGCAAGCAAGAACGGCGGCGATATCACCTTCGGCATCGATGAGCCGGGCACGCCCGATGCGCTCGGGCTGCTGCGCGATGGTGGCATGCCCTGGATCGTCCTGGCCGAGGCCGAACAGGACGAGCTGCCCAAGCCCACGCGTCGCAAGAAGGGCGACAACGCGCCCGCCGCAACGGTGCCGGTGCGCCTCAAGCGCCTGATGCCTGCCGACGCACTGCGCATCCGTGGCTTGCACAACGCGACCAACGCGATGGCTGCCCTGGCGCTGTGCCGTGCGATCGGCCTGCCCGTGAGCGCGCTGCTGCACGGCCTGCGCGACTACGCCGGCGAGCCGCATCGCGTCGAGCTGATCGCCGCGTTTGACGACATCGAATTCTTCGACGACAGCAAGGGCACCAACGTCGGCGCGACGGTGGCAGCGCTGTCGGGCTTGTCCAAGCACGTCGTGCTGATCGCGGGTGGCGATGGCAAGGGCCAGGACTTCTCGCCGCTGGCCGAGCCGGTCGCGCAGTACGCCCGGGCCGTGATCCTCATCGGCCGCGATGCGCCGCTGATTCGTGAGGCGCTGGCCAACACGGGTGTCGCGCTGATCGATGCGCCGACGCTGGAAGCCGCCGTGCAGGAAGCCGCCGCGCATGCGCAGCCGGGCGACGCCGTGCTGTTGTCGCCGGCGTGCGCAAGCTTCGACATGTTCCGCAACTACGAACACCGCGCCCAGGTGTTCCACGAGGCCGTGGTCGCGTTGGCGGCAGACCGAGGAGTCCTCCTATGAGCGACACCCAGATCAAGCGCAGCGGCTTCATCGGCGCGACCATCGGCAATGCGTGGGGCGGGCTGCGTGATGCCGTTTCAGGCGTCAAACCCACGCGCTCCAAGATGATGGAGTACGACCAGCCGCTGTTGTGGGTGGCGATCGTGCTGCTTGGCCTCGGGTTGGTGATGGTGTATTCGGCGTCGATCGCGTTGCCGGATTCGCCCAAGTACGCCAACTACAGCAACGGGCATTTCCTGATCCGCCACATCTTCTCGCTGGTAATCGGGCTGATCGGTGCGATCGTCGCATTCCAGATTCCGGTCAAGTTCTGGGACAAATACGCTCCGAAGCTCTTCATCATTGCACTGGTCCTGCTGGTGATTGTGCTCGTGCCGCACCTCGGCAAGGGCGTGAATGGCGCGCGCCGCTGGCTGCCGCTGGGCGTCATGAATTTCCAGCCGTCCGAGCTGATGAAGCTGGCGGTGGTGCTGTACGCCGCCAACTACACCGTGCGCAAGCAGGACTGGATGCAGAGCGTGCGCAAGGGGTTCCTGCCCATGGGCGTGGCCGTGGCGTTTGTCGGCTCGCTCCTGCTGTTGGAGCCGGACATGGGCGCGTTCCTGGTGATCGCGGCCGTGGCCATGGGCATCCTGTTCCTGGGCGGCGTGAACGGCAAGCTGTTCGGCGGCCTCGTGCTCACCGCGGTTTCCACCTTCTCGCTGCTGATCGTGGCGTCGCCCTGGCGGCGTGAGCGGATCTTCGCCTACCTGAACCCGTGGCAAGAGGAATACGCGCAGGGCAAGGCATACCAGCTCACGCACTCGCTGATCGCTTTCGGCCGTGGCGAGTGGACCGGCGTTGGCCTGGGCGGCAGCATCGAAAAGCTGCACTACCTGCCCGAGGCGCATACCGACTTCATCCTGGCGGTGATCGGCGAAGAGCTGGGCTTCGTCGGCGTGCTGATCGTGATCCTGCTGTTCTATTGGATGGTGCGCCGCGCATTCGAGATCGGCCGCACCGCGCTGCAGCTCGACCGTACGTTCGCCGGCCTCGTTGCCAAGGGACTGGGAATCTGGATCGGCTGGCAGGCCTTCATCAACATGGGCGTGAACCTGGGCCTGCTGCCGACCAAGGGCCTGACCCTGCCGCTGGTCAGCTACGGCGGCTCCGGCATCCTGATGAACTGCGTGGCGATCGCGGTGCTGCTGCGCATCGACTATGAAAACCGCGTGCTGATGCGTGGGGGCAAGGTATGACGGCAGGCAATTCGGCCGGTCTGGCGCCGCGCACGCTCCTCGTCATGGCCGGCGGTACGGGCGGTCACATCTTCCCCGCGCTGTCGGTGGCCAAGCTGTTGGCCGCGCGTGGCTGGAAGGTGGTGTGGCTCGGCAATGCGAACGGCATGGAAGGCCAACTTGTGCCCAAGCACGGTTTTCCGCTCGAGTCGGTGCAGTTCGGTGGTCTGCGCGGTAAGGGCCTCGTCATCAAGTTTCTGCTGCCGCTCAACCTGCTGCGTGCCTTCTGGCAGAGCCTCGGTGTGGTGCGCCGTGTGCGCCCGAACGTGGTGCTGGGCATGGGCGGCTATATCACCTTCCCGGGCGGCATGATGAGCGTGCTGCTGGGTCGCCCGCTGGTGCTGCACGAACAGAATTCGATTGCAGGGCTCGCCAACCGCGTGCTCGCGCGCGTGGCCGATCGCGTGCTGTGCGCATTTCCGAATGCGCTGGCCGGTGCTGAGTGGGTGGGCAATCCGATCCGCGCCGACCTCGCCACGCTGGCTTCGCCGCAAACGCGCTACGCCGAGCGAACCGGCCCGCTGCGCGTGCTTGTCGTGGGCGGCAGCCTGGGCGCAGCAGCGCTCAACGACGTGGTGCCCAAGGCGCTGGCGTTGCTGCCGGCCGATACGCGTCCCATCGTCATCCATCAGGCGGGCGCCAAGCAGATCGACACGCTGCGCGCCAACTATGCCGCTGCCGGTATCGACGATGCCCACGCACAGCCCGTGCCCTTTATCGACGACATGGCGGCTGCGTATGCGCACGCCGATCTCGTGATCTGCCGCGCCGGCGCCATGACCGTTTCAGAGGTGGCCGCGGCGGGTGTCGCGGCGCTGTTCGTGCCGTTCCCGCATGCCGTGGACGATCACCAGACCACCAATGCGCGCTTCCTCTCCGAACGCGGTGCGGCGCTGTTGGTGCCGCAGCAGGAACTGAGTCCGGCATCGCTGGCAGATACACTCGCGTCCCTGACGCGTGCGCAATTGGCCGATATGGCGGCTAAAGCACGTGAGCAGGCCCGGCCCGAAGCGGCCGAGCGTGTCGCCGACGTGTGTGTAGCGGTGGCACGGGCATAGGGAACGAATCGATATGAAGCACATCGTCAAGAACATCCATTTTGTAGGCATCGGCGGCGCGGGCATGAGCGGCATCGCGGAGGTGCTGCTGAATCTGGGCTACCGCGTGACGGGCTCGGATCTAGGCAGCAGTGCGACCACGCAGCGTCTGGCAACGCTCGGCGCGACGATCATGCAGGGCCACGCGCCGGAACATGTGATCGGCGCCAATGCCGTGGTGGTCTCCACCGCCGTGCGCGGTGACAACCCGGAAGTGCTGGCCGCGCGCGCCAAGCGCATTCCCATCGTGCCGCGTGCGGTGATGCTGGCTGAGCTGATGCGCCTGAAGCAGGGCATTGCCATCGCCGGTACGCACGGCAAGACGACGACCACCAGTCTGGTCGCCTCCGTGCTGGCCGAGGGCGGCCTGGACCCGACGTTCGTGATCGGGGGCCGTCTCAACTCCGCAGGCGCCAACGCGCGCCTCGGCACGGGCGATTTCATCGTCGCCGAGGCCGACGAATCCGACGCGTCGTTCCTCAACCTGTTCCCCGTGATCGAGGTCATCACCAATATCGATGCCGATCACATGGACACCTACGGGCACGACTTCGCGCGCCTGAAGCAGGCGTTCATCGAATTCACGCAGCGGCTGCCGTTCTACGGCATTGCCGTGCTGTGCGTGGACGACCCGAACGTGCGCGAAATCCTGCCGTTCGTCTCCAAGCCGGTCGTGCGCTACGGGTTTGCCGAAGACGCGCAGGTGCGTGCCGTCAATGCGCGCGCCGTCGATGGCCGCATGGAATTCACCGTGATCCGCCAGCTCAATGGCCATGCCGAGCCGCCGCTGTCGATCACGCTCAACCTGCCGGGCCTGCACAACGTGCAGAACGCGCTGGCCGCTATCGCCATCGCCACCGAACTGGAAGTGCCGGACGAAGCCATCGTCAAGGCGCTGGCCGAGTTCAACGGCGTGGGCCGCCGCTTCCAGCGCTACGGCGAAGTGCCGACCGCAGACGGCAAGGGCCGCTTCACGCTGATCGACGACTACGGCCATCACCCGGTCGAGATGGCTGCCACGCTGGCTGCGGCGCGCGGTGCGTTTCCCGGCCGCCGCCTCGTGCTGTCGTTCCAGCCGCACCGCTTCACGCGCACGCGCGATTGCTTCGAAGATTTCATCAAGGTGCTCGGGACCGTCGATGCGCTGTTGCTGGCCGAGGTGTATGCCGCTGGCGAGCCGCCCATCGTCGCCGCCGACGGCCGCGCCCTGACGCGTGCGCTCCGTGTGGCCAACAAGATCGAGCCGGTCTTCGTGGAACAGATTGAAGACATGCCGCAAGCGATTATCGATGCGGCGCAGGACGGCGACGTGGTGATCACCATGGGCGCTGGGTCGATCGGGCAGGTGCCCGGGCAAGTGGTTGCGTTGCAGGCGCAGGCGCGCACTGCAAACGTCGTGGATCTGAACGGAGGCGCCGCAGCATGACGACCGGTCCCTTTGTTCCCAATCCGACGATCGATCCGAAGTCCCTCGGCAAAGTGGGCGTGCTCATGGGCGGTCGTTCGGCCGAGCGCGAAATCTCGCTGATGTCCGGCAACGGCGTGCTGGCTGCGCTGCGCGCGCGCGGCGTCGATGCGCACCCGTTCGACCCGGGGCTGCAGCCCGTGGCCGATCTGGCCAAGCAAGGGTTCGACCGCGTGGTGATCTCTTTGCACGGCCGCTTTGGCGAAGACGGCACGATCCAGGGCCTGCTCGAGCAATTCGGCATTCCGTACACCGGCAGCGGCGTACTCGCATCTGCGCTGGCGATGGACAAGGAAGCCACCAAGCGCCAATGGCAGACCCACGGCCTGCCCACGCCCGATTTCGTGATGTTGCACGCCGGCGCCGACTGGCAAGCCGTGGCCGATCGCCTGGGCCTGCCGCTGATCGTCAAGCCGGCGCGCGAAGGTTCGTCGATCGGTCTGACCAAGGTCACGAGTGTTGCCGAGCTGCCCGCCGCCTACGAAAAGGCCGCGCGCCTGGACCGCGATGTGATGGCCGAGCAGTTCATCGAAGGCGACGAGCTGACCTGCCCGATCATCGGCGAGGGGGAGAGCGCTACGGCATTGCCGCTTATCCGGATCGTCGCGCCGCAGGCCAACTACGACTACCAGAACAAGTACTTCACCGACGACACGCGCTACGAATGCCCGGCACCGATTGCCGCCGACGTGGCCGCGCGCGTGCAGGCGCTGGTGGTGCAGGCATATCGCGGGCTGGGCTGCCGTGGCTGGGGCCGCGCCGACATCATGCTGCGCAAGTCCGACAACGCGCCGTTCCTGCTGGAGATGAACACGTCGCCGGGCATGACCGGCCATTCGTTGGTGCCGATGGGCGCCCGCGCGGCCGGCATCAGCTATGAAGATTTCGTATTGCAACTGGCGGCGAGTGCGTCGCTGGAGCTGCACGCGAGCACCGACTGGAAACCCGAGTAATCGACACAACGTCAGCGAAACCGGACAACACAACGTTATGTGGCACAACACCCGTCTCCTCAACGCCGTCGCGAGTGCGCTGTATGCGCTGCTCGCGCTTGGCGCGTTGGGCGTTGGGGCGATCTGGCTGATGCAGCGGCCGACGTTCCAGCTGCAGCAGGTGCGCGTGATGCCGATGGCGGGCAGCGAGTTGCGCCACGTGAATGTGCCGAGCCTGCGCGCCAACGCGTTGGCCAAGCTGCGCGGCAATTTCTTCTCGCTGAATCTGGACGATGCGCGTGCGGCGTTCGAATCGGTGCCGTGGGTGCGGCGCGCGAGCGTGCGCCGCGTGTGGCCCAACGGGCTGCTGGTGGAAGTGCAAGAGCACGAAGCGCTCGGCACCTGGGGCGGCAATGAGTCCGGCAAGCTGGTCAACACGTATGGCGAAGTCTTCGTGGCCAACCTGGCCGAAGCCGAGGACGACACCGACCTGGTGGCGCTGGCTGGACCCGAAGGTACCGAACAGGACGTGGTCGACAAGCTGGAGACCATGACCGAGTGGTTCAAGCCGATGAATGTCGAGCCGTTGAGCGTGACGCTCACCGACCGCTATGCGTGGCGCGCGCGGTTGTCCAACGGCACGGTCATCGAGCTGGGCCGCGAACTGAATGACGATGACCGCACCGCGCTGGCCGCGCGTGCCCGCCGCTTTGTGCGTGCGTGGCCGGAGGTGACCAAGCGCTGGGGCGGTCAGATTGAATACGCCGATCTGCGGTATCCCAACGGATTCGCAGTTCGTGCGGCGGGTGTGCGCTTCCTGACCGATGCGCAGGCTGCGGTGCTGGCCAAGGGGGGCAAGTTGCCCGGCACCGCGCGTGGCACCAGCGGTGCTGCAAAGCCGAAAGCCACGCTGGGGGGTAAGCCGGCGGCCAACAACAAAGCAACGCGAAGCACAGAGAAAACGCGATGAGCAAGGAATACAAGGATCTTCTGGTCGGGCTGGATATCGGCACCTCCAAGGTGGTGGCGGTGGTCGCCGAGCTGCGTCCTGACGGCGCCTACGAGGTCATCGGCATGGGCCAGACCGAATCGAAGGGGCTCAAGAAGGGCGTAGTCGTCAATATCGAGGCGACCGTCCAGTCGATCCAGAAGGCGCTCGAAGAAGCGGAGCTGATGGCCGACTGCAAGATCGGCGAGGTTTTCACGGGCATTGCCGGCAGCCACATCCGCAGCTTCAATTCGAGCGGCATGGTGGCGATCAAGGACAAGGAAGTCACCTCCACCGATGTGGCGCGCGTGATCGAGACCGCCAAGGCCGTCAACATCCCGACCGATCAGCAGATCCTGCACATCCTGACGCAGGAATTCATCATCGACGGTCAGGAAGACGTGCGCGAGCCGATCGGCATGAGCGGTATCCGGCTCGAGGTGAAGGTGCATATCGTGACCGGCGCCGTAAGCGCGGCACAGAACATCGTCAAGTGCGTGCGCCGTTGCGGGCTGGAAGTGCACGACCTGATTCTGCAGCCGCTGGCATCAAGCCTGGCCGTGCTGACCGAAGACGAAAAGGAACTCGGCGTGGTGCTGGTGGACATCGGCAGCGGCACGACCGACATCGCCATCTTCAGCGAAGGTGCGATCCGCCACACGGCCGTGATCCCCATCGCCGGCGACCAGATCACCAACGACATCGCCATGGCCCTGCGCACGCCGACGCCGGACGCCGAGGACATCAAGATCCAGTACGGCATCGCCAAGCAGGTGCTGGCCGATCCGGACGAGATGATCGATGTGCCGGGCGTCGGCGACCGTGGCCCGCGCACGCTTTCGCGCCAGGCGCTGGCCGCCGTAATCGAGCCGCGCGTGGAAGAACTCTTCTCGCTCGTGCATCAGGTGGTGCGCGAATCCGGTTACGAAGAACTGCTCTCCAGCGGCGTGGTGCTCACTGGCGGTACTGCAATGATGCCGGGCATGGTCGAGTTGGGTGAAGACATGTTCTTGAAGCCCGTGCGCGTGGGCGTGCCGGAGTACCGAGGCAACCTGCACGAAGTTGTGAAGAGCCCGCGTTACGCCACGGTGATGGGCCTGCTGCAGGAGGGTCGCGTGCAGCGCGTGCGCGGCCGCAAGGTCGTGGTGCAGTCCGGATCGGCCAAACAGATCTGGACACGCATGAAGGAATGGTTCATCGGCAATTTCTGAGCACGCATGTGCCGGGTGTTGAAGATGTGCTCCCTTGGGGGGAGCAAGTTGAGTTTCTTGTTTTGATGTTTTTTGTTCAGGAACCAGGAGTTGCGGCGGGGAGGCTGCATCGTCTGGGACTGATCACTTCTGGAGGCAATGATGGACTTCGACATGATTGAAACGGAAATGCAGGACGGCACCATCATCAAGGTGGTCGGCGTCGGCGGCGCGGGTGGCAATGCCGTGCAGCACATGATCAACCGCGGCGTGCAAGGCGTGGAATTCATCTGCATGAACACCGATGCGCAGGCGCTCAAGCGCTCCACCGCATCGCGCGTGCTGCAGCTCGGCAGCACGGGGCTGGGCGCTGGCGCCAAGCCGGAAGTCGGCAAGCACTGCGCAGAGGAAGCCCGTGAGCAGATCGCCGACGCACTGCGTGGCGCGCACATGGTCTTCATTACCGCCGGCATGGGCGGTGGCACGGGCACCGGTGCAGCACCGGTGGTTGCACAGGTCGCCAAGGAAATGGGCATCCTGACCGTGGGCGTTGTCTCCAAGCCGTTCGACTTCGAAGGCGCACGCCGTTCGAAGGTTGGCGAGCATGGCGCGAACGACCTCGAAGGCAACGTCGATTCGCTGATCGTCGTGCTCAACGAAAAGCTCTTCGAAGTCATGGGCGACGACGCCGAGATGGACAAGTGCTTCCAGTGCGCCGACGACGTGCTGCACAACGCGGTCGCCGGCATTGCGGAAATCATCAACGTCGACGGTCTGGTGAACGTCGACTTTGAAGACGTGAAGACAGTGATGGGCGAACAGGGCAAGGCGATGATGGGCACGGCCACCGTGTCCGGCGTCGACCGTGCGCGTCTGGCCGCTGAGCAAGCCGTGGCAAGCCCGCTGCTGGAAGGCGTGGACCTGTCGGGTGCGCGTGGCGTGCTGGTCAACATCACGGCCAGCCGCTCGCTCAAGCTGTCTGAGACCAAGGAAGTGATGAACACCATCCGCAGCTATGCCGCGGAAGATGCCACCGTCATCTTCGGTACGGTCTACGACGACGCCATGGGCGATGCGCTGCGCGTGACCGTGGTTGCCACGGGTCTGGGCCGCGCTGCTCGCAACAAGCAACAACAGCCGCAGACGATGACGCTGCTGAAGACCGGCACCGACAACCAGCCGGTGGCGTTCGGCGGTGGCGCCGGTCACTCGGTGGCAACGGCCCCGGACTACAGCAATTTCGACACCCCGGCCGTGTGGCGCAGCTCGCGTGAGTCGGCATCGGCTCACGTGGCGGCACTGCAAGAAAAGGGTGTCGACACGTACGACATTCCGGCATTCCTGCGCAAGCAGGCGGACTGATCGGGCCTGCGTAGGTTCGATAGCGCTCGCGCACGTCCGACTGCCTGCGGCACCGCACGCCGCGCGCGGTTCACGGCTCCCCTCCCGTGATCGCCGTTGTGTGATGGCCGGTCGCTGGTCAGTCGACAGCGCGCGACGAACCGGACACAGTCGTTGCCGCCGGGCAGGTTGGCCTCTGGCCGCCTCCCCGGAAGGGTTCACCCCGCCCGGCGGGTGTGTCCGTTCGTTGTGCCGCGCGCGGTGCGTTCCGAGCCAAGCGGCCTGATGGTGTTGTCTCCCAAGACCGCCCGCGTGATTCGTTCACGCGGGCGGTCTCGTTTTAAGAACCGGCTGCGCGCTCGCTCGGCAGGTTCTATGATCGCGATATCCACGCAACCGCTTCCTGACGATCATGATCCAGCCCGGTCAACCGCTTCCCGGCGCAACGCTCTACGAGTTCTTTGAAGTGGAAAAGGACGGCTGCGCGCTGGGCCCCAACGCTTTCTCCGTCCAGCATCTGGCCGAGGGCAAGACGATCGTCATCTTCGGGCTGCCCGGTGCGTTCACACCGACCTGCTCCGCGCGGCATGTGCCAGGCTACCTCGCCAACTACGACGCACTGCGCGCCAAGGGTGTCGACGAAATCTGGTGTGTGTCTGTCAACGACGCCTTTGTGATGGGCGCCTGGGCTCGCACGCAGGGCACCGACGACAAGATCCGCATGCTCGGCGACGGCAGCGCAGAGTTCACGAGCAAACTCGGCCTCGACCAGGATCTCTCCAAGCGCGGCATGGGCGTGCGTTCCCAGCGTTATGCGATGGTCGTGAAGGACGGTGTGGTAACTGCGCTACAGGTCGAAGCACCCGGACAGTTCTCCGTCAGCAGTGCCGAATCGATCCTCGCGGTACTCTGACGCCACGTCGCACACCCCACCAAATGGCGGAGTACCGCCGCCATCCCGCCCTGCTTCAAGACTGAGGCGACGGTGGCGCCGAATCTGCGTGCACTAATGTTGAGTCAATTCCGTGCACCCCTAACATCCCGATACAAAAGTCGTTTTGAAGGCAGGGATGTGAAAATGGTATGCTCAGGGTTATCACCTATGCAGACCGCATAGATAAAAACAATCGTACAAATTTCGTGAGTTGAGGGCGGCCATGTTGAAACAACGCACCATCAAGTCCCTCGTCAAGACCGTCGGCATTGGGTTGCACTCGGGCCGCAAGGTGACGTTGACGTTGCGCCCGGCAGCCGCAGGCACCGGCATCGTCTTCACGCGCGTTGACCTCGACCCGGCCGTCGAGATTCCCGCTACCGCAAGCGCCATCGGCGACACGCGCCTAGCGTCCGTGCTGCAAAAGGACGGCGCCCGCGTCTCGACCGTCGAACATTTGATGTCTGCGTGCGCGGGCTTGGGCATCGACAATCTCTATGTCGACGTCGACGCCGAAGAAATCCCCATCATGGACGGCAGCGCGGCCTCGTTCGTGTTTCTGCTGCAATCGGCGGGTATCGAAGAGCAGGGCGCAGCCAAGCGGTTCATTCGCGTGACGAAGCCGGTGGAAATCCGCGAGGGCGACAAGCTTGCCCGCCTCGATCCCTACTTCGGCTTCAAGCTGTCGTTCACGATCGAATTCCGCCACCCGGCCGTCGATAAGACCGGCCAGACGTTCGAGATCGACTTTGCCGATACGAGCTACACGCGTGAAATCGCCCGCGCCCGTACGTTCGGTTTCGCCCACGAAGTCGAGATGCTGCGCGAGGTCGGCCTGGCGCGCGGCGGTAGCCTCGACAACGCCATCGTGCTCGACGAACACCGCATGCTGAACAACGACGAACTGCGCTACGGCGATGAGTTCGTCCGTCACAAGATCCTCGACGCGATTGGCGACCTGTATGTGGTGGGCCACCCGCTGATCGCCGCATACACCGCGCACAAGTCGGGTCATGGCCTGAACAACGCGCTGCTGCGCGCGCTGCTGGCCGACGAAACGGCTTATGAGATGGTGACGTTCGACAAGGTGGAAGAAGCGCCGCGCGCGTTTCTGCCGCAGTGGCAACCGGCCTTCTCGTGATCGGCTGAGCGGTCGTTCGTATAAGAAAGCGCCCTGCGGGGCGCTTTTTATTTAGGCTTGGCCGCTGGCGCGACGTGTCGCGCAACCATTTCGGCCAGGGCCTCCCGGAGCGGCGAATCGGGCAGTTCATTGGCCAGGGCCGCCAGGCTGTTGACTCCAACTGCGGTCATCTTGGCGCGTTTAGGCGGCTTTTCGGTCTCTTGTGGCCATAAACTGTCATTCCCGCCCTGCGGTTGTACCCGTACACGAATTGCGGTAATCTGCGATCCCCGGCGCTGCAGACGTTCCAGCAAGGTGGGTACCACCTGCCGCAAGCGCGCCGCAGCCGCACTATGTGCGGCGAGCAACACCAGAGTCGCTTCGCGGCTGTCGCGCGCATCGTTCTTGATGCCACCGACGGCCACCCCGCCGCCCAGACCGGGTGGCAACAGCGACAACACCTCCGCTTCCAACGACGCCAATTGCCTGGCCGCCTGCATCAGCGGGCCGACCGAACCGGCACCCGAGAGCCAATCCTGAACGGGTTTAGCCACAGGCGTCTTGAGAGCGGGATGAACAAAGATTCGCATGCCGGCATTGTAGGGCGCTTCATCGCGCTTTCGTGCCGGTGGGCAGCTTTTTTGTCCGGAAAACGAGCGATGCAGATCATCCTGATTCACCCGCGCAAGGCCGGCGCAACGCATCTGTCGAGACGCGGCGTCTTCGTGGCTATCGGCGCGGCACTGCTGGCCGTGGCGGCCCTGTCCGTCGGTGCGACGTGGCTGGCGGCCAAGCAGGGCCTGCTGCCGGGTGCAGCCGCTTCGGAAGTTGCCGGCGCGGACCCGCGTGTCACCCGCGAGAACCTCAACCTGATGGCCGCGCGCATCGGCGAAATGCAGGCGCAAATTGCGCGCCTCGATGCGCTGGGCGCCCGGGTCTCGGGCTTGGCGGGTGTGCCGCCCCGCGAGTTCGATTTCAAATCCCAGCCGAGCCGAGGCGGGCCGGCGGGTGCGTTTTCGCGGCCGATGTCGATGCCGGAAATTCAGTCCGAGCTGAATCGCCTGACGCGCTCTGCCGACCAGCGCACCGATTACCTCAGCGTGCTAGAGAGCACCCTGATGGACCGCCAGATCCACGCGAAGATGATGCCCACCGTGCGCCCGGTAGCGACGGGTTACGACTCCTCGGGGTTTGGCACGCGGATCGATCCCTTCACGGGCCGCCGCACGCAGCATGACGGCGTCGACTTTGTGGGCCCGGTTGGCACGCCGATCGTAGCGGCCGCCGGCGGCGTGGTCGTCGCCAGTGAATTCCACCATGAATACGGCAACATGATCGATATCGATCATGGCAATGGACTGAAGACGCGCTATGCCCACGCGTCCAAGGTTTTCGTGAAGGTCGGCGACATCGTGAAGGCCGGCGAGCGCATCGCCCTGATCGGCCGTACTGGCCGCGCCACAGGCCCGCACCTGCACTTCGAGGTGCACGTCAACGACGTCCCGCAGAATCCGGTGGCCTTCCTGGAGAACGCCGGCCAGCCCAAGATGGCAGCCAACAAGGCGCCGGCGAAGGTCGCAGCGGCCGATATCGGCAAGAGCATGACCGCTGCGGGCCATTGAACCCGGCCGGGTTGCAATCAGGGGCGCCCGTCCCCAATTCAGCGTGAGTGTGTGCCTGCGTGCACGACGTTCCGCGCGGCCCTAAAGTGCGGCGTTCCTGCCACATCCCGCCGGTCTGCTGCCATCAAGCGGGTGTTTTGCACATGCTAAACTCCCGCCTTTGCGCCAACCCTTTCCGGGCCGTTGTGCTGCCTGTGTTTCGCGGTCTTTCTTGACGCGCTCCCCGGGTGGCTCGCCGGCCCTAGCCATCGATGATCACGGGCCTTCTCAAGAAGATTTTCGGCAGCCGTAATGAACGGCTGATCAAACAGTACCGCCGCAAGGTGGCGCAGATCAATGCGCTCGAGCCCAAGTTCGAAGCGCTCACCGATGCCGAGCTGCAGGCCAAGACCGAAGAATTCCGCCAACGCTTTGCCAAGGGCGAGACGCTCGACGCGCTCCTGCCCGAAGCGTTTGCCGTGTGCCGTGAGGCCAGCAAGCGTGTAATGAAGATGCGGCACTTCGACGTGCAGCTGATCGGTGGCATGGTGCTGCACGACGGCAAGATCGCCGAAATGCGCACGGGTGAAGGCAAGACGCTGACGGCTACGCTTGCTGTGTACCTGAACGCCATCTCTGGCCAGGGCGTGCACGTCGTGACGGTCAACGATTACCTGGCACAGCGCGACGCCGAATGGATGGGCCGCCTGTACAACTGGCTGGGCCTGTCGGTGGGGGTCAACCTGACCACCATGGACCATGACCAGAAGCAGGGCGCCTACGCATCGGACATCACCTACGGCACCAACAACGAGTTCGGCTTCGACTACCTGCGCGACAACATGGTGTACGACGCCGGCCAGCGCGTGCAGCGTCCGCTGAACTACGCGATCGTCGACGAGGTGGACTCCATCCTGATCGATGAAGCGCGTACCCCGCTGATTATCTCCGGCCAGGCGGAAGACCACACCGACCTCTACCGCCGCATGAACAGCATCCCGGCGCAGCTCACGCGCCAGATCGGCGAAGAGAAGTCGGATGGCACGGGCGTCGAGAAGCCGGGCGACTACTATGTCGACGAAAAATCGCACCAGGTCTATCTGACCGAATCCGGTCACGAGAAGGCCGAGCATATCCTGCTGCAAGCCGGTTTGATCGGCGAGGGCGAATCGCTCTACGCGCCGCAGAACATCACGCTGATGCATCACCTGTACGCCGCCCTGCGCGCGCACAGCCTGTTCTTCCGCGATCAGCACTACGTGGTGCAGAACGGTGAGGTGGTGATCGTCGATGAATTCACCGGCCGGCTGATGGCGGGCCGTCGCTGGTCCGACGGTCTGCACCAGGCGGTGGAAGCCAAGGAAGGCGTGCAGATCCAGCAGGAAAACCAGACGCTGGCGACCATCACGTTCCAGAACTACTTCCGCATGTACAACAAGCTGTCGGGCATGACAGGGACGGCGGACACGGAAGCGTACGAATTCCAGGAGATCTACGGCCTGGAAACCGTGGTGATCCCGACCAACCGCACGCCGCAGCGCAAGGACTTGCAGGATCAGATCTACAAGACTTCGAAGGAGCGCTACGACGCCGTCATTCGCGACATTCGCGATTGCTACGAGCGCGGCCAGCCGGTGCTGGTGGGCACGACGTCCATCGAGAACTCCGAACTGCTGTCGAACCTGCTGAACCAAGGGAAGCTGCCGCATCAGGTGCTCAACGCCAAGCAGCACGAGCGCGAAGCCGCGATCATTGCGGAAGCAGGCCGCCCCAAGGCGATTACCATTGCGACGAACATGGCCGGCCGCGGTACCGACATCGTGCTGGGCGGCAACGTGGAGAAGCAAGCGGGCTTTGTAATGGCCGACGCGTCGCTCTCCGACGAAGAAAAGGCCGCGCGCGTGAAGCAGTTGCAGGACGAATGGCAATCGCTGCACGAGCAGGTGAAGGCGGCGGGCGGTCTGCACATCATCGGCACCGAGCGCCACGAGTCGCGCCGGATCGACAACCAGTTGCGCGGCCGTGCTGGCCGTCAGGGCGACCCCGGTTCGTCGCGCTTCTATCTGTCGCTGGACGATCAACTGCTGCGCATTTTCGCGGGTGACCGCGTGCGCGCGATCATGGATCGCCTGAAGATGCCCGAAGGCGAGCCGATCGAAGCCGGCATCGTCACACGCTCCATCGAATCGGCGCAGCGCAAGGTCGAAGGCCGCAACTTCGACATCCGCAAGCAGCTGCTGCAATACGACGACGTTTCCAACGACCAGCGCAAGGAACTCTACAAGCTGCGTAACGAGATTCTCGAAGCGCAGGATGTGGGCGATCTCGTCAAGAACCTGCGTGAATCCGTGTTCACCGAGCTGTTCCGCACGTACGTGCCGGCGGAGACCATGGAAGAGCAGTGGGATGTTGCCGGTCTGGAAAAGACGCTGCGTGAAGACTGGGGCGTGGATCAGCCGCTGGTGAAGACGCTGGAAGCCGCCCAGTCGATCGAAGACGAAGACCTGCTCAAGATGGTGCTGGACGCCACTGAAGCGGTGTACGAAGGCAAGGTGGCGCAGGTTGGTCGTGAGTCCTTCGCCGGCTTCGAGCGTTCGGTGATGCTGCAAAGCCTCGACACGCACTGGCGTGAGCACCTGGCGGCGCTCGACATGCTGCGTCAGGGTATCCACCTGCGCGGCTATGCGCAGAAGGACCCGAAGCAGGAGTACAAGCGCGAGTCGTTCGAACTCTTCGGCCGCCTGCTCGACACCATCCGCAACGAGGTCACGCGTATTGTCTTCACGGTGCGCATCCAGTCGCAGGAAGAGCTGGAGCAAGCCTCCGAACAGATCGAAGAAGATCTTTCCGCGCTAAGCAACGTGCAGTACAAGCACGACGAGTTCAGCGAACTCGCCGAAGTGGCTGCCGGCGATGCCGAGATTCATGGCGCAACGCCGGCCATGGCCGCACCGCGATCGGTGGCATCGGCTGCTGCCGCCGCACTCGCCGACGAAGTGCCGAAGGTTGGCCGCAACGACCCGTGCCCATGCGGTTCGGGCAAGAAGTACAAGCAGTGCCACGGCAAACTCGCCTGACGCTGCTTCGCTCCGTTTTCTGTTGATTCACGATGCCCGCACTGCGGGCATCCTCATTTGAAAGGTGTGCTCCATGGCTGTGAATCTCGTCGCGCCCGCCGCTGACTCCCTGTTGCCGATAGACGGCGTGGACCTCGGCTGGGCCGAGGCCGGTGTGCGCAAGGCCAATCGCAAGGACGTGCTGCTGGTTCGTATCGCCGAGGGCTCGACGGTGGCCGGTGTGTTCACGCAGAACCGCTTCTGCGCGGCACCTGTGCAGGTGTGCCGCGAGCATCTGGCGAGCGGCAAGGGCGCACGTGCGATCGTCGTGAACACGGGCAATGCGAACGCCGGTACCGGCGCGCCTGGCCTTGCGCATGCGCGCCAGACCTGCGATGCCGTGGCCAAGCTGCTGGGCGTGTCGCCGGAGCAGGTGCTGCCGTTTTCCACGGGCGTGATCCTGGAGCCGCTGCCAGTCGACCGCATCATCGCCGGACTGCCTGCTGCTGAGGCGAACGCCAAGCCGGACAACTGGCTGGCCGCCGCCGAGGCCATCATGACTACCGACACCGTACCCAAGGCAGCGTCGGCCACGTGCACGTTGTCGGGCAAGACCGTGCGCATGTCGGGCATCAGCAAGGGTGCGGGCATGATCCGTCCGAACATGGCGACGATGCTCGGCTTCATCGCGACCGATGCCAATGTGGATGACGCGGTGCTTCAAGGGCTGGTGCGCCATGCCGCCGATCATTCGTTCAACAGCGTGACGGTCGATGGCGATACCTCCACCAACGACTCGTTCGTCGTCATCGCGACGGGCCGGGCCGGTACGCCGCGCATCGATTCCGAATCGCACCCCGACTACGCCGCGCTGCGCGATGCGCTGACGGGCCTCGCACAAGAGCTGGCGCAGAAGATCGTGCGCGACGGCGAGGGCGCAACGAAGTTCATGACCATCCAGGTCGAGGGCGGCCGCAACGTCGAGGAGTGCCGCTTGATCGCTTACGCGGTCGCGCACTCGCCGCTGGTCAAGACCGCGTTTTACGCATCGGACCCCAACCTGGGGCGCATCCTGGCGGCCGTCGGCTACGCTGGCGTGACCGATCTCGATGTGAACGGCGTGAACCTGTGGCTCGACGATGTATGGGTCGCGCGTGACGGTGGCCGCAACCCCGACTACCGCGAGGAAGACGGTCAGCGCGTGATGAAGCAGGCGGAGATCACCGTGCGTATCGCGCTCGGTCGCGGCGACGCCAGCGCCACCGTGTGGACGTGCGATTTCTCGCACGACTACGTGTCGATCAACGCGGACTACCGTTCGTAATCCGGAGTCCGCTGCTATGTCGTCCGATCTTTCCGCACGGCTCGACCGCTTTCTCGGGCGGCTTGAGCAATGGCTGCCGCCTGAACTGACCGAAGCTGACTGGAACGAGGCTGTTGCCTTTCGCTGGCGCAAACGCCAGAGCTTGTTCGGCAACATCGGCTATCTCGCGCCGATCCGGCAACTGCCGCCGATCCATCTGAGCGATCTGCACAACATCGAGCGCCAGAAAGACGCCATCGTCGCCAACACGCGTCAGTTCGTGCGCAAGTTGCCGGCCAACAACGTGCTGCTGACGGGCGCGCGGGGCACCGGCAAGTCGTCGCTCATCAAGGCGTGCCTGAACGAGTTCGTGAAGGACGGCCTGCGCCTGGTCGAAGTCGACAAGGACGATCTGGCGGACCTGGGCGATATCGTCGAGCGCCTCTCGGCGCGCCCGGAGCGCTTCGCGATCTTCTGCGATGACCTCTCGTTTGAAGAGGGTGAATCCGGCTACAAGGCGCTGAAGTCTGCGCTGGACGGTTCGGTGGCGACGCAGTCGGACAACGTGCTGATCTACGCGACGTCAAACCGGCGCCATCTGTTGCCGGAATACATGAAGGACAACGAGACCTACCAGCACACATCGGATGGCGAAATCCATCCGGGCGAGGTCGTGGAAGAGAAGATCTCGCTCTCGGAGCGCTTCGGGCTGTGGCTGTCGTTCTACCCGCCCAAGCAGGACGAATACCTGACCATCGTCGGCCACTGGCTCAAGCATTTCGGCTGCAGCGACGAGGACATCGCCGCTGCGCGTGGCGATGCGCTGGTTTGGGCGCTCGAGCGTGGTTCGCGCTCTGGCCGGGTGGCATGGCAGTTCGCCCGCGACTGGGGCGGCAAGCACGGGCGGCAGCATGTCGACTGACAATCTGGCGCAAGTGCCACCGACACACACACCTGACGGCCGCAAGATCACCGAAGTGGCCGTCGGTGTGCTGGTGCAGCCAGACGGCCAGTTCTTGCTGGCGCAGCGTCCAGAGGGGAAGCCGTATGCGGGCTACTGGGAATTCCCGGGCGGCAAGCTTGAAGCGGGCGAATCGGTCGAGGCCGCGCTCACGCGTGAGCTGAAGGAAGAGCTGGACGTCACGTTGCGCACCTGCGTGCCCTGGCACACCATCGAGCACGACTACGCGCACGCGTACGTGCGCCTGCACTTCTGCAAGGTCACGGCCTGGGACGGCACGCTGCGGGCGTTGGAAGGCCAGGATTTCGCTTGGCAGACGTTGCCGATCAGCGTGGATCCGGTGTTGCCGGCAACGTTGCCCGTCTTCGAATGGATGCGCGAGGAAGCGATGGCTAGTTGAGCCTGCCGGTCGTATCGTTGCCCGGCGCGTCGGGCAGGTCGTCTTCTTCGACTACGGGGATGGTGTACTGCTCGGCAGCCCAGGCACCCAGGTCGATCTGCTTGCAGCGCTCAGAGCAGAAGGGGCGATAGCGGCTCTCCGGCACCCAAGGCACGGCCTTGCCGCAGCTGGGGCATTTGACGGTCTTCACATTCATGATGCGGCTCAGAAATTACAGAGCTTCAGCTGGAACGGGATATCCGCATCGACCGGCTTGGGTCGCAGGTCGCCATCCTGCTGGGTAAAACGCACCCAGAGCATGTATTTGTTGGCGCTGATTTCGGGGATGAACCCCAGCGCCGACTCATCCAGGCGCACCTGCATCAGCTGGTACACGCGGCCCGACAGCATCTGCTGATAGCTTCCAGCGTTAGCAATCACCTTGCCACTCTGGCCCGACTCGCGCAGCAGCCGCAGCACGATCATCGTGGCGTCGCGCAGCGGTACCAGCGGTTGGGCCCATTTGACGATATCGGCGCGGCGGCGCTCGGCGGGGTGATGCTGCCATGCAAAATACGCCGGCAGATCGAATTCACATGTCCCACCTGGAATGATGGCGCGGCTGCGGATGCTCGTCAGCCACTCGTTGTCGGCAATCAGCTGGCCGGCCTTGCCATGTGTGGCGGTGAGATTGCCCGAGGCGGTTTCCAGTTCGCTGATGACGGCGTCGAGCGCGTCTTGATCGATCTGCGGGTTGGCGCGCAGCGCGGTGAGCGTCTGGCGCTGGCGATCGAGTTCTTTCAGCAGATCGGATTTGAGATCGGCACGCCCGGCCACGTCGACCACTTCGAACAGCGTGGTTAGTGCCACGTGGTGTTGCAGCGGGTGCTCCTGCACGAGAAAAAAATCCAGCCGCTCGAACAGGTCTTCGAGACGCAGCAGCGTCCGAATGCGTTCGTTGAAGGGATATTCGTACAGGATCAAAACTTGGGTGCCCGGTGTGCTGGCCTGCTGGCATATGCGGCCCCGAAGCCCATTTGGCCTCGATCTGCCCGCATTCTATGCGAGACCCTCGTTCATCACAATGCAAAGGGATGTGACCGCAACTTTCAGTGCGTTTCAGTTCGACCGGTAGGTTGGGTCCAGACGGTCGATCTGCGGCAGGAGGTCGGCCAGCGTGCCGCTGTTGTCGATCACGTCGTCGGCGGCGGCGAGGCGAGCTTCGCGTGAAGCCTGGCGGGCGATGATGGCTTCCACTTGCGCGCGGGGCAGCCCGTTCCTTGCCATCACGCGGGCGATCTGCGTGTCAACGGGGCAGTCGACCACCAGAATGCGGTCGACCAGCGAGCGCCAGCTGTGATGCCCGGCCAAGGATTCCACCAGCAGCGGGACGACGTAGACGAGGTACGGATGCGCGCCCGATGCCTGCGCAGCGGCCCCGCGCGACAGCGCAATCTCGCGGATGAGCGGATGCGTGATCTGCTCCAGTCGCGATTTGGCCGTAGCGTCCGAAAAGGCGAGGGCGCGCATGGCGTCGCGGTCCATGGCACCGTCACTGCGTAAGATGCCGGCGCCGAACGTTTCGACCAGCTTGGGGATGGCGGCGCCGCCCGGTGCGGTGATCTCGTGTGCGATGGCGTCGGTGTCGACAATGGCGGCGCCGCGCTCCGCAAGGCGATCCGCCACGTAGCTCTTGCCGCTGCCGATGCCGCCGGTCAGGCCGATCACGCGCATGCTGACGGTGCTCTTATGGCGCTAGCAGCGGACCGAGGCCCGCCATCACCAGCAATTGCGGGCCGGCCAGCAATGCGATCACGCCGGCTCCGGCAATGAACGGCCCGAACGAGAACGGCGATTCGCTCTTCGCGCCGCGCGCAATGCGCACGAGCCCAAACACCAGCCCCACGACCGACGACAGCAGCACCAGCAGCGGCAGCGCCTGCCAGCCGAACCACGCGCCGAGCGCGGCCATCAGCTTGAAGTCGCCGTAGCCCATGCCTTCACGGCCGCGCAAGAGCTTGTAGGCCCAATAGATCGACCACAGGAACAGGTAGCCGGCCATCGCGCCGATCACCGCATCGTGCAGGTGCGTGAACATGTCAAACAGGTTCACGCCCAGCCCCAGCCACAGCAGCGGCTGGGTGATCGCGTCGGGCAACAGCTGCGTGTCGGCGTCGATCATCGTGCCGGCGATTAGGAACCACAGCAGCACCGCCGATGCAACCGCTACCCACGTCGGGCCGAAGTGCCAAAGGCAGGCCGCCGTCAGCAGACCGGTGACCAGTTCCACAGCGGGATAGCGCCAAGAGATGGGCGTTTTGCACGCACTGCAACGGCCTCGCAGCGCAAGCCAGCTCAACACGGGGATATTCTCGATCGCCTTGATCTGATGGCCGCACGACGGGCACGCCGAGCGCGGCACGATCAGGTTGTATGCCTCCGGGTGAGGCAGCGGTTCTTCGCGCAACTCGGCGATATAGTTGGCTTCCTCCCGCTCGATCATGCGCGGCAGGCGGTGGATCACCACGTTCAGGAAGCTGCCGACCAGCAAGCCGACCAGCCCGCCTGCGGCAACTACAAACCACGCCGGCAGTTGCGCCAACGTGGGGATGACGAACATCTCAGGCATTGCGTCAGACCACCGTACCAAGCTTGAAGATCGGCAGATACATCGCCACCACCATGCCGCCGATTAGCACGCCGAGGAAGACGATGATGATGGGTTCGATCAGAGTCGAGATGTTGGCGACCGCATCGTCCACCTCGCGCTCGTAGAACTCCGCCACCTTCAGCAGCATGTTGTCCAGGGCGCCGGACTCTTCACCGATCTGCGTCATCTGCAGGACCATGTTGTCGAACACGTGTGTCGCTTGCATGGCGTTGGTGAGACTCGTGCCGATACGTACCGCTTGCTGAACCTCGAGGGTCGCATCATGGTAGATCCAGTTGCCTGCGGCCCCGGCGACCGACTCCATCGACTCCACGAGCGGCGTACCGGCTGCGAACATGGTAGCCAGCGTACGCGTCCAGCGAGCAATGGTTGCCTTGCGGATGATGTCGCCAAAGATGGGAATCTTCAGGATGAAGCGATGCGTCGAACGCTGGACGTTTTCAGATCGCTTGAATGCACGCGAAAACAGTGCAATGCCGGCAATGGGCCCTAGCACGATTGGTATCCACCACTTGACGAAGAAATCCGATATCGCAATGACGAACAGCGTCGGGGCTGGCAAATCGGCACCGAAACCGGAGAAAACACCCTTGAACGACGGCACCACAAAGATCATCAGCACCACGGTCACCAGGAAGGCCACCGTCAGCACCGAGATCGGGTAGATCAGGGCCGACTTGATCTGCGCCTTCAGTGCGAGGGACTTTTCCATGTACAGCGAAAGCCGCTCGAGCAGCGCATCCAGAATACCGCCTTGCTCGCCCGCGTCGATCAGGTTGCAGTACAGCGTGTCGAAGTACTTCGGGTGACGTCGGAAGGCTTGCGCCATGCTGCTGCCCGATTCAATATCGACGCGGATTTCCGTGAGCAGCTGCGTGAAGTTCGGGTTGGCGTGGCCCTTTGCGATGATGTCGATCGACTGCAGCAGCGGCACGCCGGCCTTCAGCATGGTCGACAGCTGGCGCGTGAAGTAGGCGATGTCCTTCGGCGTGATCTTCTTGCCGCGGGCCGCGCGGCGGCGCTTGGATTTGGTGATCGACAGGCCTTGCTTGCGCAGGATGGCATTCACCTCGGTGATGCTCTCGGCGCGCATCTCGCCCTTGAAGATCTTGCCTTTCCGATCTTTGCCTTCCCACTCGAAGATGTACTGCGTGGGCGCCTTGGTCTTGGCGGTCTTGCCGGTCGTGCGATTGGGCGCTGCGGCCGCGCGGTTCGCGGCGGGTGCTCGTGTGGCCATGGTTGGTTCCTACCCCCCGGTATGGGAACGATTGATCGAGAAGGTTATTGGTTCGTTGTGGCCAGCACTTCCTCGAGGGAAGTTAGCCCCTGCTTCACTTTTCGCAGGCCCGATTCGCGTAGCGACATCACGCCGTCTTTGCGCGCCTGCTCGGCAATCTGCAGCGCCGTGCCATGCGTGAGAATGATTTCCTGGATCGTTTCGGTAATTGGCATGACCTGGTAAATGCCGACCCGGCCCTTGTAACCGCTGCCGTTGCAGATCTCGCAACCGACCGGATGATACGGCTGCCATGAGCCGTCGAGGTCTGCCTCGGTAAAGCCTGCATCGAGCAACGTTTCCTTGGGCAGCGGACCGGGCTTCTTGCATTCCTTGCACAACCGGCGCGCCAGACGCTGCGCCGTAATCAGTAGCACCGAAGACGCGATGTTGAACGGCGCCACGCCCATGTTCATCAGGCGGGTCAGTGTGGTCGGTGCGTCGTTGGTGTGCAGCGTGGAAAACACCAGGTGACCGGTCTGCGCAGCCTTGATCGAGATGTCGGCCGTCTCCAGATCTCGGATTTCGCCCACCATGATGATGTCCGGATCCTGCCGCAGGAACGACTTCAGCGCCGCCGCAAAGGTCAGCCCAGCCTTGTCGTTCACGTTGACCTGGTTGATGCCGGGCAACTGGATTTCCGCTGGGTCTTCGGCGGTGGAGATATTGATGTCGCCCTGGTTCAGCCTGTTCAGGAACGTGTACAGCGACACGGTTTTGCCCGATCCGGTTGGCCCCGTCACGAGCACCATGCCGTACGGCCGCTTGATGACGTCGAGCAGCAACTGCTTTTGCTCCGGCTCATAGCCAAGCTGGTCGATATCGAGCCGCTCGGTGGACGACTCCAGAATCCGGATCACGATCTTTTCGCCGAACAGCGTCGGCAGCGTCGACACCCGGAAGTCGATGGCGCGCTCGATCGTCTCTTTGTTGTCCTTGTCCTTGCGGTCTTTCGGGACAGTGATGAGCAGCTTCATGCGGCCGTCTTGCGGCACGCGCTTTTCCGAGATGTCGAGGCGCGAGAGCACCTTGATGCGGGTCGCGATCTTGTCGCGGATATCGAGCGGCGGCTGCGCGACCTGCGCGAGGATGCCGTCGATGCGGAAACGCACGCGGTAAAACGTTTCAAAGGGCTCGAAATGCAAATCCGATGCGCCGCGCAGCAAGGCTTCGGTAAAGAGCTTCTGCAGGAAGCGCACCACAGGGGCATCGTCGATGCCGTCGGGGGTGGTGCGACGCGTGGCGGCGGCAGCGCCCGCATCGTATTCGATCTGCGTGGCTTCCTGCTTGGGGAAGAGCGACTTGATCTCGGCCGGCGCCTCATTGGCGAGGCTGAGTTGGCGAACCAGCTTGTCGTGTTCGACGATGACCGTTTCGATGGCCACGTTCATCTTCTGACGCAGCTCTTCGATCGGCTTCGGATCGCTCGGGTCGGACGTGGCGAGGATGAGGCGGTTCTCGCGACGGCCCAGCGGCAACAGGCGCAACTGGGCAAAGTGCTTGTTGGCCGACAGCACGGCCGGCACGGTGTCGAGCTTGTACTGTGCCAGGTCCAGCAGCGGCATCTGGTACTTGCCGGCCACGAACACGGCGAGGTCGTGCGCACTCATGATCCCGCTGCCCACCAGTTCGTCGATCAGTTGCGTGCGTTTCTCACGCGCGCTCTGTTCGAGCTGGGTAAGTAGCGTCGGCGCGATCCGCCGGCTCTGCGCTAGAGCGAGTCCGAGTGTCATGAGTCCAGTCCGTCAGGCTGAAGCTGACTATTTCAGCGCGCGCCGGGCCCCACCGCCTCCTGCGCGCGCTCGCCCCCCAAGGCGATTGTTCTATGTTCTGCAGCCGGTACCCCACCCATTCGTGGGGGGTGGTGCCCGGAACCGGGGCAGTTTGCCGACCGCCCCTGCATTTGTAAAGCGCACATCAAACCGCAGCTTGCATTTGTGCCACATCGGCAGAAAACCGCTCCAACTGAAGCGTTCGGCCTCAGGTGTGGCGTCAACTACGCTTTGGCTGCGGCGGCTGATGCAGTCGCACCGTGCGGATCGACTGACTGTCCATCTGGACGATGTCCATCACGCAGCCCGCGATCTTCACGCTGACCGTCGCCTCGGGAATCTCTTCCAGCTCTTCCAATAGCAGCCCGTTGAGCGTTTTCGGGCCGTCGGTCGGCAGACTCAGGCCCAGGCGCCGGTTCAGATCGCGCAACGACATTCCCGCATCCGCAAGATAAGTGCCTTCCTTGTCCCAGGCCAGCTTGCCGGCGTTGGGAAGCGTGGTGGTGAACTCGCCGATCATCTCTTCGATGATGTCCTCGAGCGTGACCAGCCCCAGCATGTCGCCGTATTCATTGACGATCAGCCCGAGGCGGCGGCGGTTCTCCTGAAAATACTGTAGCTGGCGGAAAACGGGTGTGCCGCTCGGTACGAAATAGGGCTCGGCCAGCAGGCTACGGAAATCGTCGTGCGTGAGTTCGGTGTGCCCCAGAAGTGACAGCGCCTTGCGCACATGCAGGATGCCGATCACCTGATCGCTGTCCTGCTCGAACACCGGAAGCTTGTTGTGATAGCAGGTCTCGAGCTGCTGGACGACCTCTTCGATCGGGCGCGACAGGTCGAGCGATTCCACCCGCGCGCGCGGCGTCATCACGTCGTCCACGGTGATGGCGTCCAGATCGAACAGGTTGAGCAGGATGCTGCGGTGCTTGTGCGGGATGAAGTTGCCCGATTCCAGCACCAGCGTGCGCAGTTCCTCGGTCGACATGCGCTGTTCCGGCGCCTTGCGCGTATTGATGCGCACCAGCCGCAGCACCCCCATGGCAAACGCGTTGACCACCGCGACCAGCGGCGTCGAAATCTGCAGCAGCGGCTTGATGATGAAGCTGGCGGGAAACGCAACGCGTTCGGGATAGGTCGCGCCCACGATCTTCGGGGCGATCTCGGCGAACACGATGATGAGAAACGCCACGATGGCCGTGGCGATCGACAGCGTCGTTCCGTTGTTGCCGAAGTAGTGGATCGCCAAGGTGGTGATCAGCACCGGCACGGCGGTATTGATCAGGTTGTTGCCGATCAGGATGAGCGAGAGCAGCTTGTCGGTCTGACCAAGCAATTGCAGCGTATTGCGCGCGCCGGATACGTTGGACTTTGCAAGATGGCGCAGGCGATGGCGATTGAGCGCCATCATCGCGGTTTCGGAAATCGAGAAGAAGGCGGAGCAACACAACAGCAGCACGACGGCGCCGATTTGTGCCCAGAGCGGCCAAGAGTCCAAAGCGGGAGAGGGAGAACGGCGAAGCGCCCACTATAACAGAGGGGTTTGGCGCTTCTGCGCACGCGGCCGTTGGTTGCGCGGACAGCGCAACACCCCGCTGAACTGAGCGGACGATGCCGAAAGAAGCTTGGAATTGCTGTGCGGCGATGCTGAAAACTGTGCCGCAGAAATGATTGAAATACGAGAAACTGGTCGGGGTGAGAGGATTCGAACCTCCGGCCTCTACGTCCCGAACGTAGCGCTCTACCAGGCTAAGCTACACCCCGATGCTTCTTCGCAGATCTCGTGCGTGTCAGGACTGACGTTGCAGCGAGAAAGCACACAAGTCTATCAGCGTCTGACGGAAAAGGGAAGGGGGTAATGCGTTTGCTGCGGCTTCGGCTGCAGCGGCTTCGCGCTCGGCGGCCTGGCGCGTGTACTCCAGCGCGCCGGAAGCCTGAATGGCAGCGAAGATCGCATCGAAATGTTCCGTGCCGCCTTGCTCGATGGCTTGGCGCACCAGTGCTCGCTGCTCTTCAGTGCCGTTCGATAGCAGGTGGATGAGCGGCAGTGTCGGCTTGCCTTCGCGCAGGTCGTCACCTGCGTTCTTGCCCATCTGGTCAGCGGTGGAGGTGTAGTCGAGCAGGTCGTCGACGATCTGGAACGCGGTGCCGATGCGGCGGCCATATTCGGCAGCGGCTTCTTCAGTGGCGGCGTCCGCGCCCGAGAGCACGGCGCCGATCTGGGCAGCTGCCTCGAACAGCTTGGCGGTCTTGTAGCGAATGACCTGCAGGTAGCGCTCTTCCGTCACGTCCGGGTCATGCATGTTCAACAGTTGCAGGACCTCGCCTTCAGAAATGATGTTGGTTGCGTCGGCCAGGATCTGCATGATGCGCATGCTGTTGGCCTGCACCATCATCTGGAAGGCGCGCGAATACAGGAAGTCGCCCACCAGCACGCTTGCGGCGTTGCCGAACACGGCGTTGGCGGTCTTGCGGCCGCGGCGCAGGTCGGATTCGTCGACCACATCGTCGTGCAGCAGCGTGGCGGTGTGGATGAACTCGACCACGGCGGCCAGCTCGTGCTGATGCTCGCCCTTGTAACCAAGCGCGTTTGCTACCAGCAGCAGGATCACCGGGCGCAGGCGCTTGCCGCCGGCGCTGATGATGTATTCGCCGATCTGATTGATCAGCACCACCTCCGAGCCCAGGCGGCGGCGGATCACGGCATCGACGGCGCGCATGTCTTCAGCGACAGGGGCGAGCAGGACGGAGGCGGAGGTCTGGGTCAAGGCGAATTCCGACAGAAAACGTGTGGCTGATGGTCGACTTGCGCGCGGACAAACAGCGCAAAAAACCGCGAGATTATAGAGCAACAAGGAGGTTTGCCCGATGGCTGGGCGCCCCACGCTTGACGTGGCGGGCCGTTGCGCAGGCGCAGCACACGTGCCAGGGTATTAGTCTTTGATTTGCTTGGGTTTTTCTTGTATAGTTGCGAGCTCTCTGTGTCCGTTGTCCGCGCATGTGGGCGGCGAGTGGCACAAGAGTCACGTTTTAGTTCTTTTATCGAGGTCCGACAATGTACGCGGTCGTAAAAACCGGCGGTAAGCAATACAAGGTTGCTGCTGGCGAAAAACTGAAAGTAGAACAGATACCGGCGGACGTTGGCGCAGAAATCACGCTTGACCAGGTGCTCGCAGTGGGCGCCGGCGACCAACTCAAGGTTGGTGCGCCGCTGGTGAGCGGGGCTGCCGTCAAAGCCACCGTCATCTCCCACGGTCGTCACGACAAAGTGCACATCTTCAAGATGCGCCGTCGTAAGCACTATCAAAAGCGCCAAGGGCATCGTCAAAATTACACCGAGTTGCGTATCGACTCGATCGTGGCCTAAGGCTGCGTCGTCTACGTAACCGGATAGGAGTTCAGTCATGGCACAGAAAAAAGGCGGCGGTTCCACACGGAACGGCCGCGATTCCGAGTCGAAGCGCCTGGGCGTGAAGGTGTACGGCGGTCAAGCCATCAACGCTGGCGGCATCATCGTCCGCCAACGCGGCACCCGCACGCACGCTGGTGTGAACGTGGGCATGGGCAAGGACCACACCCTCTTCGCGCTGGTCGATGGCCACGTTAAGTTCGCCACCCGCGGCGAAGGCAAGAAGCAGTTCGTCGACGTTGTTCCGGCGGCCTGATTCAGCCTTGTAGTAGAAAGGCCCCGCACCCGTGCGGGGCTTTTTCGTTTCTGGCTGCTAACAAAACGCGACCATGATCCTGGGCGGTACGCAGCTTCTTGGTGCGTGTTTCCAGGCGCGTTCTGTTAGCAATGGCGCGAGTGGCGCCGATTTCTTTTTTTACCTGCCGTGCGCACGTCGCACGGGCGGAGACCTCCATGAAGTTCATCGACGAAGCCCGGATTGAAGTGATCGCTGGTGACGGCGGCAACGGCAGCGCCTCGATGCGCCGCGAGAAATTCGTCCCGTTCGGCGGGCCGGATGGCGGCGACGGCGGGCGGGGCGGCAGCGTGTGGGCCGTGGCTGACCGCAACATCAACACCCTGATCGACTACCGCTTCGCCAAGAAGCATCTCGCGCGCAACGGCGAAAACGGCCGGGGAGCCGACTGTTACGGCGCTGCAGGCGAAGACATCACGCTGCGCATGCCCGTGGGCACGGCCATTTACGATGCCGACACGGAAGAGCTGATCGCCGACCTGACCGTCGACGGCCAGCGCCTGTGCCTCGCGCAGGGCGGCGAAGGCGGTTGGGGCAACATCCACTTCAAGTCGAGCACCAACCGCGCGCCGCGCCAGAAGACCGACGGCAAGGCCGGTGAGCGTCGCAACCTGCGCCTGGAGTTGAAGGTGCTGGCCGACGTGGGTCTGCTCGGCATGCCGAATGCCGGCAAGTCGACGCTGATCACGGCCATTTCGAACGCGCGACCGAAGATTGCCGACTACCCGTTTACGACGCTGCACCCGAACCTGGGGGTGGTCCGGACAGGCCCGTCGAAATCGTTCGTGGTGGCGGACATTCCCGGCCTGATTGAGGGCGCAGCAGAGGGTGCCGGTCTGGGGCACCAATTCTTACGGCACCTGCAACGCACGCGCGTGCTGCTGCATGTGGTGGATCTGGCCCCGTTCGACGAGAGCGTCGATCCGGTGGCTGAAGCCAAGGCAATTGTCGGCGAGCTGAAGAAATACGACGCTGAACTCTTCGACAAGCCGCGCTGGCTCGTGCTCAACAAGCTCGACATGGTGCCCGAGGACGAACGCGAAGCGCGCGTGAAAGACTTCGTGAAGCGCTTCAAGTGGAAGGGCCCGGTGCACCGCATTTCTGCGTTGACGCACGATGGCACGCAGGCACTTGTTCATGCGATTCAGGAATACCTCGACGAGCTGCGCGCCGAAGAGGATGCAGCCGCCGCCGCGCCCGACCAGCGTCTGGACCCGAGCCTGCACAACGTCGGCCACGACGATCAAGCGTAAACACAACAAACTTCCTTCGGAGACACGCCCACCATGGCCCTGCATTCGCTGATCGCCGATGCGCGCCGCCTTGTCGTCAAGGTCGGTTCCAGCCTGGTTACCAACGACGGCCGTGGCCTCGACCAGGCCGCCATTGCCCGCTGGGCCGCGCAGATCGCGGCGCTACGGGCGGCGGGCAAGGAAGTCGTGCTGGTCAGCTCAGGCGCCATCGCCGAGGGCATGCAGCGGTTGGGGTGGGCCAAGCGTCCGAAAGAAATTCATGAGTTGCAGGCCGCCGCCGCCGTCGGGCAGATGGGGCTGGCGCAGGTGTACGAATCCGAGTTCGCGCGACACAGCATCCGCACGGCGCAGGTGCTGCTCACGCATGGCGACCTGGCTGATCGCGAGCGCTATCTCAATGCACGTTCCACACTGCTCACGCTGCTGAGCCTCGGTGTCGTGCCGATCATCAACGAGAACGACACCGTCGTCACCGATGAAATCAAGTTCGGCGACAACGACACGCTGGGCGCACTCGTCACCAACCTGATCGAGGGCGACGCGCTGATCATCCTGACGGACCAACGCGGCCTGTACACCGCTGACCCGCGCAAAGAGCCGGGCGCCCGCTTTGTCGACGAGGCGCAAGCCGGCACGCCGGACCTTGAGCAGATGGCCGGCGGTGCCGGTTCGAGCATCGGCAAGGGCGGCATGCTGACGAAGATTCTGGCGGCCAAGCGTGCGGCAAAATCGGGCGCGCACACCATCATCGCGTCGGGTCGCGAGGCTGACGTGCTCGCGCGGCTGGCAAGCGGCGAGGCCATCGGCACGCAACTCCGCGCACCGACCGGGCGGATGGCGGCGCGCAAGCAGTGGATGATCGACCACCTGCAGTTGCGCGGTCGCGTGGTGCTCGACGCCGGCGCGGTCGAGAAGCTCACGGTCGGCGGGAAGTCGTTGCTGCCGATCGGCGTGACGGAAGTGCAGGGCGAATTTGCGCGCGGGGAAGTGATTTCCTGTGTGGACGCGGCGGGCCGCGAAGTGGCGCGTGGGCTGACGAACTATTCCTCCGCCGAGGCCCGGCTGATCGCGCGCAAGGCATCGTCCGAGATTGAGGCGGTGCTGGGCTACGTCAGCGCTGCCGAGCTGGTGCATCGGGATAACCTGGTGCTGCTCTGATCCAGCCGCTCGGCGAGCATGAAAACAAAAGGCCAACCTCGCGAGGTTGGCCTTTGTGTTTAGGGCGCGCATACGGCACGCCGGTGCGCGCCGCTTAGGGCCCGTAAAAACGTCCGCCCTGCCCGCCGAGACGGCGCACCAGCGTCGAGGCTTTCCCGTCGCCCGCAACTGACCGCACGTCGCAGAAGTACGAGCGCATCAACGCCGACGCATAGTCCGTCGGCCCGCCATTGCCAACGCGTTGCCAATCCGTCGCGGGCTTGTAGGCGTTCATGCTTGCCGATTCGGCATTCGCCGTTTCGTTCATGTCGACCGCGCGGTTGCCGACCCACTGGTTGGAGTCGTTGCGCAACGTCGCATAGATGCGTCGTTCCGCCGTGTCGCAGCGCAGGCCTTCGTAGTTGACGTTGCGCGCGCCGGTCTTGCTGGTGATCAGCACGGTGTAGCGCACCACGTTGTCCTTGCCGATCGACACCGATTTCGGATCGATCGCAAAGCGCAGCGGCGATTCATCACGGCCGCCCACATCGAATGGCACGGCATCACGATCGACCGGCGGGGCCGGGAAGGTGACGGCGTCTTCCTTGAAGGGCTTGTCGTTGAACGGGTCCATCAACAGCTTGTCTTCGAGGTCGCCGGTGCGGTTATGGCCACATGCCGTCAGCGCCAGCGCAGCCGCCAGCGCGAGCGGCACGAGAGCGCGGTGCGCTCCACGTGTCGTCGTCATCAGATTCACGAATTATCCTTGGGAGCCGTGTCGTCAGGGTTGGGAGAGATGGGGGCCGGCGCGGATACGCTCACCGTCTCGACGATGACCGTCGTGGTGGTGACGGTCAGGGCCGGCTGGGCGTGCTGTTCGTTCCGGCTGCCCTGGTCGCTGGAACGTTCGCGGCTATCGCGCGCGTCGCGTCCGTCGCGCTCTCGGTGCTGGCCGCCGCGCCCGTAGGGCGAGAGCGGCGCGCGGGTCTGACGCTGCACGAAGCGCGAAAGCTCCGACAGCGCCAGCTGATACACCTCGCGCTTGAACTCGATGACGGCCTCGAGCGGCACCCAGTACTGGCTCCACCGCCACGCATCGAATTCCGGATGCTCGGTGGCACGCAGTTGGATGTCGCAGTCGCGACCGACCATGCGCAGCAGGAACCAGATCTGTTTCTGGCCCCGATAGTGGCCGCGTATTTCGCGGCGGATGAACTTGTCCGGCACCTCATACCGCAGCCAGTCGCGCGTGCGACCGACGATCCGGACGTGTTCTGGCAACAGGCCGACTTCTTCGTGCAGTTCGCGGAACATCGCTTGTTCGGGCGTTTCGCCGTATTTGATGCCGCCTTGTGGAAACTGCCAGGAGTGCTCGCCAATGCGCTTGCCCCAGAACACCTCGTTTCTTGCGTTGATGAGGATGATGCCGACGTTCGGGCGGAAGCCTTCACGATCGAGCATGACTGCACCTCGAATACTTTAGAATTACGCCGATTATAGAGCGGCCCGTCGCTCGGCTGTCACAGAAGCCGAAATGTTGCCGCTCACTCGCGCCTCCTGGGGGAGGGGTGCCGATTGCGCGAATGTGCGCCTGGCGCCTCGTCTCATCTCCTGATTCCGGTGGCTTTTGCCCTTGTTTTCGCGGCTTTGGTTGGCCGCGTCATCCCTTATTGTCAGTCGCATGAAAGCGTCCCAATTCTTCATTTCCACGCTCAAGGAAGCGCCCGCTGACGCGGAGATCGTCTCGCACAAGTTGATGATGCGTGCCGGCATGATCAAGAAGCTCGGCGCGGGCCTCTATACGTATATGCCCGTGGGTCTGCGCGTGATCCGCAAGGTCGAGCAGATCGTGCGTGAGGAAATGAATGCCGCCGGCGCGGTGGAGGTGCTGATGCCGGTGGTGCAGCCGGGCGAGCTGTGGCAGGAGACCGGCCGCTGGGACAAGATGGGCGACGAGCTGCTGCGCTTCAAGGATCGCCACGAGCGCGACTTCGTCATGCAGCCGACGTCGGAGGAGGTGGTGACCGACATCGCCCGCACTGAAATTCGCTCGTACAAGCAGCTGCCCGTCAATTTCTACCAGATCCAGACCAAGTTCCGCGACGAGCGCCGCCCGCGTTTCGGCATCATGCGCGGCCGCGAATTCACGATGAAGGACGCGTACTCCTTCGACCGCGACGCCGAGGGCCTGAAGGTGTCGTACCAGAAGATGTACGACGCCTACACGCGCATCTTCCAGCGTTTCGGCCTGGAATTCCGCGCCGTGGCGGCCGACAACGGGGCCATCGGCGGCTCGGGCTCGCACGAGTTCCACGTGATTGCCGATACGGGCGAAGACGCCATCATCTACTGCCCGGATTCCGACTACGCCGCAAACATCGAAGCTGCGGAAGCCGTTGCCCCGGCCGCGCCGCGTGCCGCTGCCACCGAGGCCCTCACCAAGACGCATACGCCCGGCCGCGCCAAGTGCGAGGCTGTGGCCGAGCAACTGGGGATTCCGCTGCAGCGCACGATCAAATCCATCGTGCTGGCGACCGAAGTCGAGGGCGGCGAGCCCCAGATCTGGTTGCTGCTGCTGCGCGGCGACCATGAACTCAACGAGGTCAAGGCATCGAAGGTGCCGGGTCTGGCCGACTTCCGCTTCGCAACCGAGGGCGAAATCCTCCGCGCATTCGACACGCGCCCTGGCTATCTCGGCCCGATCGGCACGAAGCTGCCCGTGAAGGTGGTGGCAGACCGCACGGCGGCCGCCATGAGCGATTTCGTGGTCGGCGCCAACGAAGAGGATTACCACTTCACCGGCGTGAACTGGGGCCGCGACTTGCCCGAGCCCGAGGTTTACGACCTGCGCAACGTGGTGGCCGGCGACCCCTCGCCGGATGGCAAGGGCACGCTGGCCGTCTGCCGCGGCATCGAAGTCGGTCACGTCTTCATGCTGGGCACGCGCTACTCCGAGGCGATGAACGCGACGTTCCTCGACGAGAACGGCAAGACGCAGCCGATGGTGATGGGCTGCTACGGCATCGGCATCACGCGGATTCTGGGTGCGGCCATCGAGCAGAACTACGATGCGCGCGGGATTATCTGGCCGGCATCGATCGCGCCGTTCCAGGTGGTGATCTGCCCCGTGGGTTACGACCGCTCCGACGCCGTGCGCGAAGAAGCCGATCGCCTGCACGCCGAGTTGGTTGCCGCCGGCATCGACGTGATGCTGGACGACCGCGGCGAGCGCCCCGGCGCGATGTTTGCCGACTGGGAGCTGATCGGCGTGCCGTTCCGCGTCGTGGTGGGCGACCGCGGCCTCAAGGAAGGCAAGCTGGAATTTCAAGGCCGCCGCGACGAAGCCGCCACCGCTGTGGCCCCGGCCGATGTGTTGGCCACGCTGAAGGCGCGTCTCGCGCAATAACGCAACAACAGGACGACCCCGTATGCGCTGCTTGTCTTCAGCCCGCCTGATCGCCACTGCGCTGTGCGCGGGGACGTTGCTCGCGGGCACGCAGGCGGCGCGGGCGGGCGCCCAGAAAGAGGAATATCTGGCGGACTCCGTGCGCAGCGCGCTGTCTGCCGCCGTGGCCGACAGCCGCCCGTTGCGCCCGGTATTTGCCAGCAACGACGAGCAACTCGGCTACCTGCGCTGGCTGGCCGAGATGTCTGTGCGCATGTCGGGCAAGATTCCGCAGGCGTCGGTACGTGTCGAACTGATCGAGACGGCGTATTACGAGGCCAAACGCGCTGGTCTGGACCCGGCGCTGGTGCTCGGGCTCATCCAGGTGGAGAGCGGTTTCCGCAAGTACGCCATCAGCAGTGCCGGGGCGATGGGCCTCATGCAGGTGATGCCGTTCTGGACGCGCAGCATCGGCGACAACGACTCGCGCAAGCTCTTCCATCTGCAAAGCAACCTGCGGTATGGCTGCACGATCCTGCGTCATTACCTCGACATGGAAGGCGGCAATCTGTACCTGGCGCTAGGCCGTTACAACGGCAGCCGCGGCCAGCCGCAATATCCGAATGCCGTGCTGGCCGCCTGGAAGCGCTGGCAATATCAGGAGTCGAGCGCGATGACGGTATCGGCGCCGGTGCCTGCGGAATCCACTGCTCCCACGCCGCGTGCCAAGGCGCTGCCGGAAGTGCCCGCGCGCAATCCGTTCTCGCCGCTGCGTATTGCTGGCGGGCCGGCTGGTGGTTCGTGATCTTCCGTCGGCGAACCGTCGGCCTACAATAGGGCCATCTCTCCCTCGCCCGCATCTCCATCCCGCATGTCCACCACCCAACCGTACGCGACCATGTCTGACGCGCTGCGCGACTGGCTGCAGCGTCACGTGACCGAAGGTTTCGAGGCCGAATCCCTGGTGGCTTCGATGGTGCAATCCGGCTACGACCGCGCCTTCGCGCGCCGCGTCGTCGATGAGGCGCTGACTGCCCGCGCACCCGCCCCCGTCGTGGCGCCCGCGCCGACGCCTGCCGCCGACGAGGCGGTCGAAAACAGCAATGCCGTGCATACCGCCGATGGTGACATCCCGATCCTGTTCGCAATCGAGACGCCGCGCATCGTGCTGTTCCAGCACTTCCTGTCGGACCAGGAGTGTGACGAGCTGATCGCGATCGGGCGCAATCGCCTGAAGCGTTCGCCCGTCGTGAACCCCGATACGGGCGAGGAAAACCTGATCTCGGCCCGGACAAGCCAGGGCGGGATGTTCCAGGTCGGCGAGCATCCGCTGATCGCCAAGATCGAAGCGCGTATCGCGCAGGCCGTGGGCGTGCCGGTCGAACACGGCGAGGGCTTCCAGGTGCTGAACTACCAGCCCGGCGGCGAATACCAACCGCACTTCGATTTCTTCAACCCCGGACGCAGCGGCGAGGCACGCCAGCTTGAAGTCGGCGGTCAGCGCGTGGCGACCATGGTCATCTATCTCAACAGCGTGCAGGCGGGCGGCGCGACGGGCTTTCCGAAGCTCGGGCTGGAGGTGGCGCCCGTCAAGGGCAACGCCGTCTTCTTCGTCTACAAGCGGCCCGACGGCACGCTGGATGAAGACACGTTGCATGCCGGCCTGCCGGTCGAGCGTGGCGAAAAGTGGATCGCCACCAAATGGCTGCGGGAGCGCCCTTACCGTCGCGGCGCCTGATCGACGTCAGGCGATGGAATATACATTCCTCTCGGCGACCGTCCTGCTGGTGCTGATCACCGATCCGCTCGGCAACATTCCCATCTTCATCTCCGCGCTGCGGCAGGTCGCCCCCGAGCGCCGCAGCCGTGTCGTGCTGCGCGAGGTCGGCATTGCGTTCGTGCTGCTGCTCGTCTTCATGTTCTTCGGCGAGAGCTTTCTGCGCATGATGAGCCTGACCGACATGTCGCTGCAGATTGCAGGCGGCATCGTGCTGTTCCTGATCGCGCTGCGGATGATCTTCCCGCGTGAAGGCGCTGCCGAGTCGCAGCCCACCGGCGAGCCCTTCATCGTGCCGCTGGCGATTCCGGCCATCGCGGGCCCGTCGGCGATGGCCACGGTGATGCTCCTTGTATCGCAGGCGCCGGGGCGCATGTGGACCTGGGTCGGCTCTTTATGCGCGACGATGGCCGTGTGCGCCGTGGTACTGCTGAGCGCCACGCACATTCAGCGCCTCGTCGGCGAACGCACGGTGATGGCCTTCGAGCGTCTGATGGGGCTGATTCTGGTGGCGATTTCGGTGGAGATGCTGCTCAAGGGCATCCGCACATTCGCGCATCAACTCTGAACCACGCGCGGGCAACAAAAAAGGGCGACTAAAGTGTCGCCCTTTTTGCTTGCCGCGGTGCCGCGTCAGGTGTTCTTGAGCGCGCGGATGGTCGGCAGGTTGCGCCAGTAGCCCTTTGCGTCCATGCCGCAGCCGAACACGTAGCGGTCAGGCACGTTGAAGCCGCAGAAGTCGGGGTACAGAGGCTTGGATTTGGCGAGCGTTTTCTCGCAGAGCACCGCGGAGTAGAACTCGGCGGCGCCCATGTCGATGATGCGTGAGCGGATGGCGGCCATCGTCTCGCCTTCGTCGAGGATGTCGTCGAGCACCAGCACCGTGCGGCCCTTGACCGACTCGCGCGGCGCCACGCGCCACTGCATCTCGCCGCCCACCGTCGTGTTGTTGTAGCGCGAGAGGTGGATGTAGTCGAATTCGAGCGGGAAGGCCAGCTTGGGCAGCAGCATCCCGGTAAAGACGGCCGCGCCGCCCATCACGGACAGCACCATCGGGAACGTATCGCCGATCTTCTCGGTGATCTCTTCGGCCATGCGGTCCAGCGAGCCGCGCACGGCGTCTTCGCTGACGATTTCTTCGGAGTTGGCCCAGAGTTCGCGGGCCTGTTCTGCGCTCAGCATCTTTTCGGTTCGGTGAAACGGTTCGGTGTGTCGATCAAAAGTGCGATTCAGGAGGGAGGTAGCCCGCTCAGCGGCCGCCGAACAGTCCCTTCATGCCGCCTTTCATGCCGCCCATGGCGCGCATCATCTTCATCATGCCGCCGCCTTTGAGCTTTTTCATCATGCCTTGCATCTGCTCGAATTGGTTGAGTAGACGATTGACTTCCTGCACCTGCACGCCCGCCCCGGCGGCAATGCGGCGCTTGCGGCTTGCCTTGATGAGCTCAGGCTTGGCGCGCTCGGCAGCCGTCATGCTGTTGATGATGCCTTCCATGCGGCGGACCTGCTTTTCGGCCTGGTCCATGTTGGCACCTTGCGCCTGCTGCGCGAGCTGAGCCGGCAGCTTGTCCATCAGGCTGCCCAGACCGCCCATCTTTTTCATCTGGCCGATCTGGGCCTTGAAGTCTTCGAGGTCGAAGCCGCCGGTCTTCTTGATCTTGGCGGCAAGCTTCTGCGCCTCTTCCATGTCGACACCGCGCTGGGCTTCTTCCACCAGCGCAAGGATGTCGCCCATGCCCAGGATCCGCTGGGCCATGCGGTCGGGGTAGAACGGCTCCAGCCCGTCGAGCTTTTCGGCCACACCGACGAACTTGATCGGCTTGCCCGTGATGTGACGCACCGACAGGGCCGCGCCACCGCGCGCATCGCCGTCGAGCTTGGTCAGGACCACGCCGGTCAGAGGCAGGGTGTCGTTGAAGGCCTTGGCGGTGTTGACGGCATCCTGGCCGAGCATCGCATCGACCACAAACAGCGTTTCGGCCGGCTTGAGCTTGGCGTGCAGCGCGGCGATCTCCTGCATCATCGCCTCGTCGATACCGAGGCGGCCGGCCGTATCGACGATCAGCACATCGTGGTAGTGCTTCTTGGCCCAGTCCAGGGCTGCGGCGGCAATGTCCACCGGCTTCTGGTCGGGCTGCGAGGGGAAGAAGTCCGCGCCGACCTGCTCGGAAACGGTCTTCAACTGCGCGATGGCGGCGGGGCGATACACGTCGCACGACACCGTCAGCACTTTCTTCTTCTTGTTCTCTTTGAGCCACTTGGCGAGCTTGCCCACCGTGGTGGTCTTGCCGGCGCCCTGCAGGCCGGCCATCAGGATGATCGCGGGCGGCGTGACGTTGAGGTTCAGCTCGGCCGCGCGGCCGCCCATGATGTTGCTGCCGACGCCTTCCAGCGCTTCCTGGCCGCCGATGATGGCCGTCAGCTCGCGCTGCACGATGCCGACCAGCGCCTGGCCCGGCGAAAGGCTCGTGATGACGTCTTCGCCGAGCGCCTTTTCCTTGACGCGGGCAATGAATTCGCGCACGACCGGCAGCGCCACGTCGGCTTCGAGCAGCGCCAGGCGGACTTCGCGCAGCATCTCAGCGGTGTTGGCTTCGGTCAGGCGCGCTTCGCCGCGCATGGTCTTGACCACGCGCGCGAGCCGTTGGGTCAGGTTATCCAGCATGACAGTGACAGGGATCCGGAATTGGGGACGGGATGAAGAGGCGGCCGGCGCGCGTGCGACTTGCGCCGGCTGGGAATGTGCTCAATGTGCGCATGTTGCGTTGCCGCCCAACGAGGCTTTCGGCGGGGGCGGGCCCCAGCCAAAACTGGGGTGCGCTGCGGTAAACTATGCAAATGGCAATTGTACTGTATGCGCTGACGGCGCTTCTCTACGGCATCCTCGCTTCGGTAGCGTGGGCGCGACGCGGTGGACTGGGTGCCCGGGCGCCGGCGGGAGCCATGGCGGCAGGCGGTCAGTCGCCGGGTGCCACGGTGCTCGTTCCGCCGCCTCCGGGGGCTGCCGACACTGTCCCGGGCTGGTGGCGCTGGGGTCTGCTGGCCGCCTTGATCGCGCACGGGTTCCTGCTGCACGAGACGATCTTCCCGGCCAGCGCCATGGTATTTGGCTTTGCCTATGCGTTGTCGGCCATGCTGTGGCTGGGCGTCGGCATTTTCTGGATCGAAAGCCTCTTCTTCTCGCTGGCCGGCCTCGGCCTGCTCGTGATGCCGGTGGCGCTGGTCGGAAGCCTGCTGCCGTTGGCCTTTCCGGGTACGCAAATTCTCGGCTATGCGGCCAGCCCCCTGTTCAAGCTGCACTTCGCTATTGCCAACGTCGCCTACGGGCTGTTCACGCTAGCGGCATTCCATGCGATCCTCATGCTGGCTGCAGAGCGTCGCCTGCACACCATCAACCGCCCGGAGGCAAGCGGGTTCGGCCGTTGGCTGGATCTGCTCCCGCCGCTGCTCACGCTCGAAAAACTGCTGTTCCGGCTGATCGGGGCGGGCTTCGTTCTGCTGACGCTGACGATCGCCTCGGGCGTGCTGTTCTCCGAGCAGCTGTTTCACAGCGCCTTCCATTTCGATCACAAGAATATCTTTGCCGTGCTGTCGTGGGTGATGTTCGGCGGCATTCTGATCGGTCGGCGTTTTCGCGGCTGGCGCGGACGCGTGGCGCTGCGCTGGGTGATGGCGGCCTTCGCGATCCTGATGCTGGCGTATGTGGGCAGCCGCTTCGTGCTCGAAGTCATTCTGCATCGCGCCTAGCGTGTTCCTGGCGCCTGCGCCGTTACTTGTCCTTGTCAGTTCCCCATGTCCCGTCCCGTCCTGCTGATCCTGATGCTGCTCGCCGGCTGGTGGTGGTTGAGCCGCCTGGGGACGCGTTCGTCCCGCTCCTCGGGGCAGGGCCAGACAGCCTCGGGCGGACAGGGCTCAGCCAAGCGCCCTACTGAGCCCGAGGCCTCCCAACCCATCGAGCAATGTGCCGTGTGCGGCGTGCACGCGCCGCGCACCGGCATGGTCGCGCTGGCGGGTGGCCGCTATCGCTGCCCCGAGCATGCTGACCGGGGCAACGCATGACGCCCGAAGCGTCGGGTGCCGCGCGGGCCACGCCGTCCGGCGCGCGTAGCTTGCTCTCGCGCCTGAACGCCTGGCGCGCACTCCGATCGGTCTGGCTGGAGCCTGATCCGCCTGAGTTCCAGTGGCGGCTGCTGCGCTATTTCGCCTTCAGCCGCGCCGCCGTGGCGCTGGTGCTGTTGCTGTTCGTGATGGTGCCGCGCGAGCACAACGAAGCAGCCGGCCTGCCCAATAGCGAAGCGCTGCTCAGCCTGACGCTGCCGTATCTGGCGATGGCCCTGCTCATCCTTGCCGCAGCCGGCTGGTGGCGCACGCGATTCCAATTCCGTGTGCGGCTGGACGTGGTGCTCGATCTGCTGTTCCTCGGGCTGGCGTATGCCACGCTCTCGCGCCTGTCGGCCAGCGTGGCGATGGTGCTGCTGATGCCGGTGCTGGCTGCCGGCGCGCTCACCAGCCTGCTGTTTGCGCTGTTCACGGCGGCTGTGGCATCGATCGTGGTGCTGGCCGATCCGTTCCTGCAGATGCTGAACGACGGCGTGATTGCGCCGGGCCTGGCATCTGCCGGGCTGTACGGCCTGGTGTACATGATGGCCGCGTCAATGATGTACGGCCTGTCGCACCGCCAGATCACGCAGGAACGATTGACGATGGCGCGCGAGCGCGAATTGCGCCTGCAGCAGCTCGTCAACCGGTTGATGGTCTACGACATGCAGGACGGTGTGATGCTGGTGCGTGCCGACGGTCGCGTCGTGGCGGCCAACCCGGCTGCCGCCATGCTGCTGGGCGTGCCGCAGAGCGCCTTTGTCAGCAGCGGTGCGATGCTGTTCGACTTGAAGGACGTGCCCCACCTGCGCCCGCTGCTCGAAACGCTGCGCCAGTGGCTGCGCCGCAAGAGCCGTCCCACCGATGGCACCGGTGACAACGATGCGCCGCGCATCCTCGACCTGCTTCCCATCAGCTCGAGCGGCCGGGCCGGCCGTGCCATGTTGAGCGCCCGCCTGCGCCTGCGCTTCATCCTGCCGAGCCTTGCCAATCTGCGCAGCGTCTATTTGGATAGCCTCGTCAGCTCCATCGGCCTGGGCTTGCCGGGCGAGGGCGGCGAGATGCGTCAGCGCATGCCCTCGGCGGACGCCATCACGCAAGGCTGGTCGGCGGACGATGAAGCGTTTCTGCGTCACGAGTTGCATGACACCGTGCTGGTCCACGTGGAAAGCTGGGAGCGTGTGGCGGAGCAGGCGCAGCAGGAAAAGCTGGCCTCGATGGGGCGGCTGGTAGCCAGCGTCGCGCACCAGATCCGCAACCCGCTGGCCGCAATCAGCCAGGCCGCGGAACTGCTCGACGATCCAGGCGACGGCCACGATGGCGGCGCCCACCCGCGCCCGGAAAGTTCCGGCGTGGAGACACGCCTGCTGCGCATCATCCGCGACAACGTGCGCCGGCTCGACCAGGTGGTCGCCGACGTCTTGATGCTCTCGCGCCGCCCTCGCGGCGAACGCGTGCGCGTGCAACTGGCGCAGGTGCTGCCGGAGGTCGTGGATCGCTGGCGTGCCGAGGCCGTGCGCCGCGCAGGCGAGGCCACCGAGATCAACCCGAACCTCGTGCGCGTGGCGGTCGACCTGGACAAGCCCGTGCTGTTCGACCCGGCGCAGTTGCAGCAGGTGGTGGGCAACATGCTCGACAACGCGCTGCGTTATTGCCGCCGCGTTCCCGGCTCGATCCAACTGGCCGCCTACGCGCTTGACGACGCCCACGCCGAACTCGTCATCTGGAACGACGGCCCCGAGGTGCCCACCGAGCAGCAGCGCAGCCTGTTCGAGCCGTTCTTCACGAATGACGCACAAGGCACTGGCCTCGGGCTCTACATGGCCCGCGAGTTGTGTAGCGCCAACGATGCGCAGATCCGTTACGGCGCCATCGCACTGGAATCCTTGCTCGATCGCACCGGAGCGTTGACCATGGAGGCGCGCGGCACCTTGCCACGCCGCGCCTTCGTCATCACCCTGATGTTTGACCAACCTGCCGGGCCGATCGCGGAATGATCCGCCGGCCGTGAATTTCCGCCGATCTTCTGCTGATCCATGCCTAAAGCCGCCATCGTTCGCGAACCCATTCTCGTCGTCGATGACGAAGCCGACCTGCGCGAGCTGCTGGAGATTTCCCTGCGCCGCATGGGGCACGACGTCGTGCTTGCCAGCGGGCTGGCCGAGGCGCGCGAAGCGCTGTCCCGGCAGCGCTTTGCACTGGTGCTGACCGACATGCGCCTGGGCGATGGCCTGGGCATTGAACTCGTGCGCCAGCTGTCTGCTACGGCCGACCGCACGCCGGTTGCCGTCATCACCGCTTATGGCAGCGCAGAGAACGCGGTCGAGGCGCTCAAGGCGGGCGCGTTCGATTACATCGCCAAACCGCTCTCGCTCGACCAGCTTCGCAGCCTCGTGCTGAATGCGCTGGGCCGCCAGCAGCGCGATCCCGATCCCGGTAATGCCGATTTGGCCGAACGGACCAACGATCTGCTGCCCGGCCACTCCGCCGCGATGCAGGAAGTGCGCCGCTCGTTGATGCGCCTGGCGCGCAGCATGGCGCCGGTGGTGATCAGCGGCGAATCGGGCAGCGGCAAGGAGCGTGCGGCCCGCGCCATCCATGCGTTGTCGTCGCGCGCGGCGCGGCCGTTCGTGGCGGTCAACTGCGGCGCGATTCCCGAAAACCTGATGGAAGCCGAGTTTTTCGGCTACGTGAAGGGCGCTTTTACCGGCGCCGACAGCGATCGCCAAGGCTTCTTCCAAGCGGCCAACGGCGGCACGCTCATGCTCGACGAGGTGGCCGACCTGCCGCTCACGATGCAGGTGAAATTGCTGCGCGCGCTGCAGGAGCGCCGCGTGCGCAAGATCGGCGAGAGCCGCGAAGATCCCGTCGACGTGCGCGTCGTGTGTGCGAGCCACCAGAATCTGGCACGGCTGGTGGCCGCCGGCCGTTTCCGCGAAGACTTGTTCTACCGCCTGAACGTGCTGGAACTGCGCATGCCTACGCTGCGCGAGCGGGCCGAAGACGTGCCCGTGCTGGCCGGTGTGCTGCTCGAACAGCTCGCCAGCCGCTACGGCGATCCGCGCCCAAAACGTCTGACGCGACCGGCGCTGCAGCAACTGTGCGCGTATCCGTTCCCGGGCAATGTGCGCGAACTGGAGAACCTGCTGGAGCGTGCGTACGCATTTGCCGAAGGCGAGTCGATCGACGTGGATGACCTTGGCGCTCTCGGCGCTGAGATCGAGCGCTCGCCGCTGTTTCACCGCACGCGCGAGGCGCAGGCTGCCGCGGCAGGCAATCACCCGTTGGCCCCGTCGCCGATGGCCGGCTGGCCTGATGCCGTCTATATGCCGGCGCCCGTGCCAAGCCCGATGGGGATGCCGCAACCGCTGGCACCGTCCGAGCCGGCACCGGTTGCGCGGCCGGCCGAACCCGCCCTGCCGAACGTTGCGCTGCCGATCGATCTGCCGGCTTACCTGGAGTCGGTCGAGCGCAACGTCATCCTCGCCGCGCTGGACCAGACGGGTTTCAACCGCACCGCAGCGGCCAAGTTGCTTGGGCTGTCATTCCGTCAGTTGCGCTATCGCATGCAGCAGCTTGGCATTCGCGATCCGCGTGACGTTGAAGCGTCGCCGGGCAGCGTCGGCGAACCGGCCGGAAATGGGCTGAACGGCGATGCCTGAACGGTCGCACATCGGCGCGGACGGATGGGTGGATGGCGCGCGCCGCCATCCCTCGCCGAATATCGACGCACGACCCGACGGCATGCCGATCGACCTGATCGTGCTGCACAACATTAGCCTGCCGCCTGCGCAATCCGGCGCGGACTTCGGCACCGACCACGTGCTCGACTTCTTCACCAACACGCTCGACTGCGACGCGCATCCGTATTTCGAGCAGCTGCGCGGCGTGCGCGTGTCGGCGCATTTCTTCATCCGTCGCACGGGCGAATGCGTGCAATTTGCATCGTGCGATGCGCGCGCCTGGCATGCCGGTGCGTCCGACTTCTTCGGCCGCACGCGCTGCAACGATTTCTCGGTCGGCATCGAAATCGAGGGCACGGACGATCTGCCCTTTACGCCCGAGCAGTACGCCACCACGGCATCGCTTGTGCGGGCGATCTGCGCGGCATACCCGATTGCAGCGATCGCCGGTCACTCGGACATTGCGCCGGGCCGCAAGACGGACCCCGGACCGCATTTCGACTGGGCGCATCTGCGTGCGCTGGGCGGATTCAATGCGGCGTTGTTTCCGTATCAGCACGCGCTCTGAAATGAAAAGGGGCGGCCCGTTGCGAGGCCGCCCGCGTTTTCCCTGCTGATCTTTCTACTTCAGAGCCCTGCCTCAAGTGCCCATCGCCGGGTCGGACACGCTGTCCTTGCCCGTTTCCATGCGACCGGCAAAACGCCGCGTGAAGCCGCCTTGCGGCACCGTCACCGTGAAGTCGTACCAGTTGCCCTGGCGCGCGATCGGCCAGTGCTGGTCGAGCTGCTTGCCGGCCGGGATGTCGTACGTCCACGGGCCGTCGTTGCGGTACGCATTCGGCTTGACTGTGAAGGTGCAGCCGGCGGTGCCGGTGTTCATCATCGTCACGTAGACCTCGGCGTTGGTTACGTCGTAGCACACGCGGATTTCCGGCGCGCTCGAACCCGCTGCTGACACGGCGCTCACGTCGCCCGAGAAGGCGCGGTGAAAGCCGTTGGGGCCGAGCACCCACAGGTCGTATTTACCCTTGTCGGCGGTGAACACGTCCCAGGTGTCGTCGACCATCTTGCCGGGCTCGACCGCATAGCGGCGCGGCACGCGGTCCAGATGCAGGCGGTCGTACACGTGGAAGACGGAGGCGGCCGTGCCGGTGTTGCTGAAGATCAGGCGCAGGGCGCGGTTGGTGGCGTCTTCGCGCGCGCTGACGTGCAATTCGTACGGCAGGGCGCGCGAGGGGCGGGTGCCTGTGGCTTGTTTCGGCATCTGCTGCGCCGAGACGGCGGGCAGCGGCACCTGCGGCTTCAAGCCTTGCGCGGTGCGGATCGAGTCGGCCGTTGCCTTGTCGCGGCTGGGCAGCGTGGGCAGCGTTTCGGTGTTCGGGTTGACGAAGTTGAAGGCGCTGGTCAGGTCGCCCAGCACCGCGCGGCGATACGCGCTGATGTTCGTCTCCTTGACGTTGAAGCGCAGCTCCAGGAAGCGCAGCACCGAGGTGTGATCGAACGCTTGCGAGTTGACCCAGCCGCCCCGGCTCCACGGCGAGACGACGTACATCGGCACGCGCGGCCCGGGTCCGTACGGATTCTTGTCGGTGTGATACTCGCCGGCTGTGCTGATGGTCGATTTGCCGGCCAGCACGCCGTTGTCATAGGCCGGGGCTGCGGGCGGCGGCACGTGGTCGAAGAAACCGTCGTTTTCATCGAAGTTGATGAACAGCACGGTCTTGCTCCACACGGCCGGGTTGGCGGTGAGCGCGTTGAGCACTTCCTGCGTGTACCACGCGCCCTGCACGGGGCTCGACGGGCCAGGGTGCTCGGAATACGTGGCCGGAGCCACGATCCACGACACCTGCGGCAATTGACCGGCGGCAATGTCGTCCTTCAAGGCCTGCAGGAAGCCGCCGTCGGGCATGGTGTTGCCGACGCCCTTGATCAGCGGGCTGACGGTTTCGTCGGCCGGTGTGTACGGCGGGAACGGCGTGCCGTCGGCGAGGTTGCCGCGTGCGGCGTTGGCATCGCGGTAGGCCTTGAAGCCCGCGAGCGGGTTGTCGGTGAAGTTGTCCGGCATGTTCTGGTAGACCTTCCACGACACACCGGCGGCCTGCAGACGCTCGGGATAGGTCTTCCAGCTGTATGTGACGCCGGCGTCGAGGTGGTCGCCGCCGTTGTCGATGACGGGGCCGCCCGCCACGCCGGTCGGGTCATTCGTGCCCGTCCAGTGGAACAGGCGGTTCGTGTTGGTGCCGCCGTGGAACGAGCAGTGGTACGCATCGCACAGCGTGAAGGCGTTGGCCAGCGCGAACTGGAAGTCCAGCTCGGCCTGCTTGTAATAGCCCATCGACTGCGTCTGCTTGTACGTCGGCCACTTGCTCATGCGGCCCAAGTCCCACGCGTTCTGCGCATCGGGGTAGCTGTGCGGCGTGCCAGACACGCGCTGCGCGTTGCCGGCGCTGCTGTCGAGGTAATACGGCAGCACCGTGCGGCTCGGCCCGCTGCTTGGCACGTAGGTCTGCTGCCAGACGTTCAGCCCGCCGGCCAGCGGGATGGGAAAGCGATCGCCAAAGCCGCGCACACCTTGCAGCGTGCCGAAGTAGTTGTCGAACGAGCGGTTCTCCTGCATCAGGATCACCACGTGCTCAACGTCGCGCATCGTGCCGGTGGCGTTGTTGGCGGGAATCGCGAGCGCACGGCGGATCGACGGCGGGAAGGCGGCGAGCGCAGCGGCGGAAATCGCGCCCGTGCTGGCCATCTTGAGGAAGTTGCGGCGGCTGCCGTTGTTGGCGTGGTTCGTGTCGGAAGTCATGTCGGTCTCAAACGCAAGTCGATGGGAAGCCGCGCGTTACGGAGCGCAGTGCAGGGTCGGCTTGTTGGCCGGCGGCTGGCCGGGTTGATCGGGCTGGGCGGTGCCAGGGCCGGTACCGGTGCCGGGCGTGCCGTCGTTCGAATCGCCGCCGCAGGCCGACAGCGACAAGGTGGCGGCGCACAGCAGCACGGCGGCCAGCCGGCGCGGCCGTGCGAGAGGGTGGATGCAAGGCTTCATGAGCGGTCTCGTTCGGGTTGGGGGAGAGGGTCAGGGGTTCAGCGACGACAGCGGCTGGTGCGAGCCGTTGATCGTCTTGAGTTCATCCAGCGTCAGCCGGCGCGTCCACATGGCGAGGTCGTCGTAGGCCATCACGCCTTTGAGCGAGCCCGGGTTGTTGGGCACGTAGTTGTGCGTGGCGTCGTCGTTCAGGCCCCAGACCTTGGTGGCCAGGCCGCCCAGCTTCGTGACGTCGGTATTGGCGATGGCCTTGTCTTCCACCTTTTGCACGCCGAGCACCGGGTCGAGGATGTAAGCGCTGAAGCGCTTGGCCTGCGTGTCGACCGAGAAGGCGAGATACGCCCACTGGTTGGCGCTGAACTTCATGCCCTGGATGTCGTCGCGCTTGCCGCCGCTGCCGAGGTTGAAGCGCGCTTCGCAGCCCCCGAACAGGCCGAAGGCGATGCCTGCATTCGCGCCGGAGGTGTAATCCTTGTTGGCGAGGATCGGCTCGCCGGTGCCGTTGCCCTGTGTGCAATCCGACTTGAACCAGAAGCCGATGGTGAATTGCGGGCTTTGCGCGATGTCGGCGCCGTTCTGCGTGAGCTTGTAGGCGTCGATGCGCGAATCGACCGAGAGGGCCGTGCCGCCAAACGGGTCGGCCGCAGCAGAGCCGCCGTCGGTGCCGGCCACCCATGGACCGATCGTCGAATTCGCTTTACGGTCGGTCGGGGGCAGTGGATCGAAGCTGTAATACGCAGCCAGGCCGTTGGTGAGCGAGGTCGCAAGCGGCGTTGGCGCAACGTAGGCGATCTGCGCGAGCATCGATACCGGCACGTTGTTGCGCACCAGCGTGTAGTTGATGCGGTAAATGCCGCTGGCGGCAGCGATGTTGCTGTCGGTGTACTGCGTGGCCGTGGCGGGCAGCGTGGCGACCGGCTTGCCGTCGCGCAGCACGGTGATCGGGCCGCTGGCCGGGGTCGGGTTCTGCCAGTTCAGCGCCAGCGAGGCGTTGTACGCGCCGACCGTGCTCTGGACGTTGCGCACGCCGACGGCACTGGCCGTGAGCGCTGCACCGTCGAGCTGATGCGCCGTCGCCGGCACAGCGGCGTTCAGTTGCGCCAGGACGGTCGGCACGATGTCGGCCTCGCTCGGCAGCGCGGCCAGCGTGGCTTCCGACGTGGGCGCCGCCATGCCGGTCTTGCCGAGCACGGCATTGACCGGCTTGTTCAGGGCGATGAAGGCGGAGCGGTTTTCCAGCGTCGGCGCCGACGTGGTGGCCCCCGTGGCGTCCAGGCCGTGGCTGGTGGTGACGACAACGAGCCAGTCTTCGTTGGGGTTGGCGGTGCGGCGCTGGGCGATGGCAGCCTGCAGCGTGCCGAGCGCCTGGTCGACGTTGGCCAGCGCAGCGGTGTATGCATCGCTTTGCAGGCCCGAAGCCAGCGCGGCGGCGGCCGGCGCGGTGTATTGCGCGAAGACGACGTCGTAGCCGGACTGCACGAGCCTCACGCTGTTCTGCGTCACGCAAGTGTCCACCTGGGCGCAGTCGACCAGCGTATCGAGATTGCCGGCTTGCTGATCCGCCTTGAGCAGCGCGGGCAGCACAGCCGAGCTGACGGCGGCGCCAAGGCGTTGCGTGGTGCCCGCGGCCTTGGCGGCGCTGCGCGCGTAGCTGAACACGCTTGGGGCGGCCAGGGTGGTGACGGTGTCGTCGGTCACACCATGGCGGTTTTGCCAGGTGCCGGTCAGCACGGTGGCCCAGCTGGGTGTGTCCAGCGGCGGCTGGGCGGTGATGGTGCCAAGCGTGCCGCCGGTCGATGCCGGCATCACCGCCAGCGCGCCCAGGTTCGGCAGGCTGCGCTGCAAGAGCGCGCTCTGTACCTGCGCATAGGTGGCGCCGTCCACGCCGACCATCAGCACCTTCTTGCTGGCGCTGGTGGAGGGCGCGGCCGTGCTGCCCTGGTTAGCGATGGGGCTGCTGTCGCCACCGCCGCATGCCGTCAATGTGGTCGCCAGCGTCGCTGCCACGGTCGTGCTCAGCGCGGCCGTCAGCAGGCGCCGGGCGGGGTGATTCCAAGCCATGTCGATTTCCTCGGTCGTTGTGCGCGGCGCTCGGTGTGTCGCCGCCGTGATTGCGCTCCCTGCAATGCGACCGAAGCGTAGGGTTGGGGCCTGTCGCTCAGGTGACAGCCGCGGCAAGAATGCTGATGCCGTTATTCGGATTTCTTGAGCGAGGGGAAGGTCGAAGACGGCACGGCCCGCAGTACGCCTGCACCAGTGCAGTGCGCCGCACACATACCCCTACCGCAGATGAGGTGACGTCTATTGAGCTTGCGACGTCGATAGAAAGAATTATTCTGAAGAGGCAGTCATTGCGACGCCGCACGCCAGTGCCGCCGACCCGTTGTGCTGCCTGGGGTGGCGGGTTTGCGGCACTGCATTGGCGGGTGAAAAATAGCCCTCCGCCCCCACCTGTCAAGTCTAGGCAAATTCGATTGGGCCACTATACTTAGCGTCAATCCCGGAGTTGAACACTAGATGTAGTGGTCGCTTTCCGGGATTCTTATTTCAGCGCCACGCGGGGGCGGGCGTACGGCAGGTCGAGCCGGCGCTTGGGGGCTGAGGAAAGGCAGGGGGTCTTTTCCATCTCATTTCTCCGCGTAGCGCAAGGATTCGCCCAGGGTGTTTCACCATCGGCGAGCCAATAAAACGAACGGTTCAACAGGAGTCCACATGCAGACGGCCCAATCCGAAATCCACTCCGGCACCGCCAATCCTTCGCAATTTGCGCAAAGCGCTGGCGGCACGGCCGTGGCCCCCGGCACCGCTTCCGGCGTCAATCTTGCCGACTACAAGATCATTCGCCGCAACGGCGCCGTGGTGAGCTTCGAGCCTTCGAAGATCGCCGTGGCCATGACCAAGGCTTTCCTCGCCGTGAATGGCGGGCAGGGTGCTGCTTCCGCGCGTGTGCGCGAGCTGGTCGACCAACAAACGCAGAACGTCGTGCGCGCACTGCTGCGCAGCCGCCCGAACGGCGGCACGTTCCATATCGAAGACGTGCAGGATCAGGTGGAACTGGCCCTGATGCGCTCGGGCGAGCACGACGTGGCCCGCGCCTACGTGCTGTACCGCGAGCGCCGCGCCCAGGAGCGCGCGCAAGCCGGTGAAACCCAGCAGCAACCGGCCTTCATCGGCCTGAACGTGACCGACGGCGGCATCAGCCGCCCGCTGGACATGGCGGCGCTGCGCAACGTGATCGTCTCGGCCTGCGAAGGCCTGGGCGAAGCGGTGGACCCGGAGCCGATCCTCAAGGAAACGGTCAAGAACCTGTATGAAGGCGTGCCGATGACGCAGGTGTACGACTCGGCCATCCTGGCCTCCCGTACCCTGATCGAAAAGGACCCGGCGTACAGCCAGGTCACGGCGCGCATCCTGCTGCACACGATCCGTCGCGAAATCCTCGGCGAAGAAGTCACGCAAGCGGAAATGAGCACGCGCTACGTCGACTACTTCCCGCAGTTCATCGAGCGCGGCATCAACGCCGAGCTGCTCGACGACAAGCTCGCTCAGTTCGACTTGGCCCGCCTGGGCGCGGCGCTGGATGCCTCGCGCGACTTCCAGTTCAACTACCTCGGCCTGCAGACGCTGTACGACCGCTACTTCCTGCACATCAACGAAACCCGCATCGAGATGCCGCAGGCGTTCTTCATGCGTGTGGCGATGGGCCTGGCGCTGAACGAAATCGACCGCGAAGCCCGCGCCATCGAGTTCTACCAGCTGCTGTCGTCGTTCGACTTCATGTCGAGCACGCCGACGCTGTTCAACTCGGGCACGCGCCGCTCGCAGCTGTCTTCGTGCTACCTGACCACCGTGTCGGACGATCTGGACGGCATTTACGAGGCACTGAAGGAAAACGCGCTGCTCTCCAAGTTCGCCGGCGGTCTGGGCAACGACTGGACCAACGTGCGCGCACTCGGCTCGCACATCAAGGGCACGAACGGCAAGTCGCAAGGCGTGGTGCCGTTCCTGAAGGTCGTCAACGACACGGCCGTGGCCGTGAACCAGGGCGGCAAGCGCAAGGGCGCCGTCTGCGCGTACCTGGAAACGTGGCACCTGGACATCGAAGAATTCCTGGAGCTGCGCAAGAACACCGGCGACGACCGCCGCCGCACCCACGACATGAACACGGCTAACTGGATTCCGGACCTGTTCATGAAGCGCGTGATGGAAGGCGGCGAGTGGACGCTGTTCTCGCCGTCCACCTGCCCGGACCTGCACGACAAGGTCGGCAAGGCATTCGAACAGGCCTACCTGGCCTACGAAGACAAGGTCGCGCGCGGCGAGATCAAGCTCTTCAAGAAGATGCCGGCGCTGCAGCTGTGGCGCAAGATGCTGGGCATGCTGTTCGAAACCGGCCACCCGTGGATCACGTTCAAGGATCCGTGCAACATCCGCAGCCCGCAGCAGCACGTGGGCGTGGTGCACAGCTCCAACCTGTGCACGGAAATCACGCTGAACACCAACGACAGCGAAATCGCCGTGTGCAACCTGGGTTCGGTCAACCTGGTCGCCCACCTGGTCAAGCAGCCTGACGGCAGCGTGGTGCTCGATCACGAGAAGCTGAAGAAGACCGTGCGCACCGCCATGCGCATGCTCGACAACGTGATCGACATCAACTACTACGCGGTCAAGAAGGCACGTGATTCGAACCTGCGCCACCGTCCGGTCGGCATGGGCATCATGGGCTTCCAGGACGCGCTGCACGTGCTGCGCGTGCCGTACGCCAGCGAGGCAGCGGTGCAGTTTGCCGACACGTCGATGGAAGCCGTGTGCTACTACGCCTACTGGGCATCGACCGAGCTGGCCGAAGAGCGTGGCCGCTACAGCAGCTACAAGGGCTCGCTGTGGGATCGCGGCATCCTGCCACAAGACTCGCTCAAGCTGCTGGCCGAAGAGCGCGGCGGCTACCTGGAAGCCGACATGTCGTCGACGATGGACTGGGACAGCCTGCGCGGCCGCATCAAGCAGTACGGCATGCGCAACTCGAACTGCGTGGCGATCGCCCCGACGGCAACGATCTCCAACATCATCGGCGTGTCGGCCTGTATCGAGCCGACGTACCAGAACCTGTACGTCAAGTCGAACCTCTCGGGCGAGTTCACGGTGGTCAACGACTACCTGGTGCGCGACCTGAAGGCACGCGGCCTGTGGGACGAAGTGATGGTCGCCGACCTGAAGTACTTCGACGGCTCGCTGGCCCGCATCGACCGCATCCCGCAAGACCTGCGCGACCTGTACGCCACGGCCTTCGAAGTGGAACCGCAATGGCTGGTGGAAGCGGCATCGCGTCGCCAGAAGTGGATCGATCAGGCCCAGTCGCTGAATATCTACATGGCCGGCGCATCGGGCAAGAAGCTGGACGACACGTACAAGCTGGCGTGGTTGCGTGGCCTGAAGACCACGTACTACCTGCGCACGATCGGTGCCACGCACGTCGAGAAGTCGACCGTGTCGCGCGGCACGCTGAATGCGGTGTCGTCGGGTAGCGATGTGGGTGGTGTGTCGGCTGCAGGTGCATCCGGCGTGACTTCAGCCGCGCCGACCAGCGCACTGGACGCCGCCGCCGCCACCGCCCAGGCGATGCCGGAAGCCGAAGGCGCCGTGTGCACGATGCGCCCGGGCGACCCCGGTTTCGAGGAATGCGAAGCCTGCCAATAAGTCAAAACAGTGTCTGAGGTTGCTCCCGCGCAAGCGGGGGCGCCCGGATCTGCACGACACTGGACTCGCGCTCCGAAAGAGCGGGAGCGACGAGCAAAGAATCAGGAGAAACACATATGCTGAGCTGGGACGACGACGTCAAACCTGCCGCACAACCTTCGGCTGCTCCGCAGCCGGTGTATCAACCGCAGCCGCAACTGCAAACGGCCACCGCCGACCAGGGTGGCGTGCTGCCCCCGTCGGCCACGCAGGCCGCCGGCACGGGCATCCTCGGCAACAATCCGAACGCCGCTGCCGCACAGAACAACCGCCGCGTAAATGCCGCCGACAAGCGCGTCATCAACGGCGCGACCGACGTCAACCAGTTGGTGCCGTTCAAGTACAAGTGGGCCTGGGAAAAGTACCTCGCCGGCTGCGCGAACCACTGGATGCCGCAGGAAATCAACATGTCCCGCGACATCGCCCTGTGGAAAGACCCGAACGGTCTGACCGAAGACGAGCGCCGCATCATCAAGCGCAACCTGGGCTTTTTCGTGACGGCCGACTCGCTGGCCGCCAACAACATCGTGCTCGGCACGTACCGCCAGATCACCGCGCCGGAATGCCGTCAGTACCTGCTGCGCCAGGCGTTCGAAGAGGCGATCCACACGCACGCGTACCAGTACATCGTTGAATCGCTGGGCCTGAACGAGGCCGAGATCTTCAACGCGTACCACGAAGTGCAGTCGATCCGCGACAAGGACGAGTTCCTGATCCCGTTCATCGATACGCTGACCGATCCGTCGTTCAAGACCGGCACGCCTGAGAACGACCAGAAGCTGCTGAAGTCGCTCATCGTCTTCGCCTGCATCATGGAAGGCCTGTTCTTCTACGTCGGCTTCACGCAGATCCTGGCGATGGGCCGTCAGAACAAGATGACCGGCGCCGCCGAGCAGTACCAGTACATCCTGCGCGACGAGTCGCTGCACTGCAATTTCGGTATCGACCTGATCAACCAGATCAAGCTGGAGAACCCGCACCTGTGGACGGCCGAGTTCAAGGCCGAGATCACGGAGCTGTTCAAGAAGGCCGTCGACCTGGAATACCGCTACGCAGAGGACACCATGCCGCGCGGCGTGCTGGGCCTGAACGCGCCGATGTTCAAGGGCTATCTGCGCTTCATCTGCAACCGTCGCTGCCAGCAGATCGGCCTGGACGCGCTGTTCCCGAACGAGGAAAACCCGTTCCCGTGGATGAGCGAGATGATCGACCTGAAGAAGGAACGCAACTTCTTCGAGACGCGCGTGATCGAGTACCAGACCGGCGGCGCGCTGTCCTGGGAGTGATCTGAGCTAGCCGCTCAACGCTCGTTCGACCCGGCATCAACGTAGACAGGCGACGCACCACGCGTCGCCTGTTTGCATTTGGGGCGATCGATTCACGTGCGTGCGATTGCGCCGCGCCTGTCAGACATGGCACGCTGCGGCAACCACTGCACCCGGATTCCCGCCATGACGGTCGAAGCCTTCTTCTCGCAGACCTACGATGAAGCCCGCGGCAAGTTCCTCGCCGCTGCGCAGGCCCGGGGGCTCCGCATCGAGCGTCATCTGCATCCGGATGCGGTCGGGCCATCCGGCGAACAGCTTTCCATCGACACCGCGCTGCTCGCACCCGCGCAGGCGCAAACGCTGCTGATCTTCACCTCGGGCGTCCATGGTGTGGAAGGATTCTGCGGCTCCGGTTGCCAGACCGGCTTGCTGCAAGACGACGAACTGTTCGCGCGGCTGGCGACCGCCAAGGTCGCGCTGCTGCTGGTGCACGCGGTCAATCCGTATGGGTTTGCGCACCTGCGACGCGTGAATGAAGACAACGTTGACCTGAACCGCAACAGCGTCGACTTTGCGGAGGCTGCTTTCGCCAATCCGGCCTACCTTGAAGTCGATCCGCTCCTGCTGCCGCACACATGGCCGCCCAGCCAGGCCGACCAGGCAGCGCTGCAGCACTACATGGTCACGCGCGGCGAGAAAGCCCTGCAGGACGCCGCGACGAGCGGCCAATACCGCGTGCCGGACGGCATGTTCTACGGCGGCAGCGCGCCGTGCTGGAGCACGCTGCAGATGCGCGGAATCGTGTCGCGGCACGCGGCCGCCCTGTCGCGCCTGGTGTGGATCGACCTGCATACCGGTCTCGGCCACTACGGTCACGGCGAGAAGATCTTCAACAGTCCTGATCCTGCCGAACTGGAGCGCGCCATGCGCACCTGGGGCGCCGATGTTCGGCCGATTGCGGCAGCGGGTTCGGTCTCGTCAGTCGTCAAGGGCGATCTGGTGGGCATCGCCTACGAACTGCTGCCCGGCGTCGAGAAGACCTGCGTCACGCTGGAGTTCGGCACGCTCGCGCCGCTGGCGGTGCTGCAGGCGCTGCGCGCCGACCATTGGCTGTATCGCCACCCGGAGCAGGGCGCCGCGCAGCGGGTCGGCATCCGCCAGGCGTTGCGTGATGCGTTTTATTGCGACGTGCCGGAATGGAAGGGGATGGTCTACGCGCAGACGCGCATGGCGGTTCTGCAAGCGCTGGCGCGGTTTTCCGGCTAGGCGTCAGGCGACGCCGGCAGGATCCGGAGAAGGCTTGGGCGCCCGCACCGTCAGTGCACATCCTGCCGACGCGGCGATGATGGCCAGGATCGCCACCCACTGCCGCCCGGTCAGCTGCTCGTGCAGAACGATTGCGCCGGCCAGCGCCCCAATGGCAGGCTCCAGGCTGAGCAGCACGGAAAACGTCTTGCCCGGCAGATGCTTGAGCGCCACCATCTCCAACGAATACGGAATCGCACTCGACAGCAGCCCGATCCCGAGTCCCGCCAGAATGAGCGAGGGTGCGAGCAGCGCCGACCCGGCCTGCGCCACCCCAAACGGAATTGCAAACAACGCGCCCACGACCATGCCGAGCGACGTCGCCTGGCCCGCGTGCAGACCGCCGAGGTTCTTGCCGGTCACGATGTAGAGCGCCCAGCACACCCCGGCGGCGAGCGCATACACAGCGCCCAGGTGGTCAACCTGTCCGACCGACTTGTCCGCCACCGTCAGCATGAGCAAGCCGACCACCGCCAGCCCGATCCACACGAAATCCAGCGCGCGGCGCGACAGCAGCACGGCCAGCACCAGCGGCCCCGTGAACTCGATGGCGATCGCGATGCCGATCGGCAACCGCTGCAGCGACAGGTAGAACAGCAGGTTCATGCTCGCCAGCGTGACGCCGTACAGCGCGATGCGGCCGGCATCCGCGCGGCTCAGGTGCAGGCGCCACGGCCGCCAGAACGCCAGCAGGATCACCGCGCCAATGGTCACGCGATATGTGACCGTGCCCGCTGCGCCCAGCACCGGGAACAGCGTCTTGGCAAACGAGTTACCGAGGCACACAGAGGCCATCGAACCCATCAGCGCAAGGATGGGCATCCAGGGGGAGGTGATCGTGGTGGAAGCGGCGGAGGCGGGAGCAGCGGAAGACATGGGCAACAGCGCAGGGGCGGCAGGAGGCGCGGCAGGGGAACGCCACAGCATAGCCGCGCGCCATCGAGAAATCGTTGCGTTCTCGGCGGCGCGGGCGTCGCTTTTTATCGAATTGGCGGGCTTACAGGGCGGCTGCGCTGGGGCGGATCACGTCGATCAGCAACACGCGCAGGCCTTCGCGTTCGCCATCGGGGCGCGGGGTTACGCCGCGCTGCGGGCGCGGGGCGGCGAGCGGTGCCGGGTCTTCGGCGCTCATGCCGAAGACGGCCAGTCTGGACGCCGCGATGCGCTGCAGCGTGCCGCGCACGCCAGGCACGTCGAGGTCTTCGGGGTCGAAGCCAGTGGTGGCCGTCCAGTCGTCGCGGGCGATGTCCTGCAGGCCGTTGGCCATCTCGAACTGCAACGACGCGCCAAAGCCCTTCTGCAACGAATGCGAGCCGAGCAGGTATTCCGCCGTCAGGAAGCCGCGCAGCCGCGTCCAGAACGCCAGCGAGCTGATATTGCCGCTCTTGAGCGCGTGGCTCGGGGCGACTTCCCAGCTGTGGTCGAGCAGCTTGTTGATGAGGCGGCCCCACGTAGGCACGTCGGTGCCGGCGGAGCAGTCCTCGCCGGGGCCTTCCGGGCGGGCGAGCTGGCGCAGCAGGCCGGTGAACGAACCGGAGCTGGGCCGCGCGCCGCCGGCTTGCGGGCCGGAAGGCCAGCGCCATTGCAGCGGCGAGGCCGGCCTGGCGCCCGGCCATTGCGCGTACTGCTGCAGGCCCGTGCAGGGCGTCAGGTAGCGCCACTGTCGCTGGTCGCGGCCAACGCGGCGCAGCGGGTCCAGCTCAGCCGACAGGTCGAACCTGCCCAGGAAGGTTGCGTTGCGCGACTTGATCGGCGAACGCGCATAGACGTTGAAGTCTTGCCAGCCTTCATACAGGTTGATCTGCGGCAGCGCATGGTGCTTGTCGAGCGCATCGTCGGGCTGTTCGATGCGGCGGCTGGTGAGAAACAGCGCGCGGCAATCGAGCGTGGGCACCGCGCCGCGCAGGCGCAGCAGCACGAGCAGATCGCCGAATTCCGCTGGGCGGGCTTCCGTGCGAGCCGGGTACGCGTGCGGCTGTTCTTCGGGCCAGAAGGTGGTCAGGCGCAGGGCCGAACCCGGGAACGCACTGCGCAATCCTTGCCTGAGCAGGCGCAGGCCATCAGCGTGGCGCAGGATGCGCAGGACGGACAGATCGTCGCGCAACGTGGCGTCGGGGTGGGGCGCTCGGCCACCGTGCTCTGCGGCCAGCGCAAAGCGCCACAGCGCGGTGTCGCTGGCCAGATCTTGTGCGGCGACATCGCGCACCGCACTGGGGCGGCCGCCGGACATCGGCTCATGGGCGTCGCCGGCAGTGTCTCCTGCTGCGGCATAGGCGCTGGTGGTCGACCCGGCAATCGCGCCAAAAAGGCCCCTCAATGGCGGCCGGTTGCGCTCGGGCATGGCTATTCCAACTTTGTTTTGTCAACTCTCTGGCGCGCAGCATAGCACCATGCGACACACCAGAGAACGGCGCGGCGCCCCTCCCATCGTTGGGGAATAGCGCATGAAATCTCGGCGATCAGGCGGTACGGAACGACGCCACCGCGTCGCGCAGCACCTGCGCCTGTTCTTCCAGCGACAGCGCAGCGGCGGCCGCTTGCTCGACTAGTGCGGCGTTCTGCTGCGTCACCTCGTCCATCTGGTTCACGGCCTGGTTGACCTGCTCGATGCCGGCGCTTTGTTCTTCGGAGGCCGAGCTGATCTCGCCCATGATGTCCGTCACGCGTTTGACCGCGACCACCACCTCGTCAATCACGTTGCCCGCTTCGGCCACCAACGTGGTGCCGTTTTCCACGCGGCCGACCGAATCGCCGATGAGTTCCTTGATCTCCTTGGCCGCCCCGGCCGAGCGCTGCGCCAGGTTGCGCACCTCGCCGGCAACAACGGCAAAGCCGCGGCCCTGTTCGCCGGCGCGCGCGGCCTCGACCGCCGCGTTCAGCGCCAGGATGTTCGTCTGAAAGGCAATGCCTTCAATCACGCCGATGATGTCCGCGATCTTCTTGCTGCTTTCGTTGATGCCGGCCATGGTGTCGATCACGCGGCCGACCACCTCGCCGCCCTTGGCTGCGATGTCCGACGCGTTGACGGCCAGCGTGCTGGCCTGGCGCGCGTTGTCGGCGTTCTGACGCACGATGCTCGTCAGCTCTTCCATGCTCGACGCGGTTTCTTCCAGCGACGAAGCCTGCTCTTCCGTGCGTTGCGACAGGTCGGCGTTGCCGGCGGCGATCTGCTTGGTGGCACTCGCGATCGAGTCCGCCGATGTCTTGATATGGCCGATGGTGCCGGTCAGTTGCTGCTGCATCTGCGCCATGGCGACCAGCATGCTGTCGCGGTCGCCGGAGCGGGTTTGGACCTGCACGGCCAGATCACCGCCGGCAATGCGCCGTGCGACCTCCGTGGCGTAGCCCGGCTCGCCGCCCAGTCCGCGCTGCACGTTGCGGATGATGAGCGACATGGCCAGCGACACCGCGCCGCCCACCAGCAGAATGACGATCAGGTTCGCGACGAGCGAATGGCGATACGCCGCATCCACTTCCTGCAGAAAGACGGCGCTGGAGAGATTCCAGTCCCATGGCGCAAAGTGCTTCACGTAGCCGATCTTCGGCAATGCGGTCTCGCTGCCGGGCAGGCGACCCTGGTATTCGGCAAAGCCGAAGCCCTTGTCTTTGGCGGCGTTGACGATGGTCGGATAGACCGGTTTGCCGGTCGGATCCTTGAAGCCCGCGGTGCTCTTGCCGACCATGTCCGCCAGCGTCGGGTGCATCAGCAGGATGAACTGCGAATCGACCACGAACAGATAGCCCGTGGTGCCGAAGCGCATCGAGGCGAGCGTCGACAGCGCGGCTTTCTTGGCATCAGCTTCGGTCATGGCGCCCGATTGCGCGCGGCCGTGATACAGCTTGGCGATGCCCTCGGCGGCATCTACGAGGTTCTGCAGGCCGGCCTTGCGTTCGTCGAGCATGGTCGCGCGGGTCTCCATCGCGCTCCAGATCCCGACGCCGATCAGCCCCAGCCACATCAGGGCCAGCGCGAGGCGCAGCTTTGCTTTGAGTGTCCACTGTCGCATGTCGTGTTTTCTCCACTTATTGTTTGACGACTCCGCATCGGTGTAACGGCGATGGAGTGGCCTTCTTTAGTGGGGATGGCGTGCGCGCAGTGTGCGGATTTCCGCAAAAAGAAGGCGCCGGCTTGCACCGGCGCCTGAAGAGACGGCGCCTCACCCGCAAGGAGGGGGCACCGCCGCGCGTTGGGAGGTGTCGTTATCGGCGGGCGATCATTGCTCGCGAATCCAGGTCTGCGTACGGCCCAGCAGGCTGATGCCCAGGTAACCGCGCACATTCAGTTTCTGCCCGTCCTCCGACAGCGACATCTTGGCGCTGTAGACCTTGCCGTTTTCCGGGTCCAGGATCTGGCCGCCATCCCAGTTGTTGTTGCCGTTCGGCTTCAGACCCGTCAGGATCGTCAGGCCCTTGATCGGCTGGTCCTTGCGGTCGTCCGTGCACTTGGTGCAGGTCTTGTTCTCGTCGCCGGGCACCAGGATCTTGCTGACCTTGCCCGTGAACGTGCCGCCGTTGTCGACGATCGTCACTTCGCCTTTCTGTTTGCCCGTGTTGTCGTCGATGGTCTTCCAGGTGCCGGCGGGGCTGGCTTGCGCGAAGGCGCTGCCGGCTGCCAGAGCGAGGGCCAGTGCGCCAGCCAGGCGCGCGAGAGCGTAGGGGGTATGTTGCATCGTGGAGTCTCCTTGTTGTCGGTCAAAAAAATCGGTGAGGGCTGATCGATGATGTCGGCGCAGGGATCAATGCGCGCTCAACGCACCGGTCAGGGGTGACAGCGGATTGCTGCCGGAGCCGCCGGCGGCGTTCGTGACGCCACCCAGCGCATTCGTGATTGGGGCGAGCGGGTTGCCGCTGCCGGCAGCGCCGGTCAGTGCGCCCGTTACCGGCGCCAGCGGATTGCTGCCGCCGCCCGACAGCGCGCCCGTCACCGGGGCGAGCGGGTTGCTGCCACCGCCGAGGCCGCCACCGAGCGCGCCCGTGATCGGTGCCAACGGATTCGCCGAGCCGCCGCTGCCGCCGTTGATCAATCCGCCGGCGCTGGCCACCGTGCCGCCAGCGGCGCCGACCACACCGCCCACGTCACGCGTGAGCGGGTTGCCGCCGGCCGCGCCGACTTGCGCGCCAGCGCTCTGAAGGCCACCGCCAACCGTGTTTAGCGCGCCGGCCAGCGGACCGCCGAGCATCGTCGTGCTGCCGACCGTCTGCGTGCCGTTCACGAGCTGCGACGACAGTGGCACGATCGCGTTGCTCGTCTGCTGCGTGATCTGTTGCACCGGGCCGCTCGACGTGCCAATCGTGACGAGCCCGCCAGCACCCTGCATCACCTGACCCAGCGCCGACACACCGCTGCCCACCGGCGACGTCACCGGATTCAGCGGCGCCAGCGGGCTGCCGGCGGCACCCAGATCCGAGACGGTCTGCCCCGCGTTGCCGACCGTTACCCCGGCGGAGCGGATCACGTCACCCGAACTCTGCACCGTGGTGCCGACCGGGTCGGGCGTCGAGCCGATCTTGCCGAGCCCATTGCTGATACCGCCGCCCAATGTCTGGACCGTGTTGCCCGCGGAGGTGACCGTCGCGCCCAGATCCTTCTGCGCTGCCGTGCCGCCGATGACAGGCACCGGCGCCGTGCCGATGGTCGTGCCAAGGTCGCTGACGGTCTTGCCCGTCTGCGCGACGACGTTGCCGCCGCCGCCGGCGACGTTGCCGACCGGCACCGCGCCCGGATTGTTGTTGGCCGACGATGACGGCGTCGTGTCGCCGTTCGGGTTGCCGCCCGAAGCACAACCGGCCAGCGTCAGCACGGCCACCGCAGCCGCTGCCAGCAGCGTGCGCGACGCCGAAGTGGCGGACAACGAAGTGGAAGAAGAAGTGTGGAGCGGGTTCTGAATCTTCATGGTGAGTCTCCTTGTAAGCGCGGCCCGTACCGCGTGTCACCGCCGGGTCAGAAGAACGCGCATCTGACGTCCAGCGGGTAGCATCCGCCTGCGTTTGCCGTCGAATGCAAAGAAAGTTTTACAGAGCGGTGGCTAGTGATGCGCGCCGGATGCCACACCCGACAGCACACCGCCAACCAACCCGCCAACCGTCGTGCCGACGCCGCTCAATCCGCCCAGTGGACCCGTCGCAGCCGTACCGCCGCTGCTGACCGCGCCAACCGAGCCGAACGCGCCAGCACCCGGCAATCCCGCAGTCAGCGAACCGACTGCCGTCGTGACCGGCGCAAGCACACCACCGAGGGCGCCGGTCAGCGCACTACCCGGCGCACCACCCGACGCACTGCCTGCTGCAGACGGCGCCGTCGGCGAGACCACCGTCGACAACCCGGTGGTGAGCGAACCGAGCGCACCCACCGTGTTGCCCAACGTCGACACCAGCCCGTCACCCTTGCCGGCCGTCGAAATCGTGCGGCCCTCGCTGCCAAGCGCGCCGCCCAGCGTCGCCAGCACGTTGCTCACAGGTGCGCCCAGCCCAGTGGCAGCGCCCAGCGTTTGCGTGGCGGAAGTCAGCGTGCTGGTGAGCGGCACGATGGCGGTGATGGTGGTCGTCGTCACCTGCTCGACAGGGCCGGTCAGCGTCGCGATGGGCGTGCTGCCGGTCGACCCGGTGCCACCCGTCGCATTGCTGCCGTTGTTGTTCGACCACGTGGGCGATGTCGATGCAGTGATCGCCGGCTTGGATTGCGAATTGCTGCCGCCGCCAAGCGACGCTCCCATGTCGCCGCTGCCCGAATTCGCGCAACCGGCCACCATGGCGAACGATGCCGTCGCCAGCACGCACCGCAGGAATACTCCGCGCTTCGGCGGATTCGATTTCGACAAGAACGCTCGATCGCGCATCTTGTGCCTCCACTACTCAGAACAGAACGCTCGTTGGACCCCTTCTGTCTTGCGCTCTTTGCTCGTCGGGTTTGTCGTCGTCAGCCATGTGGGGTTGGCGACGACCTCCCTGTCTTCTCACGTGCCACGCGCAGGCCCGTGCCACACCGCGCGATCGATGCCGTGCTGGTGTGGTGAGCGGATCGTGGAGTGAAACCGAATGGCATGACAATCAGCGCCAACCTGACACCCGGATTTGCGCTCGCAGCAATTTGTGCAATCGGTCCGGAAAAAAACGCCAACGCAAGCCATTTTTCGGGCGATGGGCCGCAGCAAAACTGGGCTCTAGATTGCCGTAGAACAATCCTTCTATCGTCGCAAAACAGCGTCGTTTCAAACGCGATCGCATGCACTTTTCAGCGAGGGGCTGAGCAGGGTTTTCCCGGGATGGCCCATCGCGAGAAGCGTGGAGCGAGTCGCGCTTTTCGATGTCGTGCTCGCACGCAGATCGGCATCGTCACGATCCGAGGTCGGCGTCGCGCGTCGACATCAATCCGGCACACGCGGATCCGAGTCGCGCTCACGCACGCAGCGATGCTTCTGCTCCATCGCAATCCGCTCGCACCGGATGAGCGGCACGCGATTTGCGGGAGCTGCACGCATGCTGTTGGTCTTCGCAATCGCATCGATATCGCACGGTACCGATCGAAGGTGAGCGCGATGTATCGGCAGCGTCGAACGACATGCTCCGCACGTCGATATGCACGCGTCGATCGCACCGATCGCGTGCGCATCGACGTGTTGAGCGCGAAAAATTCGCACGCGCTGTCGCATCTACGCATCGTTTTTTTCGACACGCATCGCGCAGAGCGCGCGTCGTCGCGCACGATGTCGGCGAACGCGCGCGATGCACGTGCATCTGATCATGAGGGGCGCGCGCGCAACATCGTGTGTTGCTGTAAACCGGCATAACCATTGGGTTTGCGGGACACACGTGTCAACGTGGAGCAACGCCGCAACGTGATGTTACGACGCAAGAAAATGCGCCTTCTCGACATCGATCTGCGCGCATGCGCGATGCGAATCGCAGCGATGCACAGACGCAGCGCAATCCTTCACCAAAACTCACCGCGCTTTTTGCATAAATCTCTTAACATCACTGCGCAAACGAATTATGATTCGCCTTGACAAGACGTTGACTTCGATGCAAGGGACCTTCGCGCGATCAACGACGATGAAGTTCCAAGCGGCAAGTGAAAGGTAGTCGAGGAGCGTAACCACTTTGATGCACGCCACGCCGACAGGGCTGTTTGAACTCGGTGCCGTCTCTGCGATCCCCCCGTCGGGATGGGCGTATTACCCCCAAAAGAAAACGCGCGCTCTCCAGTTTTTCGCTGTCCGTAAAGTCACGCCGCAGGCGGCTTTGCGGTCTACGCAGCGATTCGCGCAAGATCAGATTTCGACCGGTGTGGCCACGATGCCCCGGTCCTCTCAATTGATTAAGACTCGCCGGATGCATTCTGTCTGGCCGACTGCGGCTGCGCTCGTGCGCGCAACCGGGGCGTGCAACTTGCTGCGTGTGTTCACCGCGCAAGCCGCAGATCTTTCTACCGAATTCATTAGCGTGCGACTGCTGTCTGGTGGCGCGCCGATGAATCGCTCGCTCGGTTGGTCTGGCGATGCCAATGCATCGTGGGATCGGGCCGGTCGGGTTGCTCAATCTCGATAGTTCGATACCCAATCTTGAAGGAGTTTCCCATGGCAACTGCTGCTAAGAAGAAACCGGCCGCCAAGGCCCCGGCCAAGAAGGCCGCTGCAAAGAAGGCTCCGGCCGCCAAGAAGGCTGCTGCAAAGAAGGCTGCTCCGGCCGCTAAGAAGGCCCCGGCCAAAAAGGTCGCAGCTAAGAAGGTCGCTGCCAAGAAGGCCCCCGCCAAGAAGGCCGCAGTGAAGAAGGTTGCAGCTAAGAAGGCCCCGGCCAAGAAAGCTGCAGTGAAGAAGGTTGCAGCCAAGAAGGCTCCGGCCAAGAAAGCCGCAGTGAAGAAGGTTGCAGCCAAGAAGGCTCCGGCTGCCAAGAAGGCTGCTGCTAAGCCTGCTGCGAAGAAGGCTGCCGCCAAGAAGGCCCCGGCTGCCAAGAAGGCCGCTGCCAAGCCTGCTGCGAAGAAGGCTCCGGCCAAGAAGGCTGTTGCCAAGCCCGCTGCTGCTCCGGCCGCTGCACCTGCTGCACCCGCTGCCAAGACCGCGCTGAACCCGGCTGCGGCATGGCCGTTCCCGACCGGCAACCGTCCGTAAGTCATTCTGACGACGGTGATCCTCCGGGACCACAGCGGCGCGCAGGTCGCGCCCTCCTGATCGGATACCGCGTATCCGGTCCGCAAGGCCTTGGTGTCTTGCACCGCCCGCCGATCGGCTCACGCCCCGGCGGGCTTTTTCTTGCCCGCGCATCTCGCCTGCGTTTCGCGCGAACAAAAAAAACCGCACCGGCGCAATGCCGATGCGGTATTTCCGGTGAACCCCTCGGCGTATCGGCCGAGTATCGTCGATCAGTGCGTGACGCGCGTCACGCCACCCGATGAGAGCAGGCGCACGCGCTCACCAGGGCGGAACGCCTCGTCCGCGTCTTGCGTGATCGCACGGTACTCGCCGTTGTCGAGCTTGACGGTGATTTCCAGGCCCGGCCGCTTATTCATCTGACCTTCGAGCGCGCTGCCGGCCACGCCGCCGAGAATCGCACCGAGCACACCCGCTGCGACCGAGCCGTTGCCGCGGCCGATGGCGGCAGCCGAACCGATGCCGCCGATCGCGCCCCCGGCAATGGTGCCAACGCCCGTCTGTTCACGGTCGATCACGACATTGCGCACGGAATCTACCGTACCGAAGCGCACGGTCTGCTCGCGCTGCGCCTGACCCGAGGTGTAAGCGCTGTTGGAATTGGTGCCCATGGCGCAGCCTTGCAGGCCAAGGGCGGCGACCAGCAGAGTCGCGGCGCCGATGCGATAGATGGGTTTCATGTCTATTCCTTATTGATACCGGTACCCGAAAGCGGATTCGAAGCGCCGGGCAATCTCGTCGACGGGCAGGCCGTGATTCTGCGGGCCCTGGCAAGCGATCTTGAGCGAGCCCATCAGGCTGGCGAGTCGACCGGTGGTGTCCCAGTCCAGGCCGTTCTCGATACCGTAGAGCAGGCCGCCGCGGAACGCGTCGCCGCAACCGGTCGGGTCGACCACACGTTCGGCCGGCACGGCCGGAATAGTGTACTGCTTGCCGTCGGCGTAAATCTCCGCCCCTTCTTCCCCGCGCGTGACGATGTACGCCTCGACGCGCTGCGCAAGTTCTGCCGTACTGTAGCCCGTGCGTGACAGCATGACCTGCGCTTCGTAGTCATTGACCACCACGTAGCTGGCGAGTTCAACGAAGTGGCGGAGGTCGGCGCCGTCAAACAGCGGCATTGCCTGGCCCAAATCGAAGATAAAAGGCACGCCGGATTCAGCAAATTGGGTGGCGTGGTGCAGCATGCCTTCGCGGCTGTCGGGGCCCACCAGGCCAAGCCTCGCCGGCAGCGCATTCTTGACCGAATTGATGCTCGAATGGCTCATCGCGCCGGGGTGGAACGCGGTGATCTGGTTGTTGTCGAGGTCGGTCGTGATCATCGCCTGCGCGGTGAACGTGTCCGGAACCTCCGTGACATGCGCTGTCGAGATACCGAGCTTGTTCAGGTAGTCCATATACGGGCCCGCATCCTGGCCGACCGTGCCCATGATGATGGGCTCGCCGCCGAGCATCTTCAGCGTGAAGGCGATGTTGCCTGCGCAGCCACCGAACTCCCGGCGCATGGTCGGCACCAGGAAGGAAACGTTCAGGATGTGGATCTTGTCGGGCAGGATGTGTTCGCGGAAGTGTCCGTCGAACGTCATGATGGTGTCGTAGGCAATCGAGCCGCAGATCACGCTGGCCATATTGAAGCACTCCAGATATGACACGGCCGCCCAGTGGACGGCCGTGTGATGAACGAGAGACCGGAAGCTGGTCTCGATGCAATCAGTTCAGCTTACTTCAGCGCAGCAAGGGCCGCGTCGTAGTTCGGCTCGTCCTTGATCTCGGGCACGAGTTGCGAGTACAGGACGGTGTCGTCGGCGTCGAGCACGACCACGGCGCGGGCGGTCACGCCAGCCAGCGGGCCCGACGTGATGTCGACGCCGTAGGCTTGCTTGAAACCCTTGTCGCGGAAGGTCGACAGCGGCTTCACATTCGCGATGCCTTCGGTGGTGCAGAAGCGGCCGGCTGCGAACGGCAGGTCGGCAGAGATGGACAGCACGACCGTGTTGTCCAGCTTGGCAGCGGCTTCGTTGAACTTGCGCGTGGAGGTGGCGCACACCGGGGTGTCCAGGCTCGGCACGATGTTCAGGACCTTGCGCTTGCCGGCAAAGTCAGCGAGCGACACGTCTTTGAGGTCTGCGCCGACCAGCGTGAATGCCGGGGCCTTCGAGCCCGCGGTCGGGAATTGGCCGCCGACTTCGATCGGGTTGCCGCCAAGGGTCACGTTTGCCATGGTGTTACTCCTTCCTTTGATGCGTGTTGGGGAAAAGCCGCTAACAAGACCGTGCTTGCATCCGCGTCGGCGCGCCAGGCCGGCAGGATCTTGTTAGCGGCTCTAAGCCAGGGGTGAAAACTCAGGGGTAGAAAATCAGGACCCGGTAATTGGCCGTCGGGCGCTGGGATTGGAATCGTACCCGAATCGGTAGCTCGGCGCGGGCGGGCAGCCCTGACTTGCTGTATGCACTGTCGCTCGGGTTGAGGTAGTCGCTGGGCAGCAGCGCGCGGCGCGAGAGCAGTTGGTCCTGCAGATCGGTCGTCACCAGTTCGATGGCGGGCAGGGCGATGGGGCCGCCGGCGCGGTTGCGCAGCGTAGCCGTCAGCACGTACTGGTCGGACGCGTCGCCTTCCTGCCGCTGCAGTTGCGACGATTCGATCTGCAATGCATCGAGGTCACGCGGTGGCGCAATCGTGCAATGCAACGGCTGGCACAGGGCTTCCAACATCGGGCGTGTGGACGGCGCACGTCGGGCGATCTCGGCCCGGGCCAGGAAGAGCAGTTGCAGCACGGCCGCCACCGCGAGCAGGCCGATCGCAACGCGCGCTACTGCGCGGCGTCCCGTCGTTTTGCGAGTTTGCTCGCGGGCTTGCGCGGCACGCAAAAAATCAAGCGTCGCGGCAGAGACACCGTGGTTCGGCCCCCGCACCTTGCGCGGACGCGGCGCGCCAGTCAGCGTGCGCTGCGGCGTCGGGCCGGCGGGCTCGGCTTGCGTGCGACGTGTGTGGCCTTGGCGGCGCGGCACCGGCGCAAACAGCGTGTGCGGATCGGTTTCGTGGCGCATCCAGACCGAATCGTGCTGTTCCGCCACTGGCTTCAGGGATGCGACGGCTACCGGTGCAGACGCCGTCACCACCGGAGCCGCCGGGGGCACGATGGCCGGCTCGACCGGCAGATCCGCCGACGGCTGCTTGGGCACGGCGGCGGCGAACGCGTCTTCCTCGTCTTCGAGGTCGCGGATGGGCGGCAGGCCGTGGAATGGATCGGCGGGCGGAGCGGGTGGTTCTGCAGGTCGTGTCAGCTGCACCGGTTCAGCGACGGGCTCGGCAGCGCGCTCGATCGGCGCTTCGTCCGGCAGCGGTCGCGTGTCGGGTGCGGTCGATTGCAGATCGGGCGCGGGTGTTGCGCCTTCAACTTCCCCCAGATGCACTTCTGCGACGCCTTCTTCGGGAATGTCTTCTTCCCAGATCAGCGTCATGCCGAAGCCGTGGTCGTCTTCTGCGGCAGGCCGTGCCGCGGGCGTTTCCGGTTCAGGGGCGGCGGGCGTTGCGAGCGGCGCAATGCGAGCAGCGTGTTCCGGTGATTGCTGTGGCTGCGGTGCTTCTGCGGTCGGCGCTGCAGGCGCGGGCGGGGCGCCAAGCTCGATCAGATGATCGCGGCCATCGAAGACGTGATTGCAGCGGCCGCAACGGACCAGCCCGCCGCGCAGCCGAAGCTGATCGGCAACAACGCGGAATGCGGTTTGACAGTTGGGGCAGCGGGCGGCCAAACGTGGCGCAGCTTGTGGCGCAGTTGCCATGCGGGACGAGGAGAAAAAAGCCGACCGCGCGAGTATTGCAGACAGAGGCGCCAGCGTCGACCTTTGCAGGGGGCACTGGCGCGCAATGCGGTGAAATTACGTCGGCTTCACACCATGCAGGCAGACCCAGCCGTCACGTGCGCGCCACACGGTAAGCGGAATGGCGGAGGCGTACGCAGCGGCAACTTCTTCGGCCTGGCGCTCTAGCACGCCCGACAGAATCAGCCGGCCGCCCGGCCGCACGCGTGCGCACAGCATGGCTGCCATCAACTTGAGCGGGTTCGACAGGATGTTGGCGACGACCAGATCGAACGTGCCTTCCGGTGCATCGTCGGGCAGGGCAAACGTGGCTTGGACGTGGTTGCGCTCGGCGTTGTAGCGCGAGGCTTCGACCGCATTCGGATCGATGTCGACACCGACGGTTTCGCCGGCGCCGAGCTTCTTGGCGACGATGGCCAGAATGCCCGAGCCGCAACCGTAGTCGAGCGTGCGTTCGCCGGGTTGCACGTGCTGCTCCAGCCATTCCATGCACAGGCGCGTGGTCGGGTGGCTGCCGGTGCCGAACGCGAGGCCGGGGTCCAGTTCGAGTACCACGGCGTCGGGTTCCGGCGCGTCGTGCCAGGACGGCACGACCCAGATGTGCTCACCAATGTGGATCGGCTCGAACTGCGATTGCGTCACGCGCACCCAGTCCTGCTCTTCGACTTCGCGCACCGTGTACGCGGGCAACGGCGAGAGGTTGATCTCGTTGGCTGCGGCTGCCACCAGCAATGCCGGATCGGCATCCTCTGCGAGCAGGGCAACCACGCGCGAGCGGTTCCACGCCAGGCGTGTCGGTTCGTGGCCGGGCTCGCCAAAGAGCGGCTGCTCTTCGGGCGTGTCGGCATCGGCGTCCTCCACCGAGACCGACAGCGCGCCAAGATCAAACAGTGCTTCGGACAACGCTTCGGCGTCGTCACGCGCCACTTCGAGCACGCATTCGCGGTACGTCACTTGCCGCCACCCTTGGCCACTTCCTGTTGCGCCAGACGGTGCTCCAGGTAGTGGATGTCGGTGCCGCCTTCAACGAAGTTGGCGTCGAGCATCAGATCGCGGTGCAGCGGCACGTTGGTCTGGATGCCTTCCACCACCATTTCCGACAGGGCGATGCGCATGCGGGCGATGGCCTGCTCGCGCGTGGCGCCGTACGTGATGACCTTGCCGATCATCGAGTCGTAGTTGGGCGGCACGAAGTAGCCGTTGTAGGCGTGCGAATCCACGCGGACGCCCGGGCCCCCCGGCACATGCCACGACGTGATGCGGCCCGGCGACGGCGTGAACTTGAACGGATCTTCCGCGTTGATGCGGCACTCGATGGCGTGGCCCTTGAGCGTGATGTCCTTCTGGCGGAAGCGCAGCTTTTCGCCGGCCGCCACGCGGATCTGCTCCTGCACGATGTCAACGCCCGTGATCATTTCCGTGACCGGATGTTCGACCTGCACGCGTGTGTTCATTTCGATGAAGTAGAACTCGCCGTTCTCGTACAGGAACTCGAACGTGCCGGCGCCGCGATAGCCGATCTTCTTGCAGGCCTCGGCGCAGCGGTCGCCAATGCGTTCGATCAGGCGGCGCGGAATATGCGGTGCCGGCGCTTCCTCGATCACCTTCTGGTGGCGGCGCTGCATGGAGCAATCGCGCTCGCCCAGCCAGACGGCGTTGCGGTGCTGGTCCGCCAGGACCTGGATTTCCACGTGGCGCGGGTGCTCCAGGAACTTCTCCATATAGACTTCCGGATTGCCGAAGGCGCGGCCGGCTTCCTCGCGCGTCATGTTGACGGCGTTGATCAGCGCAGCCTCGGTGTGCACCACGCGCATGCCACGGCCACCGCCGCCGCCAGCTGCCTTGATGATCACCGGATAGCCGACCTTCTTGGCCGTTGCCAGAATTTCCTTCGGGTCTTCCGGCAGGGCGCCTTCCGAGCCCGGCACGCACGGCACGCCTGACTTGATCATCGCCTGCTTGGCCGAAACCTTGTCGCCCATCAGGCGAATCGATTCGGGCGTCGGGCCGATGAAAGTGAAGCCCGATTGCTCCACACGCTCGGCAAAGTCGGCGTTTTCCGACAGGAAGCCGTAACCGGGGTGGATGGCCTGGGCGTCGGTCACCTCGGCGGCCGAGATGATGGCCGGCATATTCAGGTACGACAGGGGCGACGGTGCCGGGCCGATACACACGGCTTCGTCGGCCAGCTTGACGTATTTGGCTTCCTTGTCCGCCTCGGAATAGACCACCACGGTCTTGATGCCGAGTTCGCGGCAGGCGCGCTGGATGCGAAGAGCGATCTCGCCGCGATTCGCGATCAGGATCTTGTCGAACATCGTGTTCTCGCTACAAAAAGGAGAGGCGAGGGCGCTGTGGCCGGGCCGCGCTCAGTGGCAGCCCTTGTGCGCCGGCTCGCGCTCGGATGCGGCACGCTGCGCGCCGCACGATGAGGGTCGGATGCCGGAAGATCAGCCGATCACGAACAGCGGTTGGCCGTACTCCACCGCCTGGCCGTTCTCGATCAGGATCTCCTTGATGACGCCGGCCTTGTCGGCTTCGATCTCGTTGAGCAGCTTCATCGCTTCGATGATGCAGATGGTCTGCCCTTCCTTGACGGTGTCGCCCACCTTGACGAACTCGGCTGCGCCCGGCGACGGCGAGCGGTAGAACGTGCCGACCATCGGTGACGTCACGATGTGGCCAGCCGGCAGGGCCGGGGCGGCAGCCTCGGCCCCGACGGCTGCCGGCGCCGCTGCGGCGGGTGCTCCCATAGCCGGTGCAGCCTGCATCGGCATCGGCGCATATTGCATCGGGGCCATCACTTGCGGCGCCGACTTGACGATGCGGACCTTGCCTTCGCCTTCGGTCACTTCGAGCTCCGAAATGCCCGATTCGGCCACCAGGTCGATCAGCGTTTTCAGCTTGCGCAAATCCATGAACGTTCTCCTGCAGCGTCGGCGATCTGGGGCGGTGGATGCGTGCGAATGGCTCTTCAGCCGCGCATCGGTGAAAAGCGCTCCAGGCGCTGGCGTCGTTGCGTTGGTTAAGTGGTTGAAATAAAAGGAAGAAGATGGCTGATCAGCCGCCGTATTGGTCGATTGCGAAGTCCAGCGCCGCCAGATAGCCGCGCCAGCCCAGCCCGCAAATCACGCCCACCGCCTGGTCCGCGAGATACGAATGGTGGCGGAACGGCTCACGACGATGCACGTTGGACAGATGCACTTCGATGTACGGAATCACCACGCCGGCCAGCGCATCGCGAAGGGCCACACTCGTGTGCGTGTAGGCGGCCGGATTGATGATGATGAATTCGATGCCTTCGCTCTTGGCGGCGTGAATGCGATCCACCAACGCACCTTCGTGGTTCGACTGGAAGTGCGCCAGCGTCACGCCGCGTGCCGCGGCGCGTTCGGCCAAGGCGGCATTGATGTCGGCGAGGGTGGTTGCACCATAGACTTCCGGCTCGCGCGTTCCCAGCAAATTGAGATTCGGGCCGTGCAGCACGAGCACGTTGCGAAGCGCTTTGGCGATGGATTGATCAGCCACGGTTTGACCGGTTGAGCGAAGTTGGGCGCAATTTACAGCAACTTAGAATGCTTTGTCTAGTTTTTGCTGAAAAACTCTCAACAAATCGGTGTTTTCACCGATCTTGGGCGTCCCGCCTATGCTTTTGCCGGAGAAGAAGGGGAGTTGCGTGCACATGAGCGTCATATGACGTTTTTGTACATTCACGTGCGCTGCAGGGCCTCGCGCAGTTCATCCGCATGCACACGACCCATCTTCCGGAAAGTGATCTCACCTTGAGCATTGAGAATCACGGTAAACGGCAGGCCACCGACTTCGTTGCCAAGCTGGCGGCCCAGTTCCGTCCCACCAAAGCCCGCCACGGCAATCGGATATGTGACGTGCACCTTGCCCAGGAACGTCTGGATATTGGACGCCGAGTCAATGCCGATGCCGACGAACTTTGCCTTGGCCTTCTGTTCCTGCGCCAGTGCAGACAGTTCTGGCATTTCTTCCACGCAAGGACCGCACCACGGTGCCCAGAAATTGATCACCACCGGCTGGCCACGAAAAGCAGCCAGATCCAGTGGGGCGCCATTGGCGTCCGGGAGCTTGCTGCTGTAAAACGCGGCGACGGCAGTGTCAGCCGGCGTTTTGGGTTCGGTGGCACGATGCCCGAAATAGACGCCCGTCACCGCGGCAATCAGGCCGGCCATCAGCAGGGCAGTCAGAGTGGTGCGGCGGGACATGGTTTTGCAGAGGTCTCTATATATAGACAGAGGCGGAGCGTGCGGGATTGTACTCCTGTCGGCCGATCACCCCTGCGACAGCAGGGCGCGTACCGCCGCCGCGTCGCCGCGTTGGGTCTTGCCGGTAGCGTCTGCGCGCCGCGCGCCGCGCACATCGTTCATGTCGTATAAGGCGATATGAACGCCGACGGGCGTGCCCGTTTCAGCGCGCAACTGGCGCGCAAGCTCACGAGATTCGGGCCCGGCGGGCCACTGGCCGCGCCACAGGAAGCTGAGCGTTTCCACTTCGTCGCGGCCGGCGAAGTGAGCACTTTCTGTCGTTTCGAAATCCACGCCGGCGTTGAGCAGGAAGATCGCCACGTCCTTCGGGCTGTCGCAGAAGACCTGCAGGTGGATGTCGGAGTGCTCGCTGGCGGTGCCGTTGAAGACCGCGCCCGCGAGGTACGGGTTATGGATTGCCAGCCCTTCCATCAGCACCAGTGCAATGCGACGCAGCAACGCCAGCACGCGCGGCTGGGATTCGGCCTGGAACAGCGCCTGGTATTCGCGGACTTCCGTTTCGACCTGTTCGTTGTCCGGCAACCATTCGCCGGGCGCGCGGGATTCCGTACCGAGCACCTGGCGCGCGGCCTTGCGTTTAGCGGTGGCGTAGTCAACGCCGTCTTCCGCGATCATGCGGGCGGCGGTGACGGCAATTTCCTCCCGCACGCGGGCGGGGTCGAGGGTGGGGCGTTTGGACATGGCTCTATTTTACTGAAGCGCGCGGGCCGCCCTGAAGCCGCGGGTACAATGCGGCGCAACGAAGTTGAGATGGCTCCCATGCATATCCACATCCTTGGAATCTGCGGCACCTTCATGGGCGGCATTGCCCTGATCGCCCGTCAGGCTGGCCACCGCGTTACCGGCTGCGACGCCAACGTCTACCCTCCGATGAGCACCCAGCTCGAAGCGCAAGGCATCGAGCTGATCGAAGGCTTTGACCCCGAACAGCTGTCCATCGGTGCCGATCTCTATGTGATCGGCAACGTGATCTCCCGTGGCAACCCTCTGATGGAAGCCATCCTGGATCGCAATTTGCCCTACATCTCCGGTCCTCAATGGCTCGGGGACAATGTACTACGCCAGAAGTGGGTGCTTGCCGTAGCAGGTACGCACGGCAAGACGACCACGACATCGATGCTCGCATGGGTCCTCCAGGATGCCGGCTACAACCCGGGCTTCCTGGTGGGCGGCGTGCCACGTAACTTCGGGCTGTCGGCGCGCCTGACGGAATCCAACTTCTTCGTGATTGAAGCGGACGAGTACGACACGGCCTTCTTCGACAAGCGCAGCAAGTTCGTTCATTACCGCCCCCGTACAGCCATATTGAACAACCTCGAATTCGATCACGCCGACATCTTTCCCGATCTTGCCGCGATCGAAACCCAATTTCATCATCTAGTGCGAACCGTGCCCGGTCAGGGCCGCCTCCTGGTCAATGGTCGGGAAGATAGCCTGAAGCGGGTACTTGAGCGCGGATGCTGGTCCGAAGTCGAGCAGTTCGGCGCAGAAGGTGGCTCCGGCTGGAAAATCGCAAACCTCAGTGATGACGATAGCTTCGACGTGGTGTTCAACGGACAACCGCTAGGCCGTGTCCGCTGGGCACTTCAAGGGGACCACAATCGTATGAATGCTCTGGGGGCCATCGCCGCCGCACGCCATGTCGGTGTTCCACCTGCCCAAGCTATTGAAAGCCTGGCCCGTTTCGAAAATGTGAAACGGCGCATGGAAGTGCGCGGCACCGTGAATGACGTGACTGTCTACGACGATTTTGCCCATCACCCGACGGCGATTCGCACGACCATCGAAGGCTTGCGCCGCCGCGTTGGCGAGGGGCGCATTCTGGCTGTGCTGGAGCCGCGTTCAAACACCATGAAACTGGGTGTGATGAAACAGGCGCTTCCGGACAGCCTCTCCGGAGCGGACCAAATCTTTGCTTACGGCGCCGCCAATGGGCGCGACGCGATCGGGTGGGATCTGGCGGGCGCGTTGGCCCCTCTGGGCCAGCGCGCGAAAGCGTTCTCTGACTTGACTGCGCTAGTTGACGCCGTGACGGCTGCCGCCCGCCCGGGCGACCATGTGCTTGTCATGAGCAATGGCGGCTTCGGAGGCGTACATCAGAAGCTGCTGGACGCCTTGGCCGAACGCGCCGAGACAGCGAACTGACTCCCAAATGCCGGCATCCATCGTCTATCTGCACGGATTTCGTTCGTCGCCGCGCTCGTTCAAAGCGCAGTTGCTAGGCAGGCGGATGGCGTCCGTAGGGCTGGCGAATCAGTATGTATGCCCGATGCTGCCCCTCTCGCCGCGCGAGGCGATGGCCGAGACAGATGCGCTGATCGCGGAGCTGAGTGCGCGTGACGGCACTAAGCCGGCGCTCATCGGCTCGTCTCTCGGCGGCTTTTATGCCACTTGGCTGGCAGAGCGTCATGGGCTTCGCGCGGCAATGCTCAATCCGGCTACGCGCCCGGAGCGGGATCTCGCCAAATACGTCGGCGAACAGCCGTTGTGGCATGGCGGCGGCACGATCCGCGTCGAGCCGCATCATCTGGATGAGCTGCGCGCGCTGGCCGTGCCCGCCATCACGCAGCCCGAGCGCTACTACCTGCTCGCCGCCACCGGTGACGAGGTGCTCGACTACCGCGAAATGCTCGATCACTTTCCTGGCGCGGCCACCCGCATCATTGAAGGTGGCGACCACGGCATCAGCGACTTCGCGCAGTACATGGACGAAGTGCTCGTGTTCTGCGGCGTTCCAGCCGATCTGTTGGCGGCCCACCCTTTCTGTGCCGCATGACCGATTTCCCGTCGTACCCGCGCGGCCTCTGGCGCAGCGCGTTGCCTCCGGCTGTGGTCTATGACCGGCATTGGGCGCGCTGGGCCGTAGGCGCCGATTCTCTGACGGCCAGGCTTCGTGCGGCATCGTCGCGCTTTCGCGTGCAATTGCTCGGCCAGCGGCGCGCGATGCCGTTGCGCGACGAGTGGCGTTGTCTTGGCATGTCGGGCCCTGCTGAGACGCTGGTCCGCGAAGTCCTGCTGATCTGCGACGAGATCCCGGTGGTCTATGCACACACGATCGTGCATCCGCGCAGTGTGGCGCTGGACTGGCCGTTCCTGAAAGCGCTGGGGGCGCAGCCGTTGGGGCACTCCCTGTTCGCCGATCCACGTGTACAGCGAGGGGATTTCGAATTCGCTCTGCTGGACGCGCGCCACCCGCTGGTGCGCCGGGCACACGACGCGCTGGGCGATGCGCCCGTTGCCGGCACGGCCCGATTGCCGGCCCGCCGATCGGTGTTCCGGCGCGGCGCGAGCGCGATGCTGGTGACAGAGGTTTTCCTGCCGGCGCTGGCTGGTTTTCACCCGCCGCGGTAAGCGTATTTGGCGGTCCGGGCGCCCGGCCAGTGCGGTATCATCGCCCCCAACTTTTTATCGCCGCGCCTGACGTGATGTCGTCAGGATGGGCGGCCATTCCACTTCATTCAAAGCGGTGCTCGCACGGGCGAGTGCTGCAATCCAGACAAATCCATGCAGTTGCTGTTCGAAGAAGGCGGCGAGATCCGCGCGGGCACCGTCTTGTCCCAACAGGGCGAGGCCTATCAGGTCGAGTTGCCGAGCGCCAAGCGCACCAAGGTCAAGTCGCGCGACGTGTTGCTGCAATTCGCGCAGCCGTCTGCCGGCGAGTTGTCGCAGGCCGCCCAGGCGCTGTCGGCAGAGATCGACCTGGATTTCCTCTGGGAATGCGCTTCGGCCGATGAATTCGGCTTTACCGACCTGGCCGGCGAATACTTTGGCGCCGGCGCCAATGCCACGCAGCAGGCCGCGCTGGCCATCGCGCTGCATGGCTCGCCGATCTACTTCCGCCGCAAGGGCCGCGGCCGCTATCAGCGCGCGCCCGAAGACCAGCTGAAGGCCGCGCTTGCAGGTTTGGAGCGCAAGAAGCAGCAAGCCGCCCTGCAGGCCGAATACGAAGCCGAGCTGAAGGCGATGCGCCTGCCCGAGGCCTTCCGCGGCAAGACGCTGCAGCTGCTGTTCAAGCCGGACAAGAACAGCCTCGAATACAAGGCGCTCGATGCGGCGTGCACCGCGCTGGGCCTGTCGCCGATGCGCCTGATGGTGGCGGTCGGCGGCATCGCCAACGCGCGCGCGCTGCACGAGGCGCGCTTCTTGTCGGAGTGCTTCCCGAAAGGCACCGGCTTCCCGGATGTGACCGTGCCGGAGCCGGCGATGGAGTTGCCGGCCGCCGACGTGCGCGCCTTTTCGATCGACGACGTGACCACCACGGAAATCGACGACGCCATCTCTGTCACGCCCATTGATGACGCCACCGTGCGCATCGGCATCCATATTGCCGCGCCGGGCTTCGGCATCCAGCGCGGCGAACCGCTGGACGTGATTGCGCGCCAGCGTTTGTCCACCGTGTATTTCCCCGGCGACAAGATCACGATGCTGCCGGAGTCGGTGGTGGATCGCTACACGCTGCAAGAAGGGCGCGCGTGCCCAGCGCTGTCGCTGTATGTGACGGTCGACCGTGCAACGTGGGCGGTCACCGCGAGCGAGACGCGCTGCGAAACCGTGACCGTAGCGGCCAACCTGCGCCACAACCTGCTCGACGACGTGATCACCGCCGAAGCACTCGCCGATGGCTCGGGCGACTATCCGTTCAAGGCTGAGCTGGCGGTGCTGTGGCCGTTTGTGTGCGCGTTGTATGACGGCCGCCAGCAGGCCCGCATCGCCAGCGGCCTCAAGCCGGAGGGCGCGCAGAAGGGCGATTACTCGTTCTACATCGATCCGATTCCCGAGGCGGAAGGCGGCGGCGAGCGCGTGCGGATCGAACAGCGCAAACGCGGTTCGCCGCTGGACAAGATCGTCGCCGAGCTGATGATCCTCGCCAACAGCACGTGGGGCCGCATGCTGGCCGACGCCGGGGTACCGGGCATCTATCGCACGCAGAAGGCGTGGGGCATGCACCGCACGCGCATGCAGACGTATCCGGCGCCGCATGAAGGCCTGGGCGTGGCGCAGTACGCGTGGAGCACCTCGCCGCTGCGTCGCTATGTCGATCTGGTCAATCAATGGCAGATCGCAGCGGTGGCGCAGCATGGCGTGACGGCCAAGCTGATCGCGCCATTCAAGCCCAAGGATGCCGACCTGCTGGCTGCCGTGGCCGACTTCGAAGCCACCTACGCTGCCTATGCCGACCACCAGTCGACCATGGAGCGCTATTGGTGCCTGCGCTGGCTCCAGCAGGAAAACCGAACGCGCATGCAGGCCGTGGTGCTCAAGGAAGGCGCCGTGCGATTCGCCGACATTCCGCTGGTGACGAAGGTGCCGGAACTGGCGCAAACGCCACGCGGCACGCACGTCGTGCTCGATATCCTGGACACCGACGAGATCAGCCTGGAAGTGTCGTGCCGCGTGGTTGAAATCCTCGCGCCCGAAGCGGGCGCACAAGCTGAAGCCGAAGCCATTGAAGAAGAACTGGCCGCGGCAGAGGCTGAGGCTGATGTGCCGGCTGAGCCACAACCTGCCGCGGATGGGGAAGAGGCTCGCGCAGAAGCCGACGCGGCTGTGGCGCCGCCGCCGCAAGACGGCGAGAGCGGTGGAACGCCTGCCGCTGCCTAACTACAATCCCAGCCTGACCTTCATTCTTCGCGCATCGACCAGGAATCGCCCCATGGCCGCCCTCGCAAACCGTCCGGACTGGTCCGGCAGCAGCACGCTCACCAAGGCGCTGGTGGTGTCGCTGGCCGTGCATGTTGTACTGCTGTTCGTGCGCGTGGTGGCCCCCGAGGCGTTCGATATCAAGCGCGAAGATCCGGGCCTCGATGTGGTGCTCGTCAACGCCAAGTCGTCGACGGCACCGTCCAAGGCGACGGCCGTGGCCCAGGTCAACCTGAACGGCGGTGGCGAATATGACCAGCAGCGCGCCACCACGCCGCTGCCCGCCGACACCAATGAGCAGACCGGCGACGCCATCAAGCTCACACAGCGCCGCGTTGAATATCTCGAGCAAGAGCAGCGCCGCCTGCTGACGCAATCGACCGAGCGCGCGCCGCTGGTCAACGATCGTCAGGTCAAGCCCGGCGAGCGTCCGCAGCCGTCGCCCACCAACGGCACCGACGACCGCACCACGCAAGACGAAATCGCCCGCCTGCAGGCCGAGATCGACCGCAACCTCGAAAACTACGCCAAGCGCCCGCGCCGCAATGTGCTGACGGCTGCCAGCGCACGTCAGGTGGACTACGCCCGCTACTACGATGCCGTGCGCCGCAAGATCGAAGCGCGAGGCACCGCCAACTTCCCCAGCCAGAACGGCCGCCCGCTCTACGGCGAGCTGATCGTCGTGATCAGCATCAACCGCGAAGGCCAGCTCGGCTACAACCAGGACGGCTACAAGATCGAAGGCATCGAGATTGCCAAAAGCTCGGGCAACACCGCGCTGGATCGCCAGGCCGTGGCCATCGTGCGTTCGTCTTCACCGTTTGGCGCCTTCCCGGCCGAGATGCGCAAGCGCGTCGACATCCAGGATGTGGTCGCCACGTTCAAGTTCACCCGCGCAGGCTTGGAAACCCACCTGCAGACCCGTTGATTTCGTCGTCCATGCCGTCGTCGTTTCAAGAGGCCATCCTCGCCGCCGCGAGCGCGCCCCACACAGATCGCTACGGCGTGATCGGCAACCCGATCGCGCACAGCAAGTCGCCCATCATCCATGCCGCGTTTGCGCAGCAGACCGGGCAGCGCATCCGCTACGACCGTATCTACGCCGAGTTGATCGCGTTTGATGAAACGGTCATGACCTTCGTGCGTGAAGGCGGACGCGGGCTCAACGTGACGGTGCCGTTCAAGCTCGATGCGTATGCCATGTCGACGTCGCTGTCGCTGCGGGCGGAATCGGCCGGCGCGGTCAACACGCTCAAGTTCGACGGCGATGAGATCTTTGGCGACAACACCGACGGCGTCGGCCTGATGCGCGACATCACCCACAACATCGGCAATGCGCTGGAAGGCGAACGCGTGCTGCTGCTGGGCGCAGGCGGCGCAGCGCGTGGCGTGCTGCTGCCGCTGCTGGAGCACAAGCCCGCGCGCGTGTTCCTGGCCAACCGCACGGCTGATCGCGCCAACAGGCTGGTCGAGCGCTTCGAGGTCTCGGCCAAGCTGCACGAGGTTGAACTCGTGGGCGGCGGCTATGACGAGCTTGCTGCGGACGACGTGTTCGACGTCATCATCAATGCCACGGCAAGCAGCCTGCAAGCCGAAGTGCCGCCAATCCCGACCACCGTGTTTGGCCCCAACGCGCTGGCCTACGACATGATGTACGGCCCGCGTCCGACGGTGTTCATGGAGTTTGCCCGGCGCAACGGCGCCCGCGCATGGGACGGCCTGGGCATGCTGGTGGAGCAGGCGGCGGAATCGTTCTTCGTCTGGCGCGGCGTGCGCCCGGACACCGCGCCGGTGCTGCTCGCCATGCGCGAAGGGCTGCAGGGCGAAGCCGCGGTCGCGGCGCGCGCGCCGCGCTGAACCTGGAGCGCAGCCCTGCGATGATGCGTTGGTTCGGCTACGTGATCGGCTGCTTCGTTGCGGGCGTGGTCGCACTCAACCTGTACTTCTTTGCTGCCATCGCGAGTTGGCAGGTCTTCGATCCGTCGTCTACGAGTTTCATGCGCGCTGAGCGTATGCGCTTGTGCGGCGCCAATGTTTTCACCTGCAATGTCGACCGCCGCTGGGTCAATTACGATCAGATCTCGCGCAACCTCAAGCGTGCGGTCATCGCCAGTGAAGACGCGGATTTCGTCTCGCACAGCGGCTGGGAAGTCGATGCCATGCTCGACGCGTGGGAGAAGAACAAGCGACGCGGCCACGTGGTCGCGGGTGGTTCGACCATCACGCAGCAACTCGCCAAAAACCTGTTCCTCTCGGGCGAGCGCCACTACGTGCGCAAGGGCGAAGAACTCGTCATCACCTGGATGCTTGAGTTCTGGCTCGACAAGGAGCGCATTCTCGAGATCTATCTGAACTCGGTGGAATGGGGCGAGGGTGTGTTCGGCGCGGAAGCGGCGGCGCAGCATTACTTCAAGCGCCCGGCCTCGCAACTGACCGTGGGGCAAGCGGTGCGCCTGGCGGCGGCGCTGCCCGCGCCGAAGTGCTTCGACAAGAAGAGCTATTGCGCCAACGTGCACGTCAACTTCACGCGCAAGGCTACCGTGATCGCCAACCGCATGGGCTCGGCCACGCTGCCGGATTGACCTGGCGCAGGGCTACTTCAGCCAGCCCTTGCGGCGGAAGTACACCAGCGGAATCGCCGCCGACACCACCATCATCACGATCGCGTACGGGTAGCCTTCAGCCCAGTCCAGCTCCGGCATCACCTTGAAGTTCATGCCGTAGATCGAGGCGATCAGCGTGGGCGGCATCAGCGCCACCGACACCACCGAGAACAGCTTGATGATCTTGTTCTGGTTGATGTTGATGAAGCCGACGGTGGCGTCCATCAGGAAGTTGACCTTGTCTGACAGGAACGCCGTGTGGTTCTCGATGGAATCGATGTCGCGCAGCACCTGGCGCGCTTCGTCTTGTTGGTCCGCCGACAGCAACTGGCTGCGCAGCAGGAACGACACGGCGCGGCGCGTATCCATCACGTTGCGGCGGATCCGGCCGTTCAAGTCTTCCACGCGGGCGATGATTTCCAGCACATCGGCCGCAGCCGCGTCGGTCACTTCGTCAGCCAGCACACGTTTGCTGGCATCTTCGAGGCGTTCGTAGACTTCTTCGATGGAGTCGGCCGAGTATTCCGCGTCGGTGGCGTACAGATCCATCAGCACATCCTTGGCGTTGCGTACCGAGCCGGGGCGCAGCCGCGCACGCATGCGCACCAGCCGGAACGCGGGCAGATCTTCGTCGTGGATGGAGAAGAGCACATCCTTGGTCAGCACGAACGCCACGCGCACGTTGCGCGAAGTGGCTTCTTCGTCGAGCAGGAAATCCGTGCGGATATGAATGTGGCCGTCTTCACCTTCGAAGTAGCGGGCGGAGGCTTCCAGGTCCCCCAGTTGCTCCAGCTCGGGCAGGACCACGCCATAGGTTTCCTTGATCCACGCCAGCTCTTCGTCGTCTGGGTCGATCACGTCGATCCAGATCGGCTTGTGCTGCAGCAGTTCACTGCGTTCTTCAACCTGTTCCTGCGCGAGACGACCTTTTTGCACGACGAACAGATTGATCATGGGGTGTTTCCTTGAAGCAGGCGTTGAACGGGGCGGCGAAAAATCGCGCCGAGTGTAGCCTAAAGAGGCGGCGGGTTCAGCCACATGCGGTGGCGTGCCGCGCACGCGTGGGGCGGGCACCACGTCCGGAAGATGCCGCCGCCGGGTTGCCTGACGCGTAAAATGCAGACAAGTCATGCGGCCGGCCGGCCGCTCTTACATTCCCGATACCATGCGATTTACCGAACAACTGGCTGCCGCCTGGCAACGCAACAACTCCCTGCTGTGCGTCGGGCTCGATCCTGACCCGGCACGCCTGCCGGCGTCGCTGACCGGCACGGGCGGAGCGATCTTCTCGTTCTGCCGCGCCATCGTGGACGCGACCGCCGACCTGGTCTGCGCGTTCAAGCCGCAGATCGCCTACTTCGCCTCGCAGCGCGCCGAAGACCAGCTCGAGCAGCTGATCAATTACATCCACGAGGCGTATCCGGGCATCCCCGTCATTCTTGATGCCAAGCGCGGCGATATCGGCTCGACTGCCGAGCACTACGCCAAGGAAGCCTTCGAGCGCTACCAGGCCGACGCCATCACCGTCAGTCCGTACATGGGTTTCGACTCGATGCAGCCATACCTCGCGCATGCCGACAAGGGCGTGATCGTGCTGTGCCGCACGTCCAACGCCGGCGGCAGCGACGTGCAGTTTCTGGAAACCGACGGCCGCCCCGTCTATCAGGTCGTGGCAGAACGCGCGCGCGACGTGTGGAATACCAGCGGCCAGATGGGCTTGGTGGTGGGCGCAACCTTCCCGGAAGAAATTGCCAAGGTGCGTGAAATTGTCGGCGACATGCCGTTGCTGATTCCGGGCGTGGGCGCCCAGGGCGGCGACATCGAAGCCACGGTGCGCGCTGGCCGCACGGCCGATGGCACGGGCATGATGATCAACTCGTCCCGGGCCATTCTTTACGCCAGCACCGACAGCGATTTCGCCGATGCCGCCCGCCGCGTGGCGGAGGCCACACGCAATCAGATCAACCAGTTCCGCACCTGATCGGCACTGTCGGTCCGGTTGCGGCGAGAACGAGGACGCCATGACCACGCATCCGCACGGCCCCGTTGCCGGTACGCACCGGGAAGAGACCGGCAAGGACCCGGACCGCAAGCTCGAGAAAGAGCGCGACGACACCCACCAGCACGAGACGACGCGCCGCGACCATGATCGCGACCGTCGCCACGAGCACGACCACGAACACCAGCCGGAACACGATCACGGAGATCGTCGCCGGCCGGATCATCCCAGCGAGATCTAGATCAGCATTCCGCCGAGTCGAGGAAGTCGAGCAGGCCGCGCAGCGCGTGCTCGGCAGCCTGCAGGCGAACTTGCTTGCGATCGCCCTTGAAGTGGCGCGTTTCCACGCGCGTTTGCAGCCGGTTGCTCCAACCAAAGCACACCATGCCGACGGGCTTGTCGGGCGTACCGCCGGTCGGGCCTGCCACACCGGTAATCGCGACGGCCACCTGCGCGCGGCTGTTGAGCACTGCGCCCTCAGCCATGGCATGCGCCACCGGTTCGCTCACGGCGCCATGTTCGCGGATCAGCGCCGCCGGAACGCCCAACATCTGCGATTTCGCTTCGTTGGAGTAGACGACGAAGCCGCGCTCGAACCACGCGGACGAGCCTGATACATCGGTGATGGCGGCAGACACCAGGCCGCCTGTGCACGATTCGGCGGACGCCATCATCAGGCTGCGCTTGTTCAACGTGTCAGCCACCAGTTCGGCCAGTTGGGCCAGCGCGCGGGATTCAGCCATTGCAGTACCTTCCAAGCTTCTGACGTCAGTCGTCAAAACGAGCGCCACAGCGCAAACACGAGCAACGTGTAGAACGCCGCGAGAATGTCATCGACCATCACGCCATAGCCGCCGCGCAGGCCAAAGCCCTTAAGGGTGCGATCGTAATAGCGGATGGGTGCCGGCTTGACCATGTCGAAGAAGCGGAACCACAGGAACGCGGCAAACTGCCCGCCCAACGTGGTCGGCGTGACGAAAGCCAGCACGATCCAGAACGCGACCATCTCGTCCCACACCATGGCGCCGTGATCGGCCACACCCAGATCGCGTGCGGTGCGGGCGCATGCCCAGATGCCGATCACGAAGCCAACCGCCGCAATCAGCAGCCAAGTCGGTCCCGAAATCCAGCGCGCAAACACCACGTAGATCAGCCACGCGTACAGCGTACCGACCGTGCCCGGCAGGATGGGCGATAAGCCCGAGCCGAAGCCCAGCGCCAGGATGCGTGCGGGATGGCCGAACATGAAGCGCGCCGTCGGGCGGCGTACCTGTGCGGCCTGGCCCGTCTCAAGGACGACGGTTTCAGGCTGGCCCGGCGGATTGGAGGGCGGGAAGGGAGCGGAAGACATCATGATGCGGAAGAGAAATGGTCGAAGCTGCCATGCGTGAAGATGACCGGGGCACCTTGGGCATCGACGAGGCGCAAGCCGGTTTCGGCGTCAATGCGGCCGACGCGTGTGACAGCCACCCCCGCACGCTGGCCCGCTGCGATCACAGCGTCGCGAGCATTGGCAGGAGCAGTAAAGCACAGTTCGTAGTCGTCGCCGCCGGCCAGCGTGCATTGCAGCTGAAGCGCCCGGGACTGCGCGGCCAGCGTCGGCGAACGCGGGACATCGTCGACCATGACCGTCGCCCCAACGCGGGATTGCGTGAGGATGTGGCCAAGATCGCCCAACAAGCCGTCCGATACGTCGAGCGCCGCCCGGGCGACACCGCGTAATGCCAGACCGAGTGCCACGCGCGGCGTCGGCATGTCCATGCGTGGCTGCACTTGTGCGAGCGCTTCGGGCGTCAGGGCCCACTCGTTGCGCAGGGCACCCAGCGCGAGTCGCGCATCGCCGACAGTGCCCGAGACCCAGAGGTCATCGCCGGGACGGGCGGCATCGCGGCGTAATGCCGCAGCGAGGGGGACGTCGCCGAAGACGGTCAGGCTCAGCGTGAGCGGCCCCCGCGTGGTGTCACCGCCAATGAGTTCACAGTGAAAGGCATCCGCCAGGGCGAGCAGGCCTTCGGAAAACGGTTTGAGCCAGGCGGGGTCGGCTTCGGGAAGCGCCACGGCCAGCGTAAAAGCACGTGGCTCCGCACCCATGGCAGCCAGATCCGATAGGTTGACAGCCAGCGCTTTGTGCCCAAGTGCGCGCGGCTCCGCATGGGGAAAAAAGTGACGTCCGGCGACCAGCATGTCGGTGGAGATCGCCAATTCGTGCCCAGGACGGGGCCCGAGCAAGGCGCAATCGTCCCCCACGCCCAATATCGCCCTTGGCGTCGGCCGCGTGAAATAGCGGCGAATCAAGCCAAATTCGGAGAGGTCTGTGGCGTGATCAGCGGAGTTGCGGGGGTGGACGGGCTCGGACACGGCAGCGGCGATGGAAAAATATGGGGCAAGCCCGATGGTGCCGTGACAGGACGGTGGAATATTGTAGCGAATGTGCACAGCACTCCCACCCAAAATCCCGTTGTGAGATCGCTTTTCACTATATAAAATGACGGGCCCAAGGAGGCGGACCGTATTCCCGTGGCGCTCGTGAGGGTATCCCGGTGGCCCGCTAGATGCGACGGCCGGCGCGCGCGCTGGCCACCCGATACGAGAGACCCATGACCACGGTGGATACCCAGCCTCAGCAGCCCGCCCGCACGGATGAAGAACTCAAGGCGCAGCAGCGCGCCGCCTTGCGCAAGGCCGCGCTGGAGTATCACGAGTTTCCGACGCCGGGCAAGATTTCCGTCACGCCGACCAAGCCGCTGTCGAACCAGCGCGATTTGGCCCTGGCCTACTCCCCTGGCGTGGCCGCAGCCTGCGAAGAGATCGTCGAAGACGTCGCCAACTCGTTCCGCTACACCGCGCGCGGCAACCTCGTCGGCGTGGTGACCAACGGCACGGCCGTGCTCGGCCTGGGCGACATCGGCCCGGAAGCATCGAAGCCGGTCATGGAAGGCAAGGCGGGCCTGTTCAAGAAATTCGCCGGTATCGATGTGTTTGACATCGAGATCAACGAAAAAGACCCCCAAAAGCTGGTCGATATCATCGCCTCGCTGGAGCCCACTTTCGGCGGGATCAACCTGGAAGACATCAAGGCCCCGGAGTGCTTCTTCGTCGAGCGCGAACTGCGCAAGCGCATGAAGATCCCCGTCTTCCATGACGACCAGCACGGCACGGCCATCGTTGTGGGCGCGGGTATCACCAACGCGCTGAAGGTGGTCGGGAAGGACATCAAGAAAGTGAAGCTGGTGGCCTCGGGCGCGGGCGCTGCTGCGCTCGCTTGCCTCGACCTGCTGGTCGATCTGGGCCTGCCGCGCGAAAACATCTGGGTGACGGACCTGGCCGGCGTGGTCTACGAAGGCCGCACCGAACTGATGGACCCGGACAAGGCCCACTTCGCACAGAAGACCGACTTGCGCACACTGGCTGAAGTCATCGACGGCGCCGACATTTTCCTCGGCCTGTCCGCCGCCGGCGTGCTCAAGCAGGACATGGTCAAGCGCATGGCCGACAAGCCGATCATCTTCGCGCTGGCCAACCCGAACCCCGAAATCCTGCCGGAGCAGGCCAAGGAAGTGCGCCCCGACGTCATCATGGGCACCGGCCGTACGGACTACCCGAACCAGGTCAACAACGTCCTGTGCTTCCCGTTCATCTTCCGCGGCGCGCTGGATGTGGGCGCGACCACCATCACGCGTGAGATGGAAGTTGCCGCCGTGCACGCCGTGGCGGAACTGGCCCGCCAGGAGCAAAGCGACATCGTTGCATCTGCTTACGGCATCCAGGACCTGTCGTTCGGCCCCGAATACCTGATCCCGAAGCCCTTCGACCCGCGCCTGATCGTCAAGATCGCGCCGGCCGTGGCGCAGGCGGCCATGCTCTCGGGCGTGGCACAGCGCCCGATCGAGGACATGGATGCGTACCGCCAGCATCTGCAGCAGTTCGTCTACCACTCCGGCACGCTGATGAAGCCGATCTTCTCGGCCGCCCGCAAGGTGCCGATGGAGAACAAGCGCATCGTCTTTGCCGAAGGCGAGGAAGAGCGCGTCCTGCGCGCCGTGCAGATCGTCGTGGACGAAACGCTCGCCAGCCCGATCCTGATCGGCCGCCCGAGCGTGATTGCCCACCGCATCGAGCGCTTTGGCCTGCGCCTGCGCGAAGGCGTGGACTTCACCGTGGTCAACCCCGAGCATGACGAGCGCTTCCGCGACTACTGGGAGACGTACTACAAGCTGATGGCACGCAAGGGCGTAACGCCGCAGTACGCCAAGCTGGAAATGCGTCGCCGCAACACGCTGATCGGCGCGCTCATGATCCAAAAGGGCGAAGCGGACGGCATGATCTGCGGCACGATCAGCAACACGGCCGCGCATCTGCGCTATATCGACCAGATTCTGGGCGGCACGAACTGCGTGTACGCGGCCATGAACGGGCTGGTTCTGCCCGGTCGCCAGGTGTTCCTGACAGATACGCATGTCAACGTCGACCCGACCGCCGAGCAGCTCGCTGAAATCACGATCATGGCTGCCGAGGAGTTGTGCCGCTTCGGCATCAAACCGAAGGTCGCGCTGATGTCGCATTCGAACTTCGGCTCCTCGGAGGCGCCTTCCGCGGTCAAGATGCGCGAAACGCTGGCGATCCTGCGCGAACGTGCCCCGAACCTCGAAGTGGACGGTGAAATGCATGGCGACGCCGCGCTCGACGAGAAGCTGCGCGCATCGCTAGTGCCCGATTCGACGCTCAAGGGCGAGGCGAACCTGTTGGTCATGCCGAACATCGACGCCGCGAACATCGCTTACAACCTCTTGAAGGCTGCTGCAGGCAACAACATCGCCATCGGCCCGATCCTGCTGGGCGCTAAGAAGCCGGTACACATTCTTACGCCGTCGGCGACGGTGCGACGCATCCTCAACATGACGGCCTTGACCGTCGTGGATGCCGCTGCCCAAGCGCAACGCTGATCACGAAAGCGCCATGAGAGGGAGCGCACGATGCTGCGCTCCCTTTTTTTTATGTCCGAAGTTTGCGTGCGCTTACATTGCGGTAAAGTTAATGGCTGTATGGAAAAACCCTTCAGACTTTCACCGTCGGTTGATTGTTGTCATCGATGAGCGTACCCTTACGGGCTGAAGGGGTGCTTCTGGGCACATGAGGTCCGAACCGGGCCAGACGGGTTCAACAATGCGGTTTTCCGTACACACGTCTACCGGCTCGCCTTATTCGGTGCGCGCAATGGATGGGTTTTTGCAGGCGGAAGGATTCCCCAAGTCTTCGGCAGTCGCCCGACTTGTCATTCCCTGCCAGGCCTCTCAGGCGTTGAGCCGCTTCGCTTTCAGCTGCAAACCGGCTGTCCGGATCGTTACTGGACGGCCACCTGCGCTTGTGACCTGCGCCGGGCTCCGGTCGGCGCGATTCTCCCGTTAGGGCCTGCTGATGACAAAGCGACTTGGAGCGTGGATCGGCCGCTCCGTATCTCAGGCGATGGCACGTGGCGCGCTGGCGGCGACGCTTGCGATGTCAGTGGCAGGCTTGCCGGCCAATGCGATCGCCCGGGACAACTCCGGCATGGCGGCCGCCGTGGGAACCATTCGCGCGGCAGATCTGCCCAATGAGGCGCAGCGCACGCTGGCACTGATCGAGCAGGGCGGCCCGTTCCCCTATGCAAAAGATGGCATCACGTTCGGCAACTATGAACGACGTTTGCCTGCGCAGCGGCGTGGTTATTACCACGAGTACACCGTGAAGACGCGGGGGGCTCGTAACCGCGGCGCCCGGCGCATTATCTGCGGCGGGGGTCAGCAAGCGGCCAACGACTGCTACTACACGGAAGATCACTACAACAGTTTTCAACGGATACAGCGATGACGACCAACATGTTTGGGCTGGACGACTCGCTCACCGCACGCGATGAGCGCGTGGCCCGCGAGGCGTGGCACAAGGCGCAAAATCTGTACGACGGTGTGGTGGGGATGCAAGCCCTGGGCGCACGCGTCGGGGGGGCGGCCAAGTTGCCCCAAAGTGCACCGCAGAACATCATGACGCAGGACAACACCCAGACGGACGACGACGGAGGCCGCGAAGACGCCATGAACCTCTTCAAGACGGTGCGTCCGAATATCGTGCAGTCGATCCGCGCGTTTCGCGTGGCGGATCTGGCCGAGTCGGCGGCCAGCCTTGGCCAGCATTTCCTGTACGCCAACTGCGCGGCCGCGACCACCAAGAGCGAAGTGCTCGACGTGATTGCACGCGAGTTTCTGTTCCCGAAGCATTTCGGCAAGAACTTCGACGCCCTGGCCGACTGCCTGACCGACATGATCTACAAGGCCGGCCCGCAGCCGGGTTTTGTCATCGTGCTCGAGGGCCTGCCGTGCCAGCCGAAGTTCGACAAGGAAGCCCGCGAAGTGCTGCTAGACGTGTTCCGTGACGCGGCCGAATTCTGGGCCGAGCGCAAGGTTCAGTTCCGCGTGTTCTATTCGTTCGCTTGAAGGTGCTCCGGCGCCGATCATCGATCATCGGCATTGGAATGGAAAAGCCCGCACATGCGGGCTTTTTTGTTGCCGTGTAAAAGCCGAGTGGCGTGTCAGCTTGCTCGCTTGTTTCGGCGGATCCGGTCAAACCACACTGCGAGCAGCAGAATGCCGCCGCGGATCAGGTACTGATAGAACGTCGGCACGTTCATCAGGCTCATCGCGTTCTGCACCGAGCCCATGATCAGAACGCCGACCAGCACACCGGACACGGTGGCCACCCCGCCCGTGAGCGAAACCCCGCCCAGCACGCAGGCCGAGATCACCCCCAGCTCAAGCCCGACCGACGTTTTCGGATCACCCAGGCTCATGCGCGAGGCCAGCATCACGCCGGCGAAACCCGTCACGAGGCCCTGCAGGACGAAAACGGCGATCTTGATGCGCGTCACCGGCAGGCCGGCAAGCAGCGCGGCTTCCTCATTGCCGCCAACGGCGAGCACGTTTTTGCCGAACACCGTTTTCTTGAGCAGGAAGCCGAAGAGGGCAAAGCCGACGATATTGCTCCAGATCGGATACGAGATGCCGAGGAATGACCCGCCGCCCAGGTCGAAGAAGCGCTCTTCGGAAATCATTACCGCGTCGCCGTTGGAGGTGATGAAGGCGAGGCCGCGCACGACTTCCATCATGGCGAGCGTGACGATCAACGAGTTGATCTGGTAGCGCGCCACCAGCACGCCGTTGACGAGCCCGACCAGGCCGCCCGCCAATACGCCGGCTCCGACGCCAAGCACCACGCTATGGGTTGCGGTGATGAGGGTCGACGCCACCACGCCGGCGAACGCGACGATGGAGGCGACGGACAAGTCCACTTCGCCGAGTGCGAGCACGAACATCATCGTGACCGAGATGGAGCCGATCAAGGTGACCGAGAGCAGCAGGCCCTGGATGTTGCGGCTGCTGATGAAGCCCGGCACCGTGAACGCCAGCGCGGTGAACAGCAGGACGAACACCACGACGATGCCAGATCGGTTGACCAGTTCCCACGTGAGGGCGGCGCGGCTGGGGATGCCCGGGGCCGCCATTGGGGGGCCGCCCGGCACGGATTCGGTGGATGGCGTTTGCATAGGATCGGTTTCCATGAGGGCGTAATGCGCACGCTAGCGTGGCAGCGCGAGTTTGATGAGGGTGTCGGGCGAGGCGTGCTCTCTGGGCAGGTCGCCGACGATGCGGCCCTGCTTCATGACGAGCACGCGGTCGGCAACGCCGATCACTTCCGCCAGATCGCTCGACACCACGATGACGGTGCGGCCCGCCTCGGCCAGGCCGTAGAGCAGGCTGTAGATTTCGCTGCGGGCGCCGACGTCGATGCCGCGCGTGGGTTCGTCCATCAGGAAGACGTCGATGTCATCCGCCAGCCAGCGCGAGAGGATCACCTTCTGCTGATTGCCGCCCGACAACTTGCCGATGGGTGTTTCACCGTTGCGCGTCTTGATGGCGAGCTTGTCGATGAACGACTGGGTGGTCCGCGCTTCCTGCCGGTTGTTCAGCACACTGAAGCGGCTGAAGTGGCGCCGGCAACTGATGTTCAGGTTGTCCGAGACCAAGGCGATGGCGACGATGCCATCTTGCTTGCGGTCTTCCGGGCAGAGCGCGACACCGGCGCGGACCGCATCGCGCGGCGTGTTGAACTGGACGCGCTTGCCGTTGAGGCGAATCTCGCCTGCGGTGGGTTTGACCGCGCCGTAGAGCAGCTTCATCAGCTCCGAGCGCCCTGCGCCCACCAGCCCGAAGAAGCCGACGATTTCGCCTGCATGCGCCCGGAACGATGCGGGTTCGCTCAAGCCGGGCCCCATCAGGCCGCGCACGTCGACCTTGACGCCGCCGAGCGGGCGCGGCTTGTAGCCGTACACGTCCTGGATCGAGCGCCCGACCATGCAGCGGATCAGACGCTCGCGGTCGAGGTGGGCGCCGGCGTTGAACGTGTCGATGTGCCGGCCGTCGCGGAATACGGTTACGCGGTCGCACAGCTCGTACACCTCTTCCATGCGGTGCGTGACGTAGATGACCGCGCGGCCCTCGGCCTTGAGTGCGCGAATGATGCGGAACAACTGCGTCGTCTCGCGCGAGGAGAGCGAACTCGTGGGTTCGTCGAACGCGATCACGCGCGCGTCGCGCATCAGCGCCTTGCCGATCTCGATCATCTGGCGCTGGCCGATCGACAGATGCTTGACGGGCTGGGCCGGATCGAGCCTTTCGCCCAGCCGTTCGAGTTCACGCAGCGCGCGGGCGATCAGCGTCTTCTCGTCGAGCACACCAAAGCGGTTGGGCAGCGCGCCGAGCATCAGGTTTTCTGCCACCGTCAGTTCCGGCACGAGGTGCAGTTCCTGATAGATGATCGCGATGCCCGCCGCAATGGCCGCGCGCGTGTTTGTGAACTGCTGCGGCACGCCGTCCAGCGACAGCGTGCCGGCCTCCGGCTGGTTGACGCCCGACAACACCTTGAGCAGCGTCGACTTGCCTGCGCCGTTCTCGCCCATCAGGCCGTGAACCTCGCCGCGGCGGATGTCGAGCGATACATGGTCGAGCGCCAGCACGCCAGGAAAGCGCACGGTGATGCCGTCGAGCTTCAGATAGGCGGTAGGGGAAGCGTCGGGCGGACCGCTCGCATCAAGTGATTGGACTGTCATCGATTGATCTTTGCGGATCGGCGTGGGGCGCGTGGGGCGCGGGACGGGCCCGCGCCGCGCGTAGCATCAAATGCCCAGTTCCTTGCGGACCTCTTGCCAGTTGCTGCGCACCATCAGCTTGCCGGTGGTTTGCGTATCGGCCGGCGGTTGCTTGCCCGTCTTGATCCACTCGACGAGGTTTGCAGCGCTCTCCTTGCCGTGGTTGGTGGAGCTGACGGCAATCGTGCCGAAGAAGCCGGTCTGCTCCTTCTTCTGGAATTCGGCAAACGCCTCGCCGGCACCGTTGATGCCGACGCCGATCACATCGGCTGCCGGAATGTGCAACTGCTCGGTGGCGCGCACGCCGCCCAGCACGCTTTCTTCATTGAGCGCGAAGATCACCCATTTCTTGATTCCAGCATGCTGTGCCAGCACCGGCGACGCGGCATTGAAGCCTCCTGCGTCGTCGGTGGTCTTTTGCGGCGCGTCGAAGATGTTTTCTTTCTTGAAGCCGCCGGCCAGCAGTGTCTGCGTCGCGCCGTCGGTACGCAGCTTGGCGGTCGGCAACTCATAGTTGGTGATGCGCAGCGCGCCCACTTCCTCGGGCTTCCAGCCGCGGCGCTTCATCTCGTCGGAAATCGCCTGGCCGACTTGGTTGCCGATCTTGAAGGCCGACATGCCCAGGTGCGGCACGTTGGCCAGCGGCTTGCCGGACGAGTCGACGAGCTGATCGTCGACCGTGACGAACTTCATGTTGTAGTGCTTGGCGCGTGCCGAGATGGCCGGGCCCAGGCGCACGTCCGGCGCGCAGATCACGAAGCCCTTGGCACCTTGCGCGCCCAGGTTGTCGATGGCGGACAGCACTTTTTCGCCATCGGGCGTGCCGATGTTCACCACAGAAAAGCCGTTCTTCTGACCAAGCTCGGTGGCGGCTTTCTGCTCGTTGATGAACCAGGCCTGCTCGGGCATCTTGACCAGGAAGCCGATCTTGAGCGGCTCGTCGGCGTGGGCGGGCAGGCTGGCGGCCAGCGGCGCCAGGCACAGGGTGGCTGCCAGGGCGGACAGGGTCAGCCGGCGAAGTTTGCGTTGCATGGTTGTCTCCTCGTTGGAATGGCTCTTATGGCACTACGTGAGTCGGGCGTGCCTCATGGCACGAAGGGGTCAATCAGATGGCGCCGGCCGAGCAGCATGGCGTCGGCCACGTGCTGCAGCGGGCGGACATCGACATCGCTTCCGCCGCTTGCGATCAGCTCGAGAAAGCGCGCGTAGAGACTCGGGTATTCGCGTTCGGGGCCGACGTCGATCTCCGCGCCGTCGATGGCCAATTGCTTGCCGCCTTGGGCGAGCCGCAGCGTGCCGTCGCGCGTGGTCACGTCGATTTGCCAGAGCTCGCCTGCGTCATGGCGCCAGTCGAATTCAGCGTGGATCGGCGTGCCGGCCGCATCGGTGAATGCCAGGTGGGCGGCAATCGGCGTCTGCTGATTGGCGGGCACCCACAGGTCGGCCCCCGTCAGAAAGAACGCATGCGGCAGGACGCGCGTCAGGATCGACAGCGCGTTGATGCCGGGGTCGAACACGCCCAGGCCGCCCGGTTCCCAGATCCATGCCTGGTTGGGGTGCCAGCGGCGCACATCTTCTTTCCATTGCACGTTGACGGAGACGATGGCTCGGCGTGCAAGCCACTCGCGGGCGGCTTCGACACCGGGCGCGTGGCGCGAATGCCAGGACGCGAACAACGTGCAGCGGTGCTGCCGCGCCAGTTCGGCAAGGAGCACCACTTCCGACACGCTTGCGCCGGGAGGCTTCTCGAGCATCACGTGCTTGCCTGCCGCGAGGGCCGCGCGGGCCTGTGCAAACCGCACCTGTGGCGGCGTGCACAGCGAGACCGCCTGCAGCGCGGGTTCGTCTGCGAGCATGGCGTTGAGCGTCGTGTAGTGCGGCAGGCCGTCGACGCGTGAATGCGGGCTGGCGCAAGCCGCAAGCGTGAAGCCCGGCTGCGCGGCAAGCGCCGGCAGATGCTGGTCGCGCGCGATCTTGCCGACGCCGACAATGCCGATCGCAACGGGGGAACGGTCACCGTGCATGGCTATCGCCCCCAGCGCAAGACCAGCGGGTCGAGCCGCCGGGCAATTTCGACGAGGCCCCGGCGCGTGTCCGGATGCATCGGCGGCAACGGATGGCGCGGCGCCTCGCAGGCGATCACGCCGCCTTCCTTCATCAACGCCTTGGCGGCCAGGATGCCGGCCTGTCGGTTCTCGTGATTGATGAGTGGCAGCCAACGTTGATACAGATCGAACGCGAGATCGTGCTGCCCTTTGGCGTGCGCCTCGATGATCGGCCGGATGCCGTCGGGATACGCGCCGCCGGTCATGCTGCCCGTGGCGCCGGCATCGAGATCCGCCAGTAGCGTGATGGCTTCTTCGCCGTCCCACGGGCCTTCGATGGCGTCGCCCCCAAGGCGGATCAGCTCCCGCAGCTTGGCCGCCGCACCCGGCGTTTCGATCTTGAAGTAGGCCACCTGCTCGATCTCGCGGGCCATGCGCGCGAGAAACGCCGCAGACAGCACCGTGCCGCTGGCCGGAGCATCCTGGATCATGATCGGAATGCCCGCGGCGTCCGACACGCGCGCAAAGAATTCGTAGATCTGCGATTCGGGCACGCGGAAGGTGGCACCGTGGTAGGGCGGCATCACCATCAGCATGGCGGCGCCCATGTCCTGCGCGCGGCGGCTGCGTTGCGTGCAGACCTGCGTGCTGTAGTGCGACGTGGTGACGATCACCGGTACGCGGCCCGCCACGTGTTCCAGCGCGGTGCGGGTGAGCACTTCGCGTTCGTCGTCCGACAGCGAGAATTGCTCCGAGAAATTGGCCAGGATGCACAGGCCATCGGAGCCTGCATCGATCATGAAATCGATCGCACGCTTCTGGCTGGCAAGGTCGAGTTCGCCAGTTTCCGTGAACGTGGTGGGCACCACCGGGAAGATGCCGCGATAGCGCGGTGCGTGCGCGGCGGGTTGATCAATCGGCAAAGCCAGTCTCCTACGCGTGTGTCGATTCAGTGCGAATGGCGCGGCACGGCGGCGCCACGGCAGCCGACCAGGAAATCGAGGTCGCAGCCCTCGTCGGCCTGCAATACGTGGTTGACGTACAGGCGCTGGTAGCCACCGCCTTCACCATGGGAGCGCGGCGCCTGATAGGCGGCCATGCGGCGCGCAAGTTCGGCGTCGTCGATGTCCAGGTGCAGCGTGCCGGCTTCGCAGTCGAGTTCGATCCAGTCGCCGTCCTGCACCGCGGCCAGCGGGCCGCCGGCCGCCGCTTCGGGCGCGACGTGCAGCACGACTGTTCCGTAGGCCGTGCCGCTCATGCGCGCGTCGGATATGCGCACCATATCCTTCACGCCCTGGCGCAGCAGCTTGGGCGGCAGGCCCATGTTGCCGACCTCGGCCATGCCCGGGTAGCCCTTCGGTCCGCAGTTCTTCATCACCAGCACGGAGCTGGCATCCACGTCCAGCGCTTCATCGACGATGCGTTCCTTGTAGTGTTCGAGGTTTTCGAACACCACCGCTCGGCCGCGATGACGCAGCAATTCCGGACTGGCGGCCGATGGCTTGAGCACCGCACCGCGCGGCGCGAGGTTGCCGCGCAGCACGCGAATGCCGCCGTCGTCGATCAGCGGTTTGTCGAGCGGGCGGATGACTTCGTCGTCGGTGATAGGCGCGCCTTTGACGTTCTCCCACAGCGTCTTGCCGTTGACCGTCAACGCATCGGGGTGCGGCAGCAGGTTTGCTTCACCGAGTCGGCGCAGCACGGCGGGCAGGCCGCCGGCGTAATAAAACTCCTCCATCAGGAAGCGTCCCGAGGGCATCAGGTCGACGATGGTTGGTGTGTCCCGGCCGATGCGTGACCAGTCTTCCAGCTCCAGCGGCACGCCGATGCGACCCGCAATCGCCTTGAGGTGGATCACCGCGTTGGTCGAGCCGCCAATCGCCGCATTGACGCGGATGGCGTTCTCGAATGCAGCCCGCGTGAGGATCTTGGACAGCGTCAGCCCCTGCAGCGCCATCTCGACGATGCGGATGCCTGACATGTGCGCAAGCACGTAGCGCCGCGCATCCACCGCGGGAATGGCTGCGTTGTGCGGAAGCGAGGTTCCGAGCGCTTCGGCCATGCATGCCATGGTGGACGCCGTGCCCATCGTGTTGCACGTGCCGGCCGAGCGCGACATCCCCGCTTCGGCGGACAGGAAGTGATGCAGGTCGATCTCGCCCGCCTTGAGCGATTCGTGCAGCTGCCACACCGCCGTGCCGGAGCCGATGTTCTTGCCGTCGAGCTTGCCGTTGAGCATCGGCCCGCCCGTCACGACGATCGCCGGCACGTCGCAGCTGGCCGCGCCCATCAGCAGGGCGGGCGTGGTCTTGTCGCAGCCGGTGAGCAGCACCACCGCGTCTATCGGGTTGCCGCGAATGGCCTCTTCCACATCCATGGCTGCGAGGTTGCGCGTGAGCATGGCGGTGGGGCGCAGGTTCGATTCGCCGTTGGAGAACACCGGAAACTCCACCGGAAAGCCGCCCGCCTCGTAGATGCCACGCTTGACGTGTTCGGCTAGCTTGCGGAAATGCGCGTTGCACGGCGTCAGTTCCGACCAGGTATTGCAGATGCCGATGATCGGGCGGCCGTCGAATTCGTGGTCGGGGATGCCCTGGTTCTTCATCCAGCTTCGGTACATGAAGCCGTTCTTATCGGCGGTGCCGAACCATTGGGCCGAGCGAAGCGTGGGTTTCGATTCCGACATGGGTGCGTGTGTCACGGACGTGGTTGTCGATGCGCGCGCGTCAACCGGCAGCGCGGCACTTGCAGGGCGCGCGGCACGTCCGTTGTCTCCGGTGTGGTTGTGGTTTTTTGATCGGACCGAGTGTACGGAGCGCCCTGATATCCTTCCAATGAAATATTGGCCGTGACCGATATCCGCTTTGATATCTCGAGGAAGACCCGATGTCGAACAGCCCCTGGTATGTCCGTGCGCGCCTGAAGACGCGACAACTGCTGTTGCTGATCGCTCTGGCCGAGGAGGGCAACATCCATCGGGCGGCCGCTGCGCTCAACATGACGCAGCCCGCCGCTTCCAAGCTGCTGCGCGAGCTGGAAGCCATGCTGGATGTGCAGCTGTTCGAGCGCATGCCGCGCGGCATGCGGCCCACGCGCTATGGCGACGCGCTGATCCGCCATGCGCGCGCAGTCGTCGGCAGCCTGGACCAGGCGCAGGAGGAAGTGCTCGGGCTCAAGGCCGGCCACCTGGGGCACGTGGCGGTGGGCACCATCACCTCGCCGGGTGTGCGACTGCTGCCGCCGGTGGTGGCGCAGATCACGCGCGAGCATCCGGGGCTGCGGGTGTCGCTTGAAATCGAAAGCAGCAACGTGCTGCTCGAACGCCTGGCGCAGGACAAGCTCGACTTAGTGGTCGGCAGGCTGTTTGCCGAGCACGACAAACTGCACCTGCGCTACGAGCCATTGGCCGACGAGCCGGTGGTTGCGGTGGCGCGGCCGGGGCATCCGCTGCTGTCAGAACCGTCGCTGACGCTGGCCGATGTGCAGACAGCCACCTGGGTGGTGCCGCCTATCGGCAGTGTGCTGCGTCACCGGTTCGATCTGATGTTTCAACGGGAGAGCCTGACAGCGCCGTCCAGCGTGGTGGAAACTTCTGCGCTGCTCTTCCTGACGCGCATCCTGGAGCAGAGCGACATGCTGGCCGTGATCGGCACCGATGTCGCGCAGTACTACGCGTCGTACCGCATGCTGGCGATCCTCCCGCTGCCGATGCCATGCCAGATGGACGATTTCGGCATCATCACGCGCACGGATCGGTTGTTGTCTCCGGCGGCGCTGCATGTAGTGCAGGCGCTGCGCGACGCAGGCCGGACGGCCTACAGCACGGGGTGACTCCCGCCGCGAAAAAAAGCCCGCAATTTGCGGGCTTTCCTCTGTGCGGCACTGACGTTCAGGCCGCTGGCACTGCGCCCTGCGGCGTAAGGTGGTTGACCGCCTCGGGCAGGCCTTCAGCCAGCTGGTTGGCGAGATCGCCCTCGTTGATGCCGAAGTTGGCGGCCAGTTTTGACACCTCCTCGAGCGCGCCCGTGCCGCTCAGTGCCTGGGTGATCTGCTCACCCGACACCGGCAGGTTCTGGCCGTTGCCGATCCACGATTTGACCTGTTCGCCCAGACCGGCTTGCTCCAGGATCTGCTGCAGCGGCCCGAGGCCTCCGATGGCCGCCTGATCCGCACTGCCGTTGCCGCCGCCCAGCAGACCGCCGAGCAGGCCGCCAAGGCCACCGGCTCCGCCAGCGCCGCCGAGCAGGCTGCCCAGTGCGCCGGCACCGCCTGCCGCACCCAGCAGGCCACCGAGCGAACCGAACAGGCCGCCGCCCTGATCTTCCTGCCCCTGCGGCGCGGCGGCATCGCCCGCGCCTTGCGACTTGTGCTTCATGGCCAGATAGGCCAGCACGCCCACGGCCAGCAGCACCTTCTTGTTGCCCAGCAAGGACGATTGTGCGCCGCTGGCGTCATTGCCGCCGCCGAGAATCGAATCGAGTAGACCCATGATGAAGCTCCTTTGGTCAATGGCGGGTATGGAGGGAAGGGCCCGCCGGTGGGATCAAACGGCCAGTAACGGTCAGTGTTTCGTCGTCAGAACTTAGAACTCGCCGAGCACGGCGTGCAGCGCGGAGACGGCCACAAGCGCCGCCGATTCCGTTCTCAGAATACGTCGCCCGAGTGTCAGTGGTAAGAAACCCGCAGATTCGGCAAGCGCTTCTTCGTCGGGCGAAAGACCGCCTTCGGGGCCGATCAGCAGGACGATGCCGCTGCCTTCGATGCGCGTGCGCGACTGCACCGCCCACTGCGTAAGCGATTGCGTGCCACGCGGCGACAGCAACACGCGCGGCGCGTCGGTGGATCGGGCGGCGGCAAGCCATTCGCGCAGCGTGCTCACCGGTGCAACCGCCGGCACGCGGGCGCGGCCGCATTGCTCGCAGGCGGCTTGCACCAGTGCCTGCCAGTGCTGCACGCGCTTGGCGGCACGCTCGCCGGAGAGGCGCACCACGGCGCGTTCAGTCTGCAGCGGCGCGACGGCATTGACGCCCAGTTCGACGGCCTTCTCGATCAGCCAATCCATCTTGTCGCCACCGGCAATGCCTTGTGCCAACGTGATGGCGTAGCGCGCCTCGGTGTCGGGCTGCGTGGCGTCGGCAAGGCTGGCAGTGGCATCGCGCTTGTTGATGGCATCGAGCCGCGCGCGGAATTCGTGGCCCGAGCCATCGAACAGGCAGACGTCATCGCCAACGGCCAAGCGCAGCACGTGGATGTGGCGCGTGACAGCCTCGGGCAGTGTGACAGTGGTGTTGGGAGCGAGCGGCGTGTCGACGAAAAAACGGGGAAGCCCCATTACAGCAATCCTTGTGGTGAATCGGGTAAGGCGATCAGGCGATGGCGCGATCAGGCCGCTGCGGGCCGGCAGGCGAGGCCCCAGCGATAGCCGTCGGGATCGCGCACGGCGGCATAGCGCTCGCCCCAGAAGGCATCGTGCGGCGCCATGATCGACGTGGCGCCCTGGTCGAGCGCGTGCTGGTACGCGGTGTCGACGTCGTCGCAATACAGGTGGAAGCTCTGCGGGCATTCGAAGCCCGCGCCGGCCGGGGCTTTCGCGGTGGAGCCGAAGACGCCTTCGGGCGCAAACATCAGCGTGAGTTGGCCCTGGTAGGTCATCTCGACGTGGATGGGGCGGCCATGGTCGTGCACCTCATCCTGCACGCCAAAGCCGAACGCGTTGCGATAGAAGGCGATGGCGGCCGATGCGTCACGCACGGTCAGGTACGGGACGAGCCACGGCGTGTTGGCGGGGCGGGGAAAGCTCATGGCGGGCTCCTTCTTGGGCGCAAGGCAACCAGGGACGGGTAGTGTAGAGCGCCGGCCGCACCACAATCAAAAAGAAATCAAAACACCTCGCCTGCCGCCGACTGGTTGCGCGGCCGCCCGCCGCTACGTGCCACTTCATCGACGAGCCATTGGCGGAACGGTGCAAAGCCTGCGTGCTCGGCCGCTTGGTGCGGGTGGATCAGGTAGTACGACAGGCGCAGCGAGGCTTCAGTCGCCAGCGGCCGCATCAGGCGTCCGGCGGCGATGTCGTATTCGACGAGGATGCCCTGGCCGAGCGCCACGCCCTGGCCGTCAATGGCGGCCTGCAGGGCCATCAGCGCCTCGGAAAACGCTGGACCGCGCGTGGCGTCGATGTGCGCGACGCCGACTTCATCCAGCCATTGCCGCCACGTCGGGTGGTGCGCGAGGTGCCGTCCGCCGCGCTCGTGTAGCAGCGTCTGTGCGGCGAGGTCCTGCGGCATCCGAATCGCGGCCTGCAGCGTGGCGTTGCATACCGGAAAGAAATCGGTGGAGGTGAACCACTCGACGCGCAGGTTCGGCGCGTTGACTTGGCGGTCGTCGATGCACAGATCGAACTGGCCGTGGTCCTGCACATCGGCGGTCGATACCTCCACGCGCACGTGGGGGTGCTGGTTGAAGAAGCGATACAGGCGCGGCACCAGCCACTTGGCGCCAAAGGTTGGCGGCACGGCCACGCGCAGGGGCGCATCGGCGGTGTCCATCAACAGATCGGTGGCTTGTTCGAGCGCACGCAGGGCGTCCCGCACGCGGGGCAGGTAGTTGTCGCCGGCGTCCGTGAGCGTGAGCTGGTTGTTGCGGCGTGCGAAGAGCTTCTTGCCCAGATGATCTTCGAGCTGCTTGATCTGGTGGCTGACGGCGGCGTTCGTTACGCAAAGCTCGTCTGCGGCCCGGCTGAAGCTCAGGTGACGGCCCGCGACTTCAAAGACGCGCAATGCATTAAGGGGAGGGAGGCGCCGCGGCATGCGTTCTCGTTAAGAAAAATTTAACGTCCAACGAAGAATTTGTAGTTTGCCACGTTAAGGCGGCCCCGACTACAAATGCGCCTGGGGACGGTGACGATGCCTGGTGTGTGCCTCCAGCGATCTCAAACCACGCGGCGCACCGGACCCCGCCTACAAAAACATTTCAGGAGACGTCATGAATCGAACCACCGCTGTTCGCGGGATGTCGGCGTGCGCGCTTGGGCTCACCTTCGCGCTCGCTGGCTGGACCGCTCCCGCCCTCGCACAAACCAGCGTCACGCTGTACGGCCGCGTCGCCAGCGGCATCGACTACCAGAACAACGTCGCCCCCACCGCGACCGCGCCGGGCGGCAGCCTCTGGCGCGCCGCCGACAACCAGTGGGGGACCAGCATGTTCGGGTTCATGGGCAAGGAGGATCTCGGCGGTGGCTTGCAGGCAGTGTTCCGGCTTGAATCCGGCTTCGGCGCAGCCCAGGGCAAAACCAACGGCGATGCGCTCTTCAACCGCCGTTCGTACGTCGGCCTGTCCAGCCCGACCTGGGGCACGTTGACGGCCGGCAAGAACCTCTTCATCAGCAACGACGTCTGGTTCCTCGACCCGACCGGCCAGCAGTTCATCGGCTCGGCCACGCTCGTGCGCGGGCGCAACTGGCCGGGTGCCAACAACATCGTCGAATACCAGAGCCCGACCTGGGGCGGCTTCCAGATCGGTCTGCAGACCGGGCTGGGCGAGCAGCCGGGCTCCTTCACGAACAGCCGGCGCGATGGCGTATCCGCCGTCTACTCCGCCGGTCCGCTGGAAGTGCGCGCGATTTACGACGTGATCCGCGACGGCAACGGCAAGTTCAGCGACATCTTCAACTTCTCGAAGGAAGCGACCTTCGGCGGTACGTACACGATCGGCAAGGCGAAGCTGTTTGCGGTGTATGAAAACCTGTCGGCCCCCGACGCGGCAGCGGGCGCCCCGACCAAGGCCAACCATTATTGGCTAGGCATCAATTACGAAGTCACGCCTGCGTTGACGCTCATCGGCGCGGCCTATCGCGTGAACGTGAACCACGGCGGCGGCAACGCCAACCTGTTCATGGCCGGCGCGAACTACAACCTGTCCAAGCGCATGATGCTGTACGCGAGCGTGGGCACCGTGCAGAACAGCGCCACCGCCAACTTCTCGGTGGAAGCGACCAACAACAACCCGGCCCCGGGCAAGAACCAGCTGGGTGCCTATACGGGTATCGTTCACTCGTTCTAAAAAACCGCTCATGATCGTGGTACGCACCCCCAGCCTGACCCCGCGACGCTGCTGTTTCTGGACGACGTCCTCATGAGCGGCGGCAGTGATCAAGTCAACCTGGGGCCGCCCGCTGCGGCTCATGGATGGTTTTAACCCGGGCCGTGTCCCAAGTCACACCAAGCAATGCCACGCATGAACATCCTCACCATCGATACCGGTACCACCAACACACGCGTCACGGTCTGGCGCGATGACGTTGCGCTGTGCCAGGCTGCGCGCCAGGTTGGCGTGCGCGATACCGCCATCACGGGCAACCGGACGACGCTGCAGCGCGGCGTGCAGGACACCATTGACGCTGCGCTGCAGAAGGCCGGGTTCGGCATGAGCCAGGTCGACCTGGTACTGGCGTCCGGCATGATCACCTCCAACGTCGGCCTGCATGAGGTCCCGCACCTGATGGCGCCGGCCGGCCTGCGCGACTTGGCGGCAGGGATGGTGCAGGCGAGCATCCCCGAGGTGTGCGCCCAGCCGATCTGGTTTGTGCCGGGCGTGCGCAATCCGGTGGACAACCTCGGCCTGCACAACATCGAGTCGATGGACATGATGCGCGGCGAAGAGGTCGAGACCATGGGTTTGGTCTCGCGCCTTGGCATCACGGAGCCGGCGGTGATCGTGCTGCCCGGGTCGCACTCGAAGTTCGTGCATCTGGACGCCGACCAGCGCATCACCGGCTGTGTGACCACGCTGGCCGGCGAGCTGCTCCACGTGATCACGCACAACACCATCCTGGCCGACGCGCTCGACTCGGACTTTGCCACCGAGGTCGATCCGGAAATGTTGCTGTCCGGCGCGCGCAGCGCCAGCAGCATCGGGCTGGGGCGCGCCTGCTTCATGGTGCGCACGCTGGGCCAGTTCACGATCTACGAGCGCAATGCGCGGGCCAACTTCCTGCTGGGCGCGGTGCTGGGCGCGGATCTGCTCACGCTCAAGAACAGCAGCGCGATCCGCATGAATCCGGGCACGCAGTTCGTCATCACGGGCAAGCCGCTGCTGCGCGAAGCGCTGGCCGTGCTGGTGTCGGACGACGATTTCTTCTCGGGCAAGGTCACCGTCACCAGCAGTGAACAGCAGGAGCACCTGGCCGGCAGCGGCGCGATCGCAATCGCACGCGAGCGCGGCCTGGTCAAAACCTTGAAGGTGGCGTGAGCCCGGCGCACACGTCATCCCTCTTTCATCCAACGCAGAACAGATGCCGCAATGACGGCATCGCAAGGAGACAAACATGCAACAACAACGACGCGGAACATTCAAGGCCATTGCGGCCGCCACGCTCTTCGCCATGACCGGCGGCCTTACAGTGTTTGCCCATGCAGCCGATGACGTGAAGATTGGTTTCCTGGTCAAGCAGCCCGAAGAGCCGTGGTTCCAGGACGAATGGAAGTTCGCAGACCAGGCCGCCAAGGAGAAGGGCTTCAAGCTGGTGAAGATCGGCGTGCCCAGCGGCGGCGAAGTGCTGACGGCCATCGACAACCTGGGCGCGCAGCACGCGCAGGGTTTCGTGATCTGCGTGCCCGACGTGAAGCTCGGACCTGCAGTCGTGGCCAAGGCCAAGCAGAACAACCTCAAGCTGATGACGGTGGATGACCGTTTGGTGGATGGCGGCGGCAAGCCCATCGAAGCCGTGCCGCACATGGGCATCTCGGCCACGAAGATCGGCGAGCAGGTGGGCGATGCCATCGCGCAAGAGATGAAGAAGCGCGGCTGGAACCTGTCGGAGGTCGGCGCCATCCGCATCGCCTATGACCAGCTACCGACTGCCAAGGAGCGCACCGACGGTGCAGTCGCCGCGCTCAGCAAGGCGGGCTTCCCGGCCGCTAACGTGCTGACCAGCCCGCAGGCCAAGACGGATACCGAAGCCGCCTTCAACGCCGCCAACATCACCCTGACCAAGAACCCGAAGTTCAAGCACTGGATTGCCTTCGGCCTGAATGACGAAGCCGTGCTGGGTGCCGTGCGCGCAGCGGAAGGCCACGGCGTGAAGCCGGCGGACATCATCGGGGTAGGTATCGGCGGGAGCCAGTCGGCGCTCAACGAGTTCGCCAAGCCCGAGAAGACCGGCTTCTTCGGCACCGTGCTGATCAGCCCGAAGCGCCACGGCTATGAAACCTCGCTCAACATGTACGAGTGGATCAAGAACAACAAGGCGCCGGACCCCCTCATCCTGACCAGCGGCCGCCTGATGACGCGTGACAACGAAAAGGCCGTCCGCCAAGAGATGGGTCTGTGATCTTGCGGATGACGTTGTTGAAGGAGACTTGCCATGTCGGCGTTTCTTGAGTTTCGTGGCATCAGCAAGGTGTTTCCGGGTGTGCGGGCGCTGTCCGATGTGTCGTTCGGCATCGAATGCGGTCGCGTGCACGGGTTGCTGGGCGAGAACGGCGCGGGCAAGTCGACGCTGTTGAAGATTCTGGGCGGCGACTACCAGCCCGATGGCGGGCAGATCGTCGTGGAGGGAAAGCCGACGGCGTTCCCAACCACGCGGGCGGCGCTGGATGCCGGCATTGCCGTCATCCACCAGGAGCTGCAGACGGTGCCCGAGCTGACGGTGATGGACAACCTGCTGCTGGGCCACCTGCCGGCCAGCGGCGGGTTCATCCGTCAGCGCGAGGCGATGGCCTGGACGCGCGAGCAGCTTGGCCGCATCGGCGTCGACCTGGACCCGCGCGCCAAGCTGAAGCACCTGTCGATCGGCCAGCGCCAGATGGTCGAGATCTGCAAGGCGATCCTGCGCGATGCGCGTGTGATTGCCCTGGACGAGCCGACGAGTTCGCTGTCGATCCGCGAGACCGACATCCTGTTCCGCCTCGTGAAAGACCTGCGCGCGCAGGGCCGTGCACTGATCTACATCTCGCACCGGCTCGATGAGATTTTCGAGCTGTGCGATGGCTGCACGATCTTCCGCGACGGCCGCAAGGTGGCGGATTTCCCGTCGATGGCCAACGTCACGCGCGACGAACTGGTCGCGCAGATGGTCGGCCGCCAGATCGACGACATCTTCGATTACCGCGCACGGCCGCTGGGCGACGTGCGCCTGCAGGTGGATGGCCTGATGGGCCCGAAGCTGGCCGAGCCGGCAAGCCTGTCCGTACGCCGTGGCGAGATCGTCGGCCTGTTCGGGCTGGTGGGCGCGGGGCGTTCGGAACTCGCGGGATTGATTTACGGCGCTGATCGCAAGACGGCGGGCAGTCTTACGCTTGACGGCGCGCCAATCCGCATCCGCGACGTTGCCGATGCCATCCGGCAGGGCATCGTGCTGTGCCCGGAAGACCGCAAGGAAGAAGGCATCATCGGCTGCCGCTCGGTGTCGGAAAACATCAACATCAGCTGCCGGCGCAACCAGCGTCGCTTCGGACTGTTCGTCAACGACCGGCAGGAAGCGAAGACGGCCGATCACTACATCACGCGCCTGCGCATCAAGACACCCAACCGCGAGCAGCCGATCCGCCTGCTGTCGGGCGGCAACCAGCAAAAGGCCATCCTGGCGCGCTGGCTGGCGGAAGACGATATGCGCGTGCTCATCATCGACGAGCCGACGCGCGGTATCGACGTCGGCGCCAAGAACGAGATCTACCAGGTGCTGTATGAGCTGGCCGAACGCGGCGTGGCCGTGCTGATGATTTCCAGCGAGCTGCCGGAAATCCTTGGTGTGGCCGACCGCGTGCTCGTGATGAGCGAAGGCCGCATCGCCGGCGAATTGCCGCGCGAACAGGCCAATGAGCAGGCCGTGCTCAAGCTCGCACTGCGACCTGAATCTGCGCCGCTGCCATCTGCACCGCAGGCGCCGCTGGCTGCCTGAGAACCCCGGAGTTCAAGATGTCCCAGTCCCAACCCCTGCAACATTCCGATGCCGTCGCCGCATCGGCACCTACTAGCAAATCTGCGGCCATGAACAAGACGCGCCTGCTTCGCCTGCTGGACGATTTCAGCCTGCCGCTGATCTTCGCCATTCTCTTTGCCGCGCTGTCGTTCTCGGTCGAGTATTTCTTCTCGTGGCAGAACATGGTCGGCCTGGCGCTGTCGGTCTCGCAGATCGGCATGGTCGCCTGCACGATGATGTTCTGTCTGGCGTCGCGTGATTTCGATCTGTCCATCGGCTCCACGGTGGCGTTTGCCGGCGTGCTCTGCGCGATGATCATCAACGCGACCGGCAGCATTGCACTCGGCATTGGCGCCAGCCTGGTGGCAGGCGCGATCATCGGCGGCATCAATGGTTTCGTGATCGCCAAGCTGAAGATCAATGCGCTGATCACCACGTTGGCCACGATGGAGATCGTGCGCGGCCTCGCCTTCATTGCCTCGCATGGGCAGGCGGTCGGCGTGTCCGACATGGATTTCTTCGACCTGGGCAACACCATCGTCTTTGGCGTGCCGACGCCGGTATGGGTTGCGGGGCTGTGCTTCGTGGTGTTTGGCGTGCTGCTCAACAAGACGATCTACGGCCGCAATACGCTGGCGATTGGCGGCAACCCGGAGGCGGCGCGGCTGGCCGGCGTGAACGTCAACATGACGCGCATCGTCATCTTCCTGATCCAGGGCGTGATTGCCGCGCTGGCCGGCGTGATTCTGGCGGCGCGAATCACCAGCGGCCAGCCGAATGCGGCGCAAGGCTTTGAGCTGAACGTGATCTCGGCCTGCGTGCTGGGCGGCGTGTCGCTGCTGGGCGGCCGCGCGACCATCAGCGGGGTGCTGGTCGGCGTGCTGATCATGGGCACCGTGCAGAACGCGATGAACCTGCTGAACATCGACGCGTTCTATCAGTACCTCGTGCGCGGCGCGATTCTGCTGGCGGCTGTGCTGGTCGACCAGTTGAAGAACCGCGGCGGCCGCGAGTGAGGCTGCGCCGATGACAACCGCAACTGCGCTCTCCGATCTGCGCTGTACGCTGGGCGAAGGCATTGTCTGGGACAACGCCCAACGCGTGCTCTGGTGGACCGACATCCAGGAATCGCTGCTGTGGCAGCACGATCCGGCAACGGGGCAGGAGCGTCAATGGCCGCTGCCACAACGCGTGGGCTCTTTCGTGCTGACGGACGAGCCCGGCGTGCTGATCCTGGGCCTTGCCAAAAACATCGTCCGCTTCGACACGCGCACCGGCGCGCTCACGCTGCTGGCTGACGTCGAGCCCGACAACCCGACCACGCGCGTCAATGACGGCCGTGCCGACCGCTCCGGAAACTACGTCTTCGGCACCATGCACGAAGGCGGCCCGGAACCGACCGGCAGCTTCTATCGGTTCACGCCCGTGGGCACGCTGCAACGCGTTGCGCTGCCGCACATCGCCATTGCCAACAGCATCGCCTTCAGCCCGGACGGTGCGACCCTGTATTGGTGCGATACGAGGAGCCGGCGCATCCACGCGTGCGATTACGACGGGCAGACCGGCCAAGTCGCCAATATTCGCGTCTTCGCCGATCTGCGCGACCAGGATGCCGATGGCGCCCACAAAGGCTCGCCCGATGGCTCGACTGTCGACGCAGACGGCTGCCTGTGGAACGCAGAGTGGGGCGGCAACCGGCTGACGCGGTACGCACCTGATGGGCGCGTGCTGGCGCGCATGTCCGTGCCGGCATCGCAGCCCACGTGCCCGGCATTTGGCGGCGAGGCGCTCGACACGCTGTATCTGACGACGGCGCGCGATGGTTTGCCTCTGCATCGCTTCGCAGAAGACGTGAATGCAGGCGCGACCTTGCAGCTTGCCGTGGCCAACGTACGCGGATTGCCGGAGGGCCGGTTCGGCCATGCCTACGTTGCAGCTTGAAAACGGCACGCTACGCGCCGAGGTATTGCCCGAAGCCGGTGGCGGCTTGCTGCGTTTCGATCTGCTGCATGACTGCGATGTCGCGCCGATCTTCCGGCCGGGGACAGCAGAAGCCGCGCTGCACGATCCGAGAGCGCTCGCCTGTTTTCCGCTGGTGCCGTGGTCCAACCGCATCGGCGGCGGGCGGTTCCCGTTCCGGGGGCGGACCATCGAAGTGCCGCACACACGTGGCGACGAGCCGTATCCGCTGCATGGTCACGGCTGGCTGATGCCTTGGCACCCAGTCTCGCAGACAGCCACGTCGGTTGAACTCGCTGCGATGGTCGATCACGGCCGCCCGTTCCGCTATCTCGCGTTGCAGCGCTACGCGCTGGCAGGCAACACGCTGAATATCGCGCTGACGGTACGCAACGAAGGCTCACCGCTGCCATTCGGGCTGGGCGTGCATCCGTTTTTCCCCCGCACGCCCGATGTCCAATTGCGCGCGGGAGCCACGGCCATGTGGCAATCCGCGCCGGACAATCTGCCGACGGTCCTGAATGCGCCCTCTGCAGATGCAGACTTTCGCAAGCTGCGGAAGCTGGAAGCCAGCGCCGCCATCAATCACAGCTTTGAAGGCTGGGATGGCCGCGCCGAGATCGTCTGGCCCAGCCGCCGCGTGTCTGTGAGCATCACCGCCGATACGTCGCGCTATGTGTTGTACACGCCGGTTGCGTACGACTTCTTCTGCTTCGAGCCGGTTGACCACGCCATCAATGCGCACAACCTGCCGGGCTTGCCGCAAGACCACGGCCTGACCATTCTCGGCACCGGGCAGAGCCTGCAGCGCAGCTATCAATTCACCGTGAATCGACCCGACGCATGACTGCTTTTCCGACGTCTTTTCCGCCACGCCTCGCGGGCAAGGTCGCGCTGGTAACCGGTGCCACGCAAGGCATTGGCGGCGCGATCGCCAAGCTGTTCGCCCAGCACGGCGCGCGCGTGATCGTCAACGCGCTGGTGTGTGACGCGCGCGCCGAAGCCTTTGCCGCCGAAATTGGCAGCAGCGTTGGCAACGACGACAACATCCTCCTTGTGCAAGCCGACGTACGCGATCGCGCGCAGATCGACGCGATGGTCGCTGCCGGCGTCGAGCGCTTTGGCGGCATCGACGTGCTGGTCAACAACGCCGGCATCAACGTATTTTCCGATCCGCTCAAGTTGAGCGAGGACGACTGGGCGCGCTGCCTTTCCGTCGATCTGGAAGGCGCGTGGCACTGCGCGCGCGCCGTGCTGCCGCACATGCTGGCGCGCGGGGCGGGCAGCATCGTCAACATTGCGTCGGTGCATGGGCACAAGATCATTCCCGGCGCGTTTCCGTATCCGGTGGCCAAGCATGGGCTGATCGGGCTCACGCGGGCGCTGGGCATCGAATATGCGGCGCGCGGAATCCGCGTCAATTCGATCTCGCCGGGACTGATCCTCACGCCGATTGCCGAGGCCGGTTTTGCCGCCGCGCCTGACCCCGAAGCCGAACGCCGCCGCCAGGCCGAGCTGCTGCCGTGCAAGCGCATCGGCGAGCCCGAAGAGGTGGCCTACACCGCGCTGTTCCTCGCCTCCGACGAGGCGCGCTTCATCAACGCGACCGACATCCTCATCGATGGCGGGCGCTCGCAGCTCTATCACGAATGACCTGGACAACCCACCTTCCGCTGATCGCCATCCTGCGCGGCATCCGGCCTGACGAGGTGCTCGCGCACACGCAGGCGCTGGTCGATGCGGGTTTCGATGCCATCGAAATTCCGCTCAACTCGCCCGACTGGGCGCAGAGCGTGCAGCTCGCCGCGCGTGCCTTCGGTGACCGCGCCTTGATCGGCGCAGGCACCGTGCTGCGCCCCGAAGACGTTGACCTGATGGTTGCGGCGGGCGGCAAGCTGGTCGTCACGCCCAACACGCATGCGCCTGTGATCCGCGCCGCCGCACAGGCCGGGCTCGTCACCTGTATCGGCTGCATGACCGCCACCGAGGCGTTTGCCGCGCTCGACGCGGGCGCGCAGGCGCTGAAGATCTTCCCGGCCGGCGCGCTCGGCCCGGGCTACGTGCGCGCGCTCAAGGCTGTGCTGCCCGCCGAGGTGCCGGTGTTTGCCGTCGGTGGCATCACGCCGGAGAACCTCGCCGATTACCTTGCCGCCGGTTGCATCGGCGCCGGGCTTGGCAGCGACCTGTATCGCCCGGGCCAGCCCGTCGAGCGCACCGCCGAACGCGCGCGCGCCTTCGTCACCGCGTACCGCAGCGCCCAATCCGACCGCACCTGAACGCACCATCGATTCGATCCATGAAAATCACCCGCCTGACCACGTACCGCCTGCCGCCACGCTGGATGTTCCTGAAAGTCGAGACCGACGAAGGCGTCACCGGCTGGGGCGAACCCGTCATCGAAGGCCGCGCGCGCACGGTGGAAGCGGCGGTGCACGAGCTGTCCTACTACCTCATCGGCCAAGACCCGAGCCGCATCAACGACCTCTGGCAGACCATGTACCGCGCGGGTTTCTACCGCGGCGGCCCGATCCTGATGAGTGCCGTTGCCGGCATCGACCAGGCGCTGTGGGACATCAAGGGCAAGGTGCTGGGCGTGCCGGTGTACGAACTGCTTGGCGGCCTCGTGCGCGACAAGATGCGCACCTACAGCTGGGTCGGCGGCGATCGCCCGGCCGACGTGATTGCCGGCATGAAGGCGCTGCAGGCCGTCGGCTTCGACCACTTCAAGCTCAACGGCTGCGAAGAGATGGGCATCATCGACACGTCCCGCGCCGTGGATGCCGCGGTGGCGAAGGTGGCAGAGATTCGCTCAGCTTTCGGCAACACCGTCGAATTCGGGCTCGATTTTCACGGCCGCGTGTCTGCGCCGATGGCCAAGGTGCTGATCAAGGAGCTGGAGCCGTACCGCCCGCTGTTTATCGAAGAACCGGTGCTTGCCGAGCAGGCTGAAACCTACGCCCGCCTGGCCGCCCACACCCATCTGCCTATCGCTGCCGGCGAGCGCATGTTCTCGCGCTTCGACTTCAAGCGCGTGCTGGAAGCGGGCGGGGTGTCGATCCTGCAGCCGGACCTGTCTCACGCCGGCGGCATTACTGAATGCGTGAAGATCGCCGCAATGGCCGAGGCCTACGATGTGGCGCTGGCGCCGCATTGCCCGCTCGGCCCCATCGCGCTGGCCGCCTGCCTGCACGTGGATTTCGTCAGCTGGAACGCCACGTTACAGGAACAGAGCATGGGCATCCATTACAACAAGGGCGCCGAACTGCTCGATTACGTGCGAAACAAGGCCGATTTTGCTCTGGAAGGCGGGTATATCCGGCCGCCGCGCCTGCCCGGCCTGGGCGTGGACATCGACGAGGCGCTGGTCATCGAACGCAGCAAGGAAGCCCCCGATTGGCGCAACCCCGTGTGGCGCCACGCCGACGGTTCCGTGGCGGAGTGGTAAGCCGGGCGGGGGAGGGGACGTCGTAGCACGTTTTACTGACCGCGATCACCCCAGCCGGGTCATCCCCGTCTGGTAAAATCGCGGTTTTCCCGCCTATCTCCTGCCGCAGGTTCGCATGACCGCCCCCGCCCTCCACTCGAACACCACCCAGCCTACCCAGTTGATGGCCAACGCCATTCGCGTGCTCGCCATGGACGCCGTCCAGCAAGCCAATTCGGGCCACCCTGGCGCGCCGATGGGCATGGCGGATATCGCCGTGGCACTGTGGAGCCGCCACCTGCGCCACAACCCGCTGAACCCGCGCTGGCCTGATCGTGACCGTTTCGTGCTGTCCAACGGCCACGGCTCGATGCTGATCTACGCGCTGCTGCACCTCACCGGCTACGACCTGCCGATGTCGGAACTGAAGAATTTCCGCCAGCTGCACAGCAAGACCGCCGGCCACCCGGAATACGGCATCACCCCGGGCGTGGAAACCACCACCGGCCCGCTCGGCCAAGGCATCACCAACGCCGTCGGCATGGCCCTGGCTGAACGTCTGCTGGGTCAGGAATTCAATCGCCCGGGCTTTGACATCGTCAACCATCACACCTATGTCTTCCTGGGCGACGGCTGCCTGATGGAAGGCATCAGCCACGAAGCCTGCTCGCTGGCCGGCACGCTCAAGCTGAACAAGCTGATCGCGCTGTGGGACGACAACGGCATCTCGATCGATGGCGACGTCGTCCACTGGTTCAACGACGACACCCCGAAGCGCTTCGAAGCCTACGGCTGGAACGTGATCCGCGCCGTGGACGGCCACAACGTTGACGCCGTGGACGCCGCCATTGCCGAGGCCAAGAAGTCCGACAAGCCGACCCTGATCTGCTGCCGCACGCTCATCGGCAAGGGTGCGCCCAACAAGGAAGGCGGCCACGACGTGCATGGCGCCCCGCTGGGCGGCGTTGAAATCGCCGCTGCGCGCGAAGCGCTGGCTTGGCCGCACGCCCCGTTCGAAGTCCCGCAAGCCGTGTACGACGCCTGGGATGCCAAGGGACAGGGCCAGGCGCTGGAAAAGGCTTGGAACGCGCTGTTCGATGCATATTCCGACCGCTACCCCGCCGAAGCCGAACAATTCGAGCGCCGCATGCGCGGCGAACTGCCCGCCAGCTTCGAAAAGGCCGTCGACGAGTTCATCGAGAAATGCGAACTCAAGGCTGAGACCATCGCCACCCGCAAGGCCAGCCAGAACACGCTTGAAGCCTACGCCCCGGTCCTGGGCGAGCTGCTGGGCGGCTCGGCCGACTTGACCGGCTCGAACCTGACCAACTGGAGCGGTAGCAAGGCCGTGCGCGTGGATGCCTGGGGCAACCATATCAACTACGGCGTGCGCGAGTTCGGCATGAGCGCCATCATGAACGGCATCGCGCTGCACGGCGGCTACATTCCGTACGGCGGCACGTTCCTGACGTTCTCCGACTACAGCCGCAACGCGCTGCGCATGGCCGCGCTGATGAAGATCCGCTCGATCTTCGTCTTCACGCACGATTCCATCGGCCTGGGCGAAGACGGCCCGACGCACCAGTCGATCGAGCACGTTGCCAGCCTGCGCCTGATCCCGAACATGGACGTCTGGCGCACCGCCGACACCACCGAAACCGCCGTCGCCTGGGCCGCTGCCATCGAGCGCCAGAACGGCCCGAGCTGCCTGATCTTCAGCCGCCAGAACCTGCCCTTCCAGGCGCGGAACCCGGCCACGCGCGAAGCCATCGCCCGCGGCGGCTATGTGCTGCGCGATGCGGCCAACGGCAAGCCGGACGTGGTCATCATCGCCACCGGCTCGGAAGTTGGCCTGGCGGTCGGTGCAGCCGACCAGCTCGCCGCCGAGGGGATCCACGCGCGCGTGGTTTCGGTGCCCGCCACGACCGTGTTCGACAAGCAGGACTCGGCCTACAAGGCGAGCGTGCTGCCGGCCGGCGTACCGCGCATTGCCGTGGAAGCAGGCGTGACCGATTTCTGGTGGAAGTACCAGGTGCAAGCCGTGGTCGGTATCGACACCTTCGGTGAATCGGCCCCGGCCGGCGTGCTGTTCAAGCACTTCGGCTTCACGGTCGAGAACGTGGTGAACACCGCCAAGAGCGTCATTGCCTAACTGAATTTGCGTACGCGGCACCCACGAGGTGCCGCGCTGGTTTTATCGCATCGTCGATTTCTTTTCTGCTATCAGGAGACTGACCATGACCATCAAGATCGGCATCAACGGCTTCGGCCGCATCGGACGCATGGTGTTCCGCGCCGCCGCCGCCAACTTCAAGGACATCGAAGTTGTTGCCATCAACGACCTGCTCGAGCCCGATTACCTGGCGTACATGCTGAAGTACGACTCGGTGCACGGCCGCTTCGACGGTGAAGTGTCGGTCGACGGCAACACGCTCGTCGTCAACGGCAAGAAGATCCGCCTGACCGCCGTGAAGGATCCGTCCGAGCTGAAGTGGGGCGAGGTGGGCGCCGACGTGGTGATCGAATCGACCGGCATCTTCCTGACCAAGGAAGGCGCACAGAAGCACATCGATGCGGGCGCCAAGAAGGTGATCATGTCGGCCCCGTCGAAGGACGACACCCCGATGTTCGTGTACGGCGTGAACCACGAAACGTACAAGGGCGAGGCGATCATCTCCAACGCTTCGTGCACGACCAACTGCCTGGCACCGGTTGCCAAGGTGCTGAACGACAAGTGGGGCATCAAGCGCGGCCTGATGACGACCGTGCACGCTGCCACTGCCACGCAGAAGACCGTTGACGGCCCGTCCAACAAGGACTGGCGCGGCGGCCGCGGCATCCTGGAAAACATCATCCCGTCGTCGACCGGCGCCGCCAAGGCCGTGGGCGTGGTGATTCCGCAGCTGAACAAGAAGCTGACCGGCATGTCGTTCCGCGTGCCGACCTCGGATGTGTCGGTCGTCGACCTGACGGTTGAACTGGAAAGCGCTGCCACGTACGCTGAAATCTGCGCCGAAATGAAGGCACAGAGCGAAGGCGCACTGAAGGGCGTGCTCGGCTACACCGAAGACAAGGTCGTCGCTACGGATTTCCGCGGCGATGCCCGCACCTCGATCTTCGACGCCGAAGCAGGCATTGCACTGGACGGTACCTTCATCAAGGTCGTGAGCTGGTACGACAACGAGTGGGGTTATTCGAACAAGTGCCTGGAAATGGCACGTGTGGTGGGCAAGTAATCCAACCAGTACGCAGTCGAAAGAGAACGCGCCTTCGGGCGCGTTTTTTCATCGGCCTGCGGTCCGGGTGAGGTGTCTCCGCAAAACGTTGTCGGTTGGGTACAAATCGACGTTTGTTATGGACTGCAACGAAAACGTTTGCGAATTAGCAAATCTAGAATTTGGGCTACAGGAATTCGCTTTGAAAATTGAGTTGCAGTCCGTACACTGAACAAATACTACATTGTGATGTGGCGGGCATTATCGTCGCGTCCGGCCCGTTGCCTCGGCAATGGTTGCCTTTCCAGTTTTCCAACGTGTTCGAGCCAAGGCGTCCCATGGTCAACGTCGATACCAAGCTGCTGGTGATTTTTGTTGAGCTGCTCAGTAAGCGCAACGCCACCTACGTGGCCGAGAAGATGCACATGACCGCACCGGCTGTTTCGCATTCGCTGGGCCGTCTGCGTGAGATTTTTGACGATCCCCTCTTCATTCGTGTGCCGCACGGTCTGACGCCCACGCCCAAGGCGCTTGAACTGGGCCCGAAGGTGCGCGAGATGCTCGACCTGTGGGCCGCCATCAATGAAGGCGATATCGCCGCGTTTGACCCCGCCGAAGCTACCGGTACGTTCAACGTCAGTTTTGCCGGCACGCTGGGCGATGCGCTCTTCGATCGTTTCCTGCTGCGCATCAAGCGTCTGGCGCCGGCATTGCAGGTGCGTCTGACCGAGTCGTCTTCGTGGGAAGCCGATGTGGCCGCCATGCGCGCCAATGAGCTGGATCTGGCGTTCTCGCCGTTCCCCACGCGCCACCCCGAGATCATGGAAGAGGTCGTGACCTCCTTCAACCTGTGGGTCTGCGCGCGCAAGGACCACCCGATCCTTGGTGACCGGTGCACACTCGAGCAATACCTCGAGTGCGAGCATATCTTCATCGCGCAGGGTAGCCCCGGCCTCCGTGTCGCACCGTCGCTGATCCCGCTGGACTACGCCTTGCAGCAGCGCGGCCTCAAGCGCAGTTCGACCATGACGGTGCATAGCTGGCGCACCCAGGGTGAAGTGGCGGCCCAGACCGACATGATCTTCACGGTCAATTCGCTGATGAAGGATATGGTCTGCAAGATGTATGACCTGAATGCATTCCCCCTGCCGACGGAACTGGAAACCGTGCTGGGCCTGAACATGCTGACCCTACACCGGAATTAGTACCGTCCAGAAGTGGAGATTTCCGGCGTCGTTGATTCGTCCGCCGAGGTGTTTTTCCTTGCCTGACGGGCGAATTCGGCGGGTGTCGCCCACTGCAGTGCGGAGTGGGGACGGCTCTCGTTGTAGTACCTCCGCCAGTCGGCGATTTTGCTCCGAGCATCGTCCAAGGACAAGAACCAATGCTCGTTCAGGCATTCCTGCCGGAACCGCCCGTTGAAGCTTTCCACCTTGGCATTGTCGGTCGGCGTGCCTGGCCGGCTGAAGTCGAGTTCCACGCCGTGCTCGTATGCCCACCGGTCCATCGCCTTCGAGATGAATTCGCTGCCGTTGTCCACCTTGATGGTCTGAGGCGCGCCGCGCTCGGCAACCACTGCGTCAAGCACTCGCACAACGTCTTCCCCCTTCAGGCTTTGGCCGACTTCGATGGCCAAGCTTTCTCTGGTGTAGTTGTCCACCACGGTCAACGCGCGCAGGCGCCGACCATCAAACAAGGCATCGGATACAAAGTCCATGCTCCAGATTTCGTTGATAGCCGTGACGATGCTCTTGGGCTGGCGTAGCCGCGCCGACTTGTTGCGCTTGGGACGCTTATGCCGCAGCGACAGACCTTCGGCCCGGTACAAGCGATAAACACGTTTGTGATTGTCTTTCCAGCCTTCCCGCTGCAGCATCACGTGCACCCGGCGATAGCCGTAGTGCACGCGTGTGGCCGCTATCTCTTTGATGCGTGCAAGCAATGCCGACGAGTCCCGAGCAACCGACCGATACCCATACAGCGAGCGTGACATGTGGAACAACGCGCAAGCCTTAGTCAGGCTCACACGATAGCGGTCACGCAACTCGTCAATCAGCGTGCGCTTGCGGGAAGGCTTCAGAGCTTTTTTGAGAGCACGTCCTGCAGCATGGCCTTATCCAGGCTCAGGTCCGCCACCAGCCGCTTGAGCTTCGCATTCTCCTCCTCGAGCTGCCGCATCCGGCGCAGCTCCGAAGGGCCGACGCCCCCGTACCTCTTCTTCCAGTTGTAGAACGTCGCTTCGCTGATGCCCAGCTTGCGGCACACCTCCTCGACCTTCGTACCCAGTTCCGCTTGCTTGAGCGCGAACGCTATCTGCGCCTCAGTGAACTTGCTCGTCTTCATGGCATGTCTTCCATTTCAAATCGTGAAAATCATGCCGGATTCTCTACTTCTCAGCGGTACTGTTTCTTGGTGTAGGGTCAATGCTGTGGCACCGCAGCCGCAACACGCATCCAATGCTGGTGTGGGCGCGTCAGCTCTTCAAGCAGGTGGTGGCCGAATACACCGGGCAAGCGTCCGGCGCACTGGCTCATTCGCCTGTGCAGGCGAATGAGCATGGCAAGGCCGAAAAGGGCGGCCAGGGCGACGCAGAAAAGGAGGACGAGACGCGGCTGTCCGCCTGACATCTGCCCTCTCGCCGCTCCAATGAAAAACGGCCGCAGACGATGCGGCCGTTTCCTTTTGGTGACAACGCTTCAGCGCTTTGGCCGATGCGGGCAGGCTTCCTTCGTGCAGTTGCCATAGAGCGAGAGCGCGTGCTCCTGCAACGCAAAGCCGCGCGCACGTGCGATGCTCTGCTGGCGCTGCTCGATCTCGGCATCGAAGAATTCTTCCACGCGGCCGCAGTCGAGGCACACCAGGTGATCGTGGTGCTTGCCCTCGTTGAGTTCGTAGATCGCCTTGCCGGATTCGAAGTTGTTGCGTGACAGCAGCCCCGCTTGCTCGAACTGCGTCAGCACGCGATAGACGGTGGCCAGGCCAATGTCCATGTGCTCGGCGAGCAGGATGCGGTACACGTCTTCGGCGCTCATGTGGCGCTCTTCGCTGGTTTGAAAGATCTCGAGGATCTTCAACCGCGGCACCGTGGCTTTCAGACCGATGTTCTTGAGGTCTGCAGGACTCGGCATGCGCCAGGCTCCCTAGAGTACAATGTTCGGATATTCCAATCATAAGGGTTTTGGCGGCAAAAGTCCTATTGACCGGCCTGCACGATGTGTCTGGGTCGTCGCCGATTCCTCCCGTACCGGTTTGTCCGGAACCGTTTGAAGGCCGATCGCTCATGACCTTTTCTTTTGCGCGCAGTCCTGTCCGTTTTGCCCACGTCGCCCGCCGCGGCGGCTTGTTGGTGGGTGCGGTGCTCGCCGCGTCGGCGTTGCTGGCCGGATGCGGCACCTATGACAGCACCACGCGCAAGATCGCCAATGCCATCACGCCGTATCGCATCGATATCGTGCAAGGCAACTTCGTCTCGCGCGAACAGGCTGCACAACTCAAGGAAGGCATGACGCGTGACCAGGTCCGCTTCGTGCTCGGTACCCCGCTGCTGACGGACATGTTCCACGCCAACCGCTGGGATTACATCTTCTCGTTCAAGCGTGGGAATACGTCGGTTGTGCAGGAGCGCCGGCTGACGGTTTGGTTTGATGGCGATCGCCTCGCCAAGTGGGTGGGCGCCGATGAGCTGCCGTCTGAGTCGGAGCTGATTTCCGAGATCGACGGCATCAAGCGCCCGAAGAAGGATGCCGCGCAAGCCGCTGCTGCTGCGGGCGCCGCGCCGGCAGCGCGTGCACCGTCGATTCCGTCGGCTGAGGTGACCGACCGCGTGCAATCGACCGCCGGCTCCAAAAACAGTGTTGACGTGACGCTGCCGGAGCGCCGCACGGGCGGTGGCGGCACCGACACCAGCGTTCCGCCGCCGGCTACGACGTCGCCCTGAGCGCCCAGGCTTCGGCACACCATCTTCGAGCGAGCGGCGGACGGGTTCCGCCGCTTGTGCGTTTTACACACCGTTTTTCTTTTGCAGCTTTTCGCTTCCACCGACATGAAAATCGCGATTGCAGGCGCCTCGGGCCGCATGGGCCAGATGCTGATCGACACCGTACTGCGCACGCCCGGCGTGACGCTGGGGGCCGCGCTGGACCGCCCGGCCAGCGACGCCGTGGGCCAGGATGCCGGCGTCAAGCTGGGCAAGACCACCGGCGTGATTGTGACCGACGACGTGCGCGCCGGCCTCTCGCAAGCCGATGTACTGATCGACTTCACGCGACCTGATGCAACGCTCAATCACTTGAACGTGGCCCGTGAGTTGGGCACTGCAGTGGTGATTGGCACGACCGGCTTCACGGCCGAGCAGAAGGCCAGCTTCAAGACCTACGGCGAATCGATCGGTGTGGTGTGGGCACCGAACATGAGCGTGGGCGTGAACGCGACGTTCAAGCTGATCGAAGTCGCCGCCAAGATCCTGGCGCAGGGCTACGACGTCGAAATCATCGAGGCGCATCACAAGCACAAGATCGACGCCCCGTCGGGCACCGCGCTCAAGATGGGCGAGATCGTGGCCGAAGCGCAGGGCACCAAGCTGGCCGATCGAGCGGTCTATGCGCGCGAAGGCGAGACCGGCCCGCGCCAGCTTGGCACCATCGGTTTTGCCACCGTGCGCGGTGGCGACATCGTGGGCGATCACACCGTGCTGTTTGCCGGCGACGGCGAGCGCATCGAAATCACGCATCGCTCCAATACGCGCCAGTCGTATGCCGAAGGTGCCGTGCGCGCCGCAGTGTACGTGGCTGGCAAGAAGGGCTTGTACGACATGAACGACGTGCTCGGCCTGTAATCAGGCTGGCGGCAGAAGGCGCTGGCAGGCCTGTCCGACGCCTTTTTCACTGCTCGCGATCGCCCGGATGGGGCGAGTGGCGACGGTATAATCGGGCCTTTTCCGTTATTCAATCCGGCTGCGCGCGTTGGCGGCGCGGCTGCAATCGCCGGGGCATCCGGGCGACCCATCACCATGCAAGACAAATACTCCCCGTCCGACGTCGAACAGCAAGCGCAGCAACACTGGCAGGCCCTGGATGCCTACCGTGTGACCGAACACGCGCGCGCTGCTGACGGCTCGGACAAGCCCAAGTTCTATGCGTGCTCGATGCTGCCGTATCCGTCGGGCAAGCTGCACATGGGCCACGTGCGCAACTACACCATCAATGACGTGATGACGCGTCAGTTGCGCATGAAGGGATACAACGTGCTGATGCCGATGGGTTGGGACGCCTTCGGCATGCCGGCGGAAAATGCGGCGCTGAACAATGGCGTGGCACCGGCCGCATGGACGTACGACAACATCGCTTACATGAAGAAGCAGATGCAGTCGATGGGCCTGGCGATCGACTGGTCGCGCGAAGTGGCGACCTGCAGCCCCGACTACTACCGCTGGAACCAATGGCTGTTCCTGAAGATGCTCGAAAAGGGCGTCGCTTACCGCAAGACCGGCACCGTAAACTGGGACCCGGTCGACCAGACCGTGCTCGCCAACGAGCAGGTGATCGACGGGCGCGGCTGGCGTTCGGGCGCGGTGGTGGAAAAGCGCGAGATCCCGATGTACTACCTGGGCATCACGAAGTATGCGCAGGAACTGCTCTCCGACCTTGACGCTCTGGGCTGGCCCGAGCGCGTCAAGCTGATGCAGCAGAACTGGATCGGCAAGAGCGAGGGTGTGCGCTTTGCCTTCCCGCACAACATTCCCGATGCCGACGGCAAGCTGATCAATGACGGCAAGCTGTACGTCTTCACCACGCGTGCCGACACGATCATGGGCGTGACGTTCTGCGCCGTGGCCGCCGAGCATCCGATTGCCGCGCATGCCGCGCAGAGCAACCCGGCGCTCGCCGCGTTCATCGAAGAGTGCAAGCACGGCAGCGTCATGGAAGCCGACATGGCCACCATGGAAAAGAAGGGCATGCCGACCGGCCTGACCGTCTCGCACCCGCTTACGGGCGAATCCGTGCCGGTGTGGGTGGGCAACTACGTGCTGATGACCTACGGCGACGGCGCTGTGATGGGTGTGCCCGCGCACGACGAGCGCGACTTTGCCTTCGCCAACAAGTACCACCTGCCCATCAAGCAGGTGATCGACGTGAAGGGCCAGCCCTACGACACGACTACCTGGGCCGACTGGTACGGCGATAAGGAACACGGCGTCCTGTTCCACAGCGGCAAGTACGATGGCCTGAACTATCAGCAGGCCGTCGACGCCGTGGCTGCCGATCTGGCCGCACAAGGCCTGGGCGAGAAGAAGACCACCTGGCGCCTGCGCGACTGGGGCATTTCGCGCCAGCGCTACTGGGGCACGCCGATCCCGCTGATCCATTGCGAGAGCTGCGGTGTCGTGCCGGTTCCCGAGCAGGACCTGCCGGTGCGCCTGCCCGAAGACCTCGTTCCGGATGGCACGGGCAACCCGCTCGCCAAGGACCCGCGCTTCCTGAATTGCACGTGCCCGTCGTGCGGCAAGCCCGCGCGCCGCGAGACCGACACGATGGATACGTTCATCGATTCGTGCTGGTACTACATGCGCTATACGTGCCCGGACGGCAAGACCATGGTCGATGCCCGCAACGATTACTGGATGCCGATGGACCAGTACATCGGCGGCATCGAGCACGCGATCCTGCATCTGCTGTACGCACGCTTCTGGACCAAGGTCATGCGTGACCTGGGCCTCGTCAAATTCGACGAGCCGTTCACCAACCTGCTCACGCAGGGCATGGTGCTCAACGAGACGTACTACCGCGAAGATGCCTCGGGCAAGAAGCAGTGGATCAACCCGGCCGACGTCGACGTGCAGACCGACGAACGCGGCCGCCCGGTGGGCGCCACGCTCAAGGCCGACGGCCAGCCGGTGGTGATCGGTGGCGTGGAAAAGATGTCGAAGTCGAAGAACAACGGCATCGACCCGCAAGCGCTGATCGACCAGTACGGTGCCGACACGGCGCGCCTGTTCACGATGTTCGCCGCGCCCCCCGAGCAACAACTCGAGTGGAATGACGCCGGTGTGGAAGGCGCCTCGCGCTTCCTGCGCCGTCTGTGGAACTTTGGCGTGGCCCATGCTGACGCCATTCGTGCCGGCCACGGCAATGGCGTTGTGGCGGGTGCAACCGATGCTGATCGCGCGCTGCGCCGTGAGCTGTACACCGTGCTCAAGCAAGCAAACTACGACTACGAGCGCCTGCAGTACAACACCGTTGTCTCGGCGACGATGAAGATGCTCAACGCGCTGGAAGGCGCCAAGGACGCCGGTGCCGACGCCCGTCGCGAAGGCTTGGGGTTGCTGCTGCGCGTGCTGTATCCGGTGGTGCCGCACATCACGCACGTGCTGTGGACGGAACTGGGCTACGCCGGCGTGTATGGCGACTTGCTCGACGCCCCGTGGCCGCAGGTCGACGAAGGCGCCCTGGTACAGAGCGAGATCGAACTCGTGCTGCAGGTCAACGGCAAGGTGCGCGGCAGCATCGTTGTGCCGGCCGATGCCGACCGCGCTGCCATCGAAGCGATTGCCGCCAAGGATGAAGCGGTTCAGAAATTTGCTGAAGGCAAACCGCCCAAGAAGATCATCGTAGTGCCGGGCCGTCTGGTGAACGTGGTGGCCTGATCGGCCACCCCACTCAAGGAACGCATGGTTATGTCGTTGTCCCGAGGTTTGTCCCGCCGCGGCTTTGCTCGCACTGCCCTTGCCCTGGCGATCGCGCTGCCCGCACTGTCCGCCTGCGGCTTTCACATGCGGGGCAATACCGACTTCGCGTTCAAGCGGCTGTACATCAACTTGCCGCAGAACTCGCAGATGCGCGCGCAGTTGCGTCGGTTGATCGACAACGGCTCCGACACCGTCATCGTGTCGGACAAGAAAGACGCCGACGCGCTGCTCGACGTGCTGGCCGAAGACCGCGTGAAGACCATCTCGTCGCTCACCCCGCAGGGTGTGGTGCGCGAGTACCGCATCACGTACCGCTTCCGCTTCCAGCTGCGCGATGCGCACGACAACCTGCTGATCCCGCCGTCGGAAATCACGCAGTTCCGCGATCTCTCGTACAACGAGACGCAGGTGCTCGCCAAGGACTACGAAGAAGCGGCGCTCTACAGAGACATGCAGGGCGATACGATCAACCAGCTCGTGCGGCGCCTGGGTGCCGTGAAGCTGCCGTCGTAAGCGGCGGATCAGGGCAAGGTTTGCCATGCAATTGCGGCTCGATGCGCTCGAAGGTCATCTGAAGCAGGCCACTGCCAAGGGGCTCGCGCCGCTGTACGTGGTGCATGGCGACGAGCACCTGCTGGCGCTGGAAGCCGTCGACGCACTGCGGCAGGCCGCGCGCGCGCAGGGTTTTACCGAGCGCGAGGTGATGAGCGTCGAGCGCGGTTTCTCGTGGTCGCGCGTGACCGAGGCGCAGCAGTCGATGTCGCTGTTCGGAGATCGCAAGATCGTCGAGCTGCGCATTCCGTCGGGCAAGCCCGGCAAGGATGGCGGCGAAGCACTGCGCGCATTGGCTGCGGGCACGCCGTCCGGGCCGGCCACCGACACCGTCACGCTCATTACCCTGCCGCGCCTGGATTTTGCGACCGCCAAGTCGGCGTGGTTTGCGGCGCTGGAAGGCGCCGGCGTGTCGATCAAGGTCGATTCGGTGGATCGCACCAAGCTGCCCGGTTGGATTGGCGAGCGCCTGGCGCGCCAGCAGCAGCGTGTGGAGCCTGGTGAGCCCGGCCGGCGCGCCCTCCAGTTCATTGCCGACCGTGTGGAGGGCAATCTGCTGGCCGCGCATCAGGAAATCCAGAAGCTCGGTCTGCTGCATCCGCCCGGTGTGCTGACGTTCGACGATGTGCACGATGCCGTGCTCAATGTGGCCCGGTACGACGTCTTCAAGCTGTCCGAAGCCATGCTGGCGGGCGATGTGCCGCGCCTGGTACGCATGCTCGAAGGGCTGCGGGGCGAGGGCGAAGCGACGGTCCTGGTCCTCTGGACGTTGACGGAAGAAATTCGCGTATTATCAAAAATCGCCTCGGGCGCGGCCCAGGGCAAGCCAGTGGCGTCCATGCTGCGGGAGCTTCGCGTCTGGGGCCCACGCGAGCGGCTGGTGCCGCAGGCTGCGCAGCGGTTGTCACAGCGCGAGCTGGAGGGAGCGCTCTCGATGGCTGCCAAGCTTGATCGGCAGGTCAAGGGATTGCGCGAACCATCGCTGCCCGCCGAGCCCTGGGATGGCCTGCTGCAACTGGCGATGCGCATCGCGCGGCCGGGCAGCCTTCCGGTGCCGGCTTGATCCGTCCCATCGGCGCAAGCCTTCGAATTGTCCTCACACTGAATTGCCGGCAGCTTGCCGGTCGCGATCATCATGAAGCAGCTCGACGTGAATGAATACATGGCCCTGGTCGGCCGTCAGGCGCGCACTGCCTCGCGCGGCATGGCACGCGCCGGCACTGCGCAAAAGAACCGCGCGCTGTTGCATATTGCGGCCGCTGTCCGTCGCGATGCCGCCAAGCTCAAAGAGATCAACGCCCGCGACGTCGAGCGTGCCCGCGCCAACGGCCACGATGCTGCCTTTATCGACCGCCTCACGCTGACCGACCGCGCCATCGATACCATGGCCGCGGGCCTGGAGCAGATCGCTGCGCTGCCCGACCCGATCGGCGAGATCAGCAACATGAAGTTCCGCCCCACCGGCATCCAGGTCGGCCAGATGCGCGTGCCGCTTGGCGTGATCGGCATCATCTATGAGTCGCGGCCAAACGTGACGGTGGATGCCGCGGCGCTGTGCATCAAGTCGGGCAACGCGACCATTCTGCGCGGCGGTTCCGAAGCGATCGAATCGAACGGCGCGCTGGCGGCGCTCATCGAGGAAGGCCTGGCCGAGGCTGGCCTCCCCGCCAACGCCGTGCAGGTTGTGGCCACTACGGACCGCGCGGCCGTCGGCAAGCTGATCACCATGACGGAATATGTCGACGTGATCGTGCCACGCGGCGGCAAGAGCTTGATCGCGCGCCTGATCGAAGAAGCACGGGTGCCGATGATCAAGCACCTGGACGGCATCTGCCACGTCTATATCGACGCCGACGCGGACATCGAGAAGGCCGTGCGCGTGTGCGACAACGCCAAGACGCAGCGCTATGCGCCGTGCAACACGATGGAAACGCTGCTGGTGTCGCGCGATGTGGCCGCACGCGCGCTGCCGCCGCTGGCACGGATCTACCAGGACAAGGGCGTCGAACTCCGGGTGTGCCCGGCCACGCGCGCCACGCTGGAAGCGGCTGGTTTCGGCAATCTGAAGGATGCCGTTGAGGCCGATTGGCACACCGAATACCTCGCCCCGATCCTGTCGATACGCACCGTTGATGGCCTGGATGCCGCCATCGAGCACATCAATACCTACGGTTCCGCGCACACCGATTCGATCATCACGGAGAACTATTCGACCGGCATGCGCTTCCTGCGCGAGGTCGATTCGGCCAGCGTGATGATCAACGCGTCCACGCGATTTGCCGACGGCTTTGAGTACGGCCTGGGCGCCGAGATCGGGATCTCGAACGACAAGCTCCACGCGCGCGGCCCGGTCGGCCTGGAGGGGCTGACCTCGCTGAAGTACGTCGTGTTCGGGCACGGCGAGATTCGCACCTGATATTGACTGCTGCACGTTAAGCGCCGCCATGAGCGGCGCGACGTTTTTACCGATCGCGGTTCACGCCTTTTACGGGACGCTTCGCATGCTCTGGGTCAAAGCCTTTCACATCGTCTTCATTGCGTCGTGGTTTGCCGGGCTGTTCTATCTGCCGCGCATCTTCGTCAACCTGGCAATGGAAACCGAGCGCGCGGCCATCACGCGCCTGCTGATCATGGCGCGCAAGCTGTTCCGCTTTACGACCATCCTGGCAATTGTCGCGATCCTGCTGGGGCTGTGGCTGTTCCTGGGTTATCGCATTGGACTGTATCCGCCCAACGGCTGGATGCACGCAAAGCTCGCGCTGGTGCTCGTGACGATCGGATACCACCATGGCTGCGGCGTGCTGCTGCGCAAGTTCGAGGCGGGCGCCAACAAGCGCTCCCACAAGTTCTACCGCTGGTTCAATGAACTGCCGGTGCTGTTGTTGCTGGCGATTACGATCCTGGTGGTCGTGAAGCCATTCTGATTTTTTCTGATTTTCCGATGGCAACTGCTTACTTCGCGCCATGCCCCCGTGGGCTGGAACAGGCGCTGGCCGATGAACTGGCCGAAATCGCCATCCGCCCCGAGGTCGATGAGCTGGCCGCGTTCGAGGTGGGCCGCACCGTACCGGGCGGCGTGCACTTCTTCGGCACGCAGGGCGCGGCATATGCTGTCAACCTGCACAGCCGCATTGCCAGCCGCGTGCTGATGCGCCTGGGGTCGCGCGGGTATCGCTCCGAGGACGATATCTACGCGCTGGCCGCAGCGCAGCGCTGGGAAGACTATTTCACGCCCGACGAGATGATCCGCGTGGACGTGACCGCGCACAAATCGCCGTTGCAGAGCCTGAAGTTTGTCGGCCTGCGCGTGAAGGACGGGGTGTGTGACCGCTTCCGCCAGCGCATGGGCGCGCGCCCCAGCGTGGATACCGTCTCGCCGGACGTGCGCATCTACGCATACCTGACCGAGACCGATTGCACGATCTATCTCGATACCACCGGCGAGCCGCTCTTCAAGCGCGGCTGGCGCCAGGAAAAGGGCGAGGCGCCGCTGAAGGAGAACCTCGCCGCCGGCATCCTGCGCCTGACGGGCTGGACGGGTGCCCACGGCATGCCGTTCTACGATCCGATGTGCGGCAGCGGCACGTTCCTCGTCGAAGCTGCACAACGTGCACTGGGCATTGCACCGGGCGGGCAACGCGCCTTCGCCTGCGAGTGGTTGCAGGACCACGATGCCAAATGCTTCAAGCGTCTGCGCGAAGCCGCTGCGGATGCGGCCGCCGCGTCCATGCGCCGTACGCCGCCATTGGTGGCCGGCGCGGACATTTCCACCGATATGCTGGCCTATGCCGCCGCGAATTGGCAGCGCGCCGGTCTGCCCGGCGAGCCGGTGCTCAAGCAGGTCGATGCACGCTTCGGCAAGCCGCCGTTTGAGGTAGCCGGCGTGTTGTTGATGAACCCGCCGTACGGTGAGCGTATCGCCGTGCGCGGTGCACACGGTTCACGCCGCCGCCGGTCGGAAGGCGAGGGCGAGGAGGATGGCACCGTGTTCGAGCGTGCCAGCCGCGCCATGGGTGCCCCGCGCGACGATGGCCGCCGTCCGGTGCGCGAACTGCGCCAGCCCGAGCCACCGCCCCCGGTCGACCCGGAGGAAGAGGCCGCCGCCAACGAATTTGCGCAGGCCTTTGCCGGCACGCTCAAGCGTGAATTCGCCGGCTGGAAGGCATTCGTCTTCACTGGCGATCTCTCGATGCCGCGTCGGATGCGGCTCAAGGAATCGCAGCGTACGCCGCTGTACAACGGCAACATCGAGTGCCGCCTGTTCCGCTTCGACATGGTGAAGGGCGGCATGCGTGATCGACCGGAGCGGCCCGAGCGGCCCGCAAATGGCGATGCCTCAAACGACAACGCCGACGCGTAAGCATCGGCGTTGCGTGTCATCAGCGGGCCCGGTTCAGGCGGCCTGCTGACCTTGGAAATGCTCCATCCACGCCGCGAGTTGATCCGGCGTGAGCTGCGTCTGGTTGTCGAGCAGGCCCAGCCTGACCGTCTCGCCGTTGCGCTCGGCGGTCAGTGACCAACCCTTGCCATCGAGCCACAGCAGGAACGCGAGCCACTTGGCATGCGCGTCCGACACCTTGTGCGTGGACGCGGCTTCCAGGAATTCCGTCAGGGTGGTGAGATCGACCACCGCCGCAGCATCGCTGCCGGAGGGTGTGACCTTGCCGTCCAGCACCTCGGCCAACACCTCCAACGCCTGGGCCGCCGGCTTGCTGTCAAAGCGCGACGACAGGTCGAGATAGGCCTGCCGCACCGCGTTGCTGAATTCCCCGGTGCGCAGGCTTTCTTCGCCGACCAATTCGGTGTAGTCCTTCATCGCCCAGTCGGGCTGTGCCAGCGATTGCAGACCCACCGCTGCGGCAGCACGCAGGTAATCGTTGACGGCGCTGAACGATGACAGCCCCGATACCGCCAGGTACAGCGTCTGCAGCGCCCCGATGCGATGCGTCAGCGTCTGGCTTTGGCGCACGGTCATCTTCTCGCGTAGCAGTGCGTCGCGCTCGCGGCGCAGATCGGAGAACTCCAATGCCTGCTTCAGCTCCACGCGCAGCGCGGTGATGTCCCACGGCTTCTTGATGTAGCGGTGAATCTGCCCCTGGTTGACAGCCTCCACCGTGTCTTCGATCTCGGAGTATGCCGTCGTCAGAATGCGCACGAGGTGCGGATAGCGCTCGCGTGCATAGCGCAGCAGTTCGTTGCCGAGTTCACCGGGCATGCGCTGGTCCGACACGAGCACACCGAGTGTGGCGGCGTGCTGGTCGAGCATGCGCTTGCCTTCTTCGACCGAGGTGGCGGTGACGACCGGCGCCAGTGATCCGATGGCACGGCCGAAGTAAGTCAGCGCCAATGTCTCATCGTCCACGTACAGGATCTTGGGCGGGTTAGTGGGCATGTGGCCCCCGGGATTGGTCATCCGTCACTCCTCATAGCAAATGCAGCCGATACGGCAAACGCGCGGAACACGTGCGGCTTGGTTCGTAAGTCTTGTGGTTTTGTCATGGGAACGTCAGAGTCACGCGCGTGCCTGCGCTGGGTGCAGAGTCAATCGCAATCGCTCCCCCGAACGATTGCATGATCCGCGTACAAAAAATCATGCCCATGCCGCTGCCGCCTTCTTCGGCGCGCGTCGTCACGGGGTCGATGGTCAGCCGTGCGAGAACGTCCGGCGCGATGCCGGGGCCGTTGTCCTCAATGCGGATCATGTGCTGCGTGTTGCCGGGATCCAGCCCACGGCCGGCGACGATTTCAAGCTTCGGCGCATTTGTCTGCCGCAGCGCCTGCAGGGCATTGCTCGTGAGCGACGAGAGCACCAGCATCACGCAGTTCGGCAGTGTCTGGATCGGGAAGTCGTCTTCCACCCGGTACGTCACCCATTCGCGTTGCGCATTCGTGAACGGGTACGTATCGAACAACGCGCGGATCAGCCCGCCCGCGCTGTTGGGTGTGACGGCTGTGCCCGGCTTGCCGTAAGTGTTGCGCACGGAGTTCAGGAACGTGGCGATCACCGAGAGGCAGTAGCGAGCGTTGTCCTGCACGCGGTCGGCAGCGCGGCCGATTTCGGGAAGCGCACCCGGCGTCGGCTCCGTCTGGTCTACGCGCATGCGGATGCCGCGGGCAAAGTTCGAGATGGCCGCCAGCGGCGTATTCAACTCGTGCGCAAGAAAGGCCAGCGTTTCGTCGATTGCCATGAGGCGCTGGGTACGCAAGAGGCGATCCTGGCGCAGGGCCAGCGCCTCCTGCAGCGAGCGCCGAACGTCTTCGGGCTGATAGGGTTTCTCCAGGATCTTGAACACGCGCCCAGTGTTGACAGCCTGGATCAGCAGGTCCTTATCGGCATATGCGGTGACCAGAATGGTGGCGATATCGCCGTATTCCGCATCGATGAAGCGCAGCAGTTCGGTGCCGTCGGCGCCGGGCATGCGGAAGTCCGTCAACACCACACTGATGCGTTCGTGCGAATCGCGCAGCACGGTCTTGGCCTCTTCGACGCTGTTGGCCGTCAGCACCTCGTAACCGACGCCGATCGTGCGGGCAAACCATTTGCAGGCTTGCACTTCGTCGTCGACGTAGAGAATGGTGACGGTGTCCGGCGTGGTGTCCATGATGCGTCTACTCCGAGCGCGGCAGATCGAATGTGAAGCGCGCCCATTCGCCTTCCTTGCTCGTCACCGCCAGGGTGCCGCCGTGCCGCTGGATCACGCTGTAGCTGATCGACAGGCCGAGGCCCAGCCCCTTGCCGACGTCGCGCGTGGTGAAAAACGGCTCGAACACGCGCGATAGGTTCTTCTCGGAGATGCCGGGGCCGTTGTCGGTTACCACGACGTGCAGGCGATCTTCGATCCACTCACCGGCAATTTCGATGCGTGGGTTCTCGCGCTGCACCTTTTGCAGCGCAAGCGCGGCGTTCGACAGCAGGTTGATCAGCACGCCGATGATGGCCGCCTCGTCGCCGCGCACGAGCGTGTCGGCCGGCAGCTTGCGTTCGAGCGCCACGCCGCGCAACTCGTGGCTCGTCAGGCGGATGGCCGAGTCGATGGCCTTCTCGGCCAGGAACGGCGCATTGGCTTCGCCTTTCTCGGGACTGCGGTAGGCGAAAGTCTTGAGGTCCGACACGATGTGCTGAACACGCTGCATGCCTTCCTTGGCATCGTTCAGACATTCGAGCAGCATCGGGCTGCTCTTTGCGGTCGGGTCTTCCTGCGCCACGGCAATCGCCATCAGGCAGAAATTGACGGGGTTGTTGATCTCATGCAGCAGGCCTGCAGACAGCGTGCCGATGGCGGCCATCTTTTCCTGCTGCAGGAGCTGGCCCTTGATATCGGTGAGGTTCTGATTGGTCTGCGCCAGCTGCTCGTTCTTCTGCGCCACTTCTTCCTTGAGCCGGAAGAGCTGGAAGCGTCCGCGCTCATTGAAGTACGTATATAGCGTGCTCGTTGCGATCGAGAACAGGATGAACAGCGAATGCACGATGAAGATTTCGCGCGACTGGATGCCGCCGGGATGCAGCGTGCAAGCGATCACCCAGAAGATGTACGTGCAGGTGCCGAACAGCACGGCCTGCAGAAAGCCGATCGGCATGACCATGCCCACCGCGTAGATCGCCAGGTTCAGCCCCGAGTAATAAGGAGAACTGGCGCCCTCGGTGTCGTAGATCATCCACGAGATCATGATCTGGGGGCAGATCAGCCAGAAGAACGTCAGGCTCTGCACATGCTCTTCGCCCCAGCGCGTGTAGAGCACAAGCAGCGCGGCGAACATGATGAGCGACGTGATGACCCGCAGCGAAGCGAACAGCCAGAGCTTGTCGACATACATGCCGTAGTCCAGCCCGACGCCTGCCAGCACCAGCACGATGCCCGTGACGGCGGCCATGCGGCTGAAGACGAGCCGGAACTGCTTGAGCTCGGCTTGGTATCCGCGATGTGTAATGGGCTCCATGGTGTTCCTGGGCGGCGGATTATGCGGCGGATTTGGCAAGCCCGGCCACGCTGGCCTGGGCGAATACGTTGACGCCGGTCACGTCGGTATAGACACGCGCGTCGTGCGAGCCTTCGGGCAGCAGCTCGGCCATCAGCGGTTCATCGCGATAGACGAGGTACCACTCCAGCACGTGCTCCATGACGAACCGCATCGGGTTGTTGCTGTGCACGTTGGTCGCAAGAATGGCGCCGCCCTGGCGGGTGCGCGAAGCAAAGTAGGCGAGCAGGCGCTGGCAGACCTTGTTCGACAGATAGTCGAACAGGCCGGCGCAATACACCGCATCGCAATCGCCGGCTTGCGGGCTGTCGGCCGTGATGCGCCGCTTAAGCAGCTGGTGCACCGATTCATGCACGAAATCGACGGTGACGGTCTTGCGCGCGCGGTCCATCGCGCGGCGCATCTGCTCGCGGGTGTAGTCGAGCGTCTCCTCGCTGAAGTCCACCAGCTCGAACGCCAGCAACGACGGCTCGGGATGCTGCTGAATGAAGCGCTGAATCTCCACCGCCGGCCCGCAGCCCACGTTCAGCACCTTGAACGTTCGGCCTGCCGCCTTGGCTTGCGCAGCGAGGTCGCTCAGATACTGCACAAGAATGTCGATGCGATTACGGTGCGCCTCAGCCACGTCGGTGCGCAAAAAAGCGGCGTTGACGATCTGGAAGTAGGTGTTCGGACCTTCACGCGGGTCGGAGAGGATCTGGTTGACCATTTCATAATCGCCCGCATAACCAAGAGGCTTTGTGTACGTGCGATAGATGAACGGCGCGCGCAACAGCAGCGGATGCAGCGCCGCTTGCGCGAACGTGCGGTGTGCAGGAGCGAGCTCGGCCTCGACCTTGCCCGCTTCCGACTCTAGCCCGTCCATGTAGCCCTTGAGCTTGAGCATGATCGGCTCGGCCAGCTCCTGGAAGACATCCATGCGCAGCTTGTTGTCTTCGCGCGGCAAGGTCTTCGACAGATCCACCTGTTCCACCCAGCGAGACACCTCGGCCAGGAACGCGCGCATCTCGTTGACGACGATCTGATAGTCACGGTGGATGCGGAAGCGCTCCTGCCATTCCTGCACGAACGTTCGCGCTTCTTCGCCCACCGAGGCCGGCGTGTCGGCCACTTCCGACAGCTCGCGCCATTCGTCGATCAGGGTGAGCGAGACGACGGCGGTCAGGCCCGTGTTCACCAGGCTGATCACTACCGCCTTGCCGAGATAGGCTTGCCGCGTCCCCATCTTGATCGCGAGTTCGGACAGCACCTCGCTCACCTGCACGATCGAGTAGGGGTTGTAGATCTCCATCACCAGGGCACGCCGCTGCAGCGTGATGATGGTGCCGCGGACCTGCTGACCCTGTGAGTTGCGGAAGCTGACCGCGGGATCGATTTGGTTGGGTGAGTACACGGTGCGAATTTGCCGGAGACTTCAGGGAAAACGTCTGCCAAGCGGGACGCTCACTCCAACAACCGCGCACCCGGGGTCGCACCGCGAATCCGGGCACCGCGCACACGACGCGCCCCGCCGACACTGCCGGGCATGCCGCCGCATCAGTCGTGAAAGCGTGCTTGAAGCCGTCCGCTGGCTGTGCGCAATATGCGCCAGCCCGGGCGTCTCTCGCCCAAACCCGCTCCGAGAAGATCGGGGAAGACGATCGACTGCAGCCGGTGCCTTCGGTACTACGACGGCGGCACCTTTACTGCTCGTCGATCAACAGCGGGGCAACGGGAATCGTGCAACCGTGTACCGTGACCAGATTGGAACGATGCACTTCCCTGACATCCGCAACGCGCGCTGGTTGAACGCGCTGCCCGCTGCTGCATCCCAAATCGTCTCTCAAGGAGAATCCCGCACAGTAATGAACTCGGGGGGCCGTACCGCATGTTGCATGCCGGCACCCGTGTTCGCCATGATGCCGCAGCTATGCCGCGCATGCATCAAGGCGATTCAACCGCGCCATGCTCTGACGTCATGGCTGCCGAATGACCCAATCGATTGTACTTGTCCAATGTGACCCACACAATGCGGAAACCCGCAGTGCAGAGCAAAGCAAAACACCACCTCAGCGTGATTTGCGGCCGGTGAGCGTATCCGGGTCCTGCTTATAGTTGGTAAGGAACTGGGTGTAGCTGTAGACCTGCGCCGGCAGCAGATGGCTGGGCATGTCGAACAGCGCGTAGTAGTACGGCTCGCGCCCTTGGCACACCTCTGCAGGCAGGCAATATTGTTCCCATTCGACGCAGGCCGGGGTGTACATGCCGTCGCCGGGCCAGAAGAACGGGACGATCTGCTTGTCGTGCAGTCCCTTGAGCAGCGCGTCGGGCGCGTTGTAGGCCTCGGCGTTTTCAAGGTGCGTGAGCATGCTCGCGTTGGTCTCGATGACCATGAGTGTCGCCCGCCCATCGGCCGTGAGCAGCAGCACGCCGGCGGGGTGCGGATACAGGTAGTACTCGATGAAGCGGTACCGCGTGGACAGTTCCCGCACGAGCCGTGTGATCGCCGCGTCTGAGAGGAAGCTGAACGAGTGGCGCGACAGCAGATCGCGCAGTGTGCTCGACAGGTTGCTGAAGTAGCGAACCTGCAATGCCTCGATTTCCGCGCTGAGCCGCTCGGCCATCGCCGGATTGTCTTTCTTGATGTAGCGGTCGATCAGGCCGTCGTTGAAACCCTGCACGGCGATGTTCTCGTCGGCCATGCCGGTGAGCAGGATCGTCATGCATGGCAAATCTTTGAGCTTCGCGCAAAACTCCAGCCCGTTCATGCGCGGCATGGAGTAATCCACGACGATGACGGAAGGCTGCAGGAAGCGGTTGACCTCGTGGATCTGGCGGTAGACGCGGTCGACGTCGAGCTGGATCGTGCGGCGCTCGGTCGAGAACGTCAGATCGTCGTGGGTGACGCGTACCGGCAGAAAACCCGGCATGCGCAGCGAATGCCACTGGCGCAGCCACGCCAGCGCCTCTTCCGGGTCGTTGAAGGCCAGCAGCGCACGCGATGGGTCCATCTGGAACCCAAGGCTTTCCACGAACGATTGGCTGTCGTCGACCACCACCGTCAGGGTGGGGTGGAAATAGACCGGCAGGGCGCTGTCCTGTTGCATACGTCGGGAGAAGTCGGAAGAGGGCTGGGTGCAGCGCACGGTCGGTGTGGCCGGCGCTGCCCGTTTCCACTACGTTACTGTCTGCCGCCGCCGGGAGCAAGCGGAACCCACCTGACCTGACGGACCGTTGACGGCCGTCAGTAGGGCCGCCAGTGCGCCGCTTTACTCGACGGATTTCACCATGTCCTCAACGACTTTCTTGGCGTCGCCGAACACCATCATCGTCTTGTCCATGTAGAACAGCTCGTTGTCCAGCCCGGCGTAGCCGGCGTTCATCGAGCGCTTGTTCACGATGATGGTCTTCGCCTTGTAGGCTTCCAAAATTGGCATCCCGGCAATGGGCGACTTCGGATCGTTCTTGGCCGCCGGGTTGACCACGTCATTGGCGCCCAGCACCAGCACCACGTCGGCCTGACCGAACTCACCGTTGATATCTTCCATCTCGAAGACCTGGTCGTACGGCACTTCGGCCTCGGCCAGCAGCACGTTCATGTGGCCCGGCATGCGGCCTGCGACCGGGTGGATCGCGTATTTGACCGTCACGCCCTTGTCGGACAGCTTTTCGGTCAGTTCCTTCAGGGCGTGCTGCGCGCGCGCCACCGCCAGGCCGTAGCCGGGGACGATGATGACCGTCTCGGCGTTGCCCATGAGGAAGGCTGCATCATCCGGCGAGCCCGATTTGACCGGGCGCTGCTGTCCGCTGCCACCTGCTGCGGCCCCGGCGGATGCTTCAGAACCGAAGCCGCCCAGGATCACGTTGAAGAACGACCGGTTCATCGCCTTGCACATGATGTAAGACAGAATTGCACCGGATGAACCCACCAGCGAACCGGCGATGATCAGCATCGGGTTGTTGAGCGAAAAGCCGATACCGGCCGCTGCCCAGCCCGAATACGAGTTCAGCATCGACACCACCACCGGCATGTCGGCGCCACCGATGGGGATGATGATCAGCACGCCCAGCACAAAGGCGATGGCCGTCATGATGATGAACGGCAGCCAGCTCTGGCTCAGGAAGAACAGGATGCCGAAGCCGAGCATGGCCACCGCCAGCAGCAGGTTCAGCATGTGCTGGCCCGCAAACTGCACCGGCGCGCCCTGGAACAGGCGGAACTTGTATTTGCCCGACAGCTTGCCGAAGGCGATGACCGAGCCCGAGAACGTGATGGCGCCCACGAACGTGCCGATGAACAGCTCCACGCGGTTGCCCAGTGGCAGCACGTTGTCGCCGGCCACGGTGATGCCGAACGCTGACGGTTCTGCCACCGCCGCGACCGCAATACACACCGCGGCCAGACCGATCAGCGAGTGCATGGCGGCCACCAGCTCGGGCATCTTGGTCATCTCGACCGTGCGCGCCACGTAGGCGCCGATGCCCCCGCCCACCACCAGGCCCGCGAAGATCAGGATGAAACCCGTGGAGGTACCGCTCTCGGTGCCGGCAAACATCTCGGCCTTGAGCTTGTAGATGAGCGCAATGGTCGTGACGGCGGCGATGGCCATGCCGGTCATGCCGAATGCGTTGCCGCGCCGCGCCGTGGTCGGGTGAGAAAGCCCCTTGAGCGCCTGGATGAAGCAGACCGACGCCAGCAGATACAGGAGGGTAACGAGGTTCATGCTCATTGCTTGGCTCCCTCGTTGTGACCGCCCTTGGCCTTCGGCTCTTTCTTCTTGAACATCTCCAGCATGCGCTGGGTGACCAGGAAGCCGCCAAACACGTTCACTGCCGCCAACGCCACCGCCACCACGCCCATCGTGCGGCCCAGGCCCGTTTGCGTGAGGCCCGCCGCCAGCATGGCGCCGACGATGATGATGGCCGAGATGGCATTCGTCACGGCCATCAGCGGCGTATGCAGCGCCGGCGTGACCGTCCAGACCACGTGGTAGCCGACGTAGATCGCCAGCACGAAGATGATCAGATTGATCACCGTGTGATTGACCAGCTCCATTTGCTCCTCCTCGCTTCTTGGTCGATGTGCAAAGCGGCCAGGTCGCGCAGACCCGGCCGCCCGGCGCGTCAGGTTTCCTTGATGGCCTTGATCTTGTTGCCCTCGCCCAGCAGCACGACCTTGGGCTTGTAGCTGGCGACTTCTTCTTCGTTCATCGGCGCGTAAGTGCAGATGATCAGCAGATCACCCACGTGCGCGCGGCGCGCTGCGGCACCGTTGAGCGAGATTTCGCCCGAGCCGCGCTTGCCCTTGATGATGTAGGTGGAGAAACGCTCGCCATTGTTGACGTTGTACAGCTCGATCTTTTCGTATTCGCGCATGTCGGCGGCGTCGAGGAGGTCCTCGTCAATACCGCATGAACCTTCGTAGTCCAGATCAGCCTGGGTGACCGTCGCGCGGTGCAGCTTGGCGCGAAGCATGTTGCGTTGCATGAAGCTTTCCTTGAAACAGAAATGAAATCGCCACTGGCGGCCACGCCGGGTTGTGACGCCCGGCAGGCCGCCGTCTCCGTTCTTATTTGGCGGCGCTCGTGGCTGCGGGAGCGCGCACCACCTGGCCGGCCTGGCTGAGCAGGCAGGCGGCCACGATGTCGTCTTCGCGGTTGATGTTCAGGCCGCCATCCTTGTCGATGATCAGCTTGAGGAAATCGAGCGCGTTGCGGGCGTAGAGGGCAGAGGCGTCGGCTGCCACCATCGACGCGAGGTTGGTGTAACCCACCAGCGTGACGCCGTGCTTGACGACCACGCGGTCGGCTTCGGTCAGCGGGCAGTTGCCGCCCTGCGCAGCCGCCAGATCGACGACGACAGAGCCCGGCTTCATCGCCTGCACGGTCGCTTCCGATAGCAGCGTCGGCGCGCGACGGCCCGGGATCAGCGCCGTCGTGATGACGATGTCGGCCTGACTTGCGCGCGCGTGCACGAGTTCAGCCTGTCGGCGCATCCAGTCGGGCGGCATCGGCCGCGCGTAGCCGCCCACGCCCTGGGCAATCTCGCGCTCTTCGTCCGTCAGGAACGGTACGTCGAGGAATTTCGCGCCCAGCGATTCGATCTGCTCTTTCACGGCCGGGCGCACGTCGGATGCCTCAATGACGGCACCGAGGCGCTTGGCCGTGGCGATGGCCTGCAGCCCGGCCACACCCGCGCCCAGGATCAGCACGCGCGCGGCTTTTACGGTGCCGGCGGCCGTCATCAGCATCGGCATGAAGCGCTGGTAATGGTTGGCCGCCACCATCACGGCTTTGTAGCCTGCGATGTTGGCCTGGGAAGAGAGCACATCCATGCTTTGCGCACGCGTCGTGCGCGGCGCGGCCTCAAGCGCGAACGCGGTGACGTTGGCGGCGGCGAGGCGCGCCGTGTTTTCGTCATCGAACGGGTTGAGCATGCCGACCAGCACCGCGCCCGGCTGCATCTGCGCCAGTTCGGCCGCTTCCGGTGAGCGGACCTTGAGCACGATCTGCGCGCCAAGCGCTTCGGCGGCGGTGCCGATCCTGGCACCAGCGGCCACATAGGCTTCGTCAGGTTGGGCGGCAGCGACGCCAGCACCCGATTGCACCGTCACCTGATGGCCAAGCGCCACGTACTTTTTCACCGTTTCCGGGGTCGCGGCAACGCGCGTCTCGTCCGCCCGCGTCTCCTGCGGGATGCCGATGTGCATCGTGTTCTCTCCTCGCTGATTATGTTTAGGATGCGCGCGAAGTGAACGAAGGCGCGCTGGATCAGGATCGACGTGCAGCTTACCCGAACTTTTTGGCGCACGGACGCTCGTCGAATGCCATGTCGAATATCTAAACCGACATGGAATGCGGAGCGATCCTGCGCAAACGTGTGCTCAATTGCTCACAAATGCGAATGGACGTGCCATGCCCGTGTTCAACGCCCCGGGGCAAGCGGGGAGGGCGGCCTGCAGCTACAATAACGCCTTGTTTTTGTTGCCTTTTTGCCATGAACCAAGCTGTCCGCTGGAAACCCAGCGTAACCGTTGCCGCCGTCATTGAACAAGATGGGCGCTTTCTGCTGGTTGAGGAGCACACCGACGTCGGCTTGCGCCTGAACCAGCCTGCCGGCCATCTCGACCCGGACGAAAGCCTGGTCGATGCCGTCGCACGCGAGGCGCTGGAAGAAACCGCGTACAGCTTTGTGCCGACCGCCTTCCTGGGCTGCTACATGGCGCAGTTCCAACCGCCGCAAGGGGATCCGGTCACCTACGTCCGGATGGCATTTACCGGCGAGCTTGGCCCCCAAGATCCGCGCCGCACGCTGGACGATGGCATCGTTCGCACTGTCTGGATGACCCCGGATGAAATCCGCGCCAGCCGCGAGCGCCATCGCAGCCCGTTGTTGCTCGCGTGCGTTGAAGACTACCTGGCCGGCAAGCGCTACCCGCTCGACGTCCTCCATACGCACGCCAGCGTGTACGGGCTGGGAGCGCAGCTATGAGCAAGAAGCGCATCGTCGTTGGGATGTCCGGCGGGGTGGATTCGTCTGTCACGGCGTGGCTACTCAAGCAGCAGGGCTATGACGTCGTCGGCTTGTTCATGAAGAACTGGGAAGACGATGACGACAGCGAATACTGCTCGACCCGGCAGGACTGGATCGACGTGGTATCGGTGGCCGACCTGATCGGCGTCGACGTCGAAGCCGTCAACTTTGCCGCCGAGTACAAAGACCGCGTGTTTGCGGACTTCCTGCGCGAATACTCCGCCGGCCGCACGCCCAATCCCGACGTGCTCTGCAACGCCGAGATCAAGTTCAAGGCCTTCCTTGACCACGCGATGGCGCTTGGCGCCGACACGATTGCGACCGGACATTACGCGCGCGTGCGCGAGGTCGATGGCCGTTTCGAGCTGCTGACGGCGTTCGATCACACGAAAGACCAAAGCTACTTCCTGCACCGCCTGAACCAGGCGCAGCTCTCGCGCACGCTCTTCCCGCTTGGCGAGATGCCGAAGACGAAGGTGCGGGAAATCGCCGCCGAGATCGGTCTGCCCAACGCCAAGAAGAAGGATTCCACGGGGATCTGTTTTATCGGCGAGCGGCCGTTCCGCGATTTCCTGAATCGCTACCTGCCGACCAAGCCCGGCCCGATCAAGACGCCCGACGGCAAGACCATCGGCGAACACATCGGCCTGGCGTTCTACACGCTGGGGCAGCGCAAGGGCATCGGCATCGGCGGCAGTCGCGACGGCAACGGCGATGCCTGGTACGTGGCGCGCAAGGACATGGCGGCCAACACGTTGTACGTCGTGCAGGGGCACGACCACCCGTGGCTGCTGGCGCATACGGTACACGCCGATGATTTGAGTTGGGTGGCTGGCCAAGCTCCGGTCGAGGGCACCAACCTTGGGGCCAAGACGCGTTATCGCCAGGCGGATGCGCCTTGCACGGTCGCACGCGCGGGCGATGGCGCGCTCACGCTGGCCTTCCCTGAGGCGCAGTGGGCTGTCACGCCAGGCCAGTCCGCCGTGCTGTACGACGGCGAGGTCTGCCTGGGCGGCGGCATTATTTCGGCAGCTGAGCCGGCTGTCGTCGAAAAGGCGATCGCCTAAGCGGTTTTCGCAACACTGCGTTGTGGTGGCTGCGGCTGTTGCGGCACTCGTTTAAGCTTGCGCGCTGATTCGTCTCCACAGGGTTGGTCATGCTGCCACGTCGTTACTGGGCCTTTGCGGGCGTTGTGCTGCTGTTTGCCGTCACCGCCGGGTTTGCGATAGCGGGGCGTCTGCATTGGGTGTGCGCGGTCATCCCGGGCCTGTTCGTCATCCTGGGCGTGCACGACGTCACGCAGACGCGCCATTCGGTGCTGCGCAACTACCCGCTCTGGGGCCATTTCCGCTTCCTGTTCGAGTTCATTCGCCCGGAAATCCGCCAGTACTTCGTTGAAGACGACACGGACGAAAAGCCGTTCTCGCGCGCCCAGCGCAGCATCGTTTACCAGCGCGCCAAGGGCGAAGTCGATAGCCGTCCGTTCGGCACCGAAGTTGATGTGAAGGTGGCCGGGCACGAGTGGATTGGCCATTCGTTGGCGCCTACGCGCATTGCCTCGTCGGACTTTCGCGTGATGGTGGGCGAAGGGCGCGCCAAGCCGTATTCGATGTCGGTGTTCAATATCTCGGCGATGAGCTTCGGCGCACTGTCGGGCAATGCAATTCGCGCGCTCAATCGCGGTGCGAAGCTTGGCAACTTCATCCATGACACGGGCGAGGGTTCGATCTCGCCGTACCACCGCGCAGAGGGCGGCGACCTGATCTGGGAAGTGGCGTCGGGCTACTTTGGCTGCCGTGACGCCAACGGCCGCTTCGATCCGGACCGCTTTGCCGAACAGGCGCGCAGCCCCCAGGTGAAGATGATCGAGGTAAAGCTGTCGCAGGGCGCCAAGCCGGGGCACGGCGGCGTATTGCCCGCCGCCAAGGTCACGCCCGAGATTGCCGCCACGCGCGGCATTCAGATCGGCAAGGACTGCATCTCGCCGGCGGCACATTCGGAGTTCAGCACGCCGCTGGGTTTGCTGCAGTTCGTCGATCGTCTGCGTACGCTGTCGGGCGGCAAGCCGACCGGCTTCAAGCTGTGCATCGGGCATCCGTGGGAGTTCTTCGGCATCGTCAAGGCAATGCTGGACTCGGGCATCCTGCCAGACTTCATCGTTGTCGACGGCGCGGAGGGCGGCACGGGCGCGGCGCCGCTGGAATTTACCGACCACGTCGGCACGCCGCTGCAGGAAGGGCTGCTGCTGGTGCACAACACGCTCGTGGGCACCAACCTGCGCGACAGGATCAAGATTGGCGCGTCAGGCAAGATCGTCACGGCGTTTGACGTCGCCCGCACGCTGGCAATGGGGGCCGACTGGTGCAACGCTGCGCGCGGCTTCATGTTTGCGCTGGGCTGCATCCAGGCACAGAAGTGCCACACCGACCGTTGCCCGACCGGCGTGGCGACACAGGATCCGTCTCGGCAGAAAGCGCTGGTGGTGCCCGACAAAGCGGAACGTGTGCATCAATATCACGCGCACACGCTGCATGCGCTGCTGGAACTGACGCAGGCGGCGGGCTTGCAGCATCCGGCGGAATTCCGCGCGCACCACATCGTGCGGCGCGTGTCTGGCAACGAGGTGCAGTTGTTGTCCACGCTGCTCAAATACCTGGAACCCGGCGATCTGCTGGCCGGGCGGTACCGCTATCAACTCTATGAACGCTACTGGCCGATGGCCCAGGCCGAACGGTTTGATCCGGTGGCTGTGTAACCTTGGACCATTGCCATCGATTACTGCGGCTGGGTTTCCATGAAACTCGGCCGTTTTTCCATGCGTGCGTAGAACGTGGCAAGGTTCGCGTGACGCTCGCGCCAGTCGATCTGCGGCTGGCGGAAATCCAGGTAGGCAAGTGCGCAACCGACGGCGATATCGGCCAGCGTCAGGTGGTTGCCGTTGCACCAGGTCTTGTCGGCCAGGCCTTGTGACATGGCCTGCAGGGCCTGATCGATCTTGTGGCTCTGGCGCGCGAGCCACGTTTCACTGCGTTGTTCCGGCGTACGCTGCGTGTGTTCGATGCGCAGCATGAGCGCAGCGTCGAGCAGGCCGTCGGCCAGCGCCTCCCAGCAGCGCACCTCCACGCGTTCACGGCTCGATGGCGGAATGAGGCGCGCCACCGGCGATAGCGTATCCGCGTATTCGGCAATTACGCGCGAGTCGAACAGGGCGCCGCCGTCGTCCATCACCAGGCAGGGGACCTTGCCGAGCGGGTTGAACTGGTGGATCTGCGTAGCTGCGCTCCACACGTCTTCCAGCACGAACTGGTAGTCGATTTTCTTTTCAGCCAGGACCACGCGCACCTTGCGGGTGTACGGGCTGGCGTGCGATCCGATCAGTTTCATAGGCATGTCATGTTGGAGGCGGAAGTATAGCCGTGCACTTCCCCGAGTGCGCTGGGCGGCGCCTGAACCCAACTCAACCAAACGGAGGCTTGCTTTAGGCCGGATTGGCCGTGAAAGGCAGGTGCCGGGTGGTAAAATCGCGGGCTCGCTTGGGTGCGCGTATGCACCTTGGTTCAACGCGCAATGCCGCGTCCGGGTTGTCCGGATTGAGATTCCCTTCACATTTTTCCCCGCCTGCCATGTCGTCGCTTTCCGCCCTGACCGCTCTGTCTCCCATCGATGGCCGCTACGCTGCCAAGGCCGATCCGCTGCGCGAGTGGCTGTCGGAAGCCGCTTTCATGCGCAACCGCGTGAAGGTGGAGGTGCACTGGCTGATCGCCTTGTCGCAGGCCGGGCTGGCCGAGGTCCCGCGTTTCTCGGCTGCTGCCGAGGGCGCACTGCTGGCGCTGGTCGAGAACTTTGCCGAGGCAGACGCCGCTCGTATCAAAGAAATCGAAGCCGTCACCAACCACGACGTGAAGGCCGTTGAGTACTGGATGAAGGAGCGCGTGCGCGGCAACGCCGAGCTGGAAGCCGCCAGCGAATTCATCCACTTCGCCTGCACGTCGGAAGACATCAACAACACGTCGCACGGCATGATGCTCAAGGGCGCCCGCGACACGGTGATCGTGCCGACGCTGCGCCGCGTTCAGGCTCGCCTGGTGGAGCTGGCGCATGCCAACGCCGACGTGCCGATGCTGTCCCGCACGCACGGCCAGCCGGCCAGTCCGACCACGCTGGGCAAGGAAATGGCCAACGTGGCCGCCCGACTGGACCGCGCCATCCGCCGCATCGAAGCAGTCGAACTGCTGGGCAAGATGAACGGCGCGGTGGGTAACTACAACGCGCACCTGTCGGCGTATCCGTCGCTGGACTGGGAGGCCTTCTCGAAGAACGTGATCGAGACGCGCCTGGGCCTGACGTTCAACCCGTACACCATCCAGATCGAACCGCACGACTACATGGCCGAGCTGTTTGACGCCGTGGCGCGCGCCAACACGATCATCCTGGATCTGGACCGCGACGTCTGGGGCTACATCTCGCAAGGCTACTTCAAGCAGAAGACCAAGGCAGGCGAGATTGGCTCGTCCACCATGCCGCACAAGGTCAACCCGATCGACTTTGAAAATTCCGAAGGCAACGTCGGCCTGGCCAACGCGGTGCTGCGCCACCTGTCGGAAAAGCTGCCCGTGTCGCGCTGGCAGCGCGACCTGACGGATTCGACGGTGCTGCGCAATATCGGCGTGGCGTTCGGCTACAGCCTGCTCGCCTACGACGCCTGCCTGCGCGGCCTCGGCAAGCTGGAAACGAACCCCGCACGCCTGGCGGAAGACCTGGATGCCTGCTGGGAAGTCCTGGCCGAGCCGGTGCAGACCGTGATGCGTCGGTACGGCATCGCCAACCCGTACGAGCAGCTCAAGGAACTGACGCGCGGCAAGGGCATTTCGCGCGAAGCGTTGCGTGAATTCATTGGCACGCTGGCGATTCCCGAAGACGCCCGCAAGCTGCTGTTGGACATGACGCCGGCCAGCTACATCGGCAAGGCTGAGGAGCTGGCCCGCCGTATCGCCTGATTGTTGCAAAAATTTGGTGGTGCCTTCTGAAGAACGGCCCGCTCTCGAATCCGAGGGCGGGCCGTTTTGTTTGGTGCGCTCCGCAGAACGCTCAACCGCGCCGTTGGCAGAAAGCTGCCGGATCAATCAAAAAATTTGAATCGGTTCGTGAACTTAGCGCCGACTTGCCCAGTCGGATCGCGCAAATAATGCACAATCGTTTGGCCCCGTGGTCTTACCCGCAGGCGCCGCCAACTGAGCGCTCCAAAACACCGAGAGAACCGATGTCACAAGCCGCCCACTCCAATCCCGCCATGCGCAGCGCCGCTGACCCCGGCGCCTATACCAAGCCGGCGATTGCGATGCACTGGATCATCGCGCTGCTGATCTTCGCGGCCTTCGGGCTCGGTCTGTACATGACCGATATCCCGGGCTTTACGCCCACCAAGCTGAAACTGTTCTCGTATCACAAATGGATCGGCATCACGGTGCTGATTCTTGCTGTGCTGCGCGTGCTGTGGCGCTTGACGCATCCCGCGCCGGGCCCCGTGCCGGGCATGCCGAAGTGGCAACACGCCGCCGCGGAAGCCGCGCACGTGGGGTTGTATCTGTTGATTCTGGCAGTGCCGCTGACCGGCTATCTGCTGAGCGTCGCGGCTGGCGTGAAGGTTGTCTATCTTGGCCTGTGGGAGCTGCCGATGCCGTTCGACAAGAGCGATGCGCTAAAGGACATCTTCGGCATGGCGCACGAATGGCTGAACTGGACCATGGCGGCCATCGTCGTGGTGCACATCCTGGCTGCGCTCAAGCATCACGTCGTCGATCGTGATGGCACGCTGCGTCGCATGGTGCCTTTCCTCCGCTGATTTCCCAATGCTTGGGTGCACGGTGCGTGCCGGTGCGCCCGCCTGTCCGTCCTGACCAAGACTGCCGGCATGATCCGGCCTGACTGAAGGAGTCTGATGATGAAACGTGTTGTGCGCCCCCGCGCCATCGCCCTGGTTGCAGCCGGCGCGCTGTCGATCGCTGCCGTATCGGTATCGGCCATCGCCCAGGTGGATGCCGCCAAGAGCAGCGTCACCGCCACCGGCAAGCAACTCGGTGTACCGATGGATATCAAGTTCGGCAAGTTCGATGCCGCCGTCAATTACAACCCGGCCAACGTGGCGGCCTCGACGGCGAAGGTCGATATCGATGTCACCAGCGTCGACGTGGGCAGCAAGGAATACAACGACGAACTGAAGAAGAAGGACTGGTTCGACACTGCCAAGTACCCGAAGGCCACGTTCGTGTCGTCGGCGTTCAAGCCCGGTGCGGGCGGCAAGGTGGACGTGGTCGGTAAGCTGACCATCAAGGGCATCACGCAGGATGTCACCGCACCCGTCACGTTCAAGCAAGAAGGCGCCAATCAGGTCTTTGAAGGCGCATTCCCGGTCAAGCGCAATGCATTCAAGGTAGGTGACGGTGAATGGAAAGACACGTCGGTCGTCTCCGACGACGTGACGATCAAGTTCCGCGTCGTCATCGCCAAGAAGTAATCGGTAGTCTGTCTCATCCCAACGTTTTCCCGGCCCTCGTTTGCCGCCTTTATTTCGCAGGAGTTTTCATGAAATTGCGTACCCTCGTTGCCGCACTGTCGGCCGTTGCTGCCACCGCCGCATTTGCTGCCCCCGCTACGTACCAGCTCGACCCGAGCCATACGTACCCGAGCTTTGAAGCTGACCACATGGGCGGTCTGTCGAAGTGGCGCGGCAAGTTCGAAAAGTCCAGCGGCACCGTGACGCTGGACCGCGCCGCCAAGACCGGCAGCATTGACGTGACCGTGCAGACCGACAGCATTGACTTCGGTCTTGCCAAGATGAACGAGCACGCCAAGAGCGCCGAGATCTTCGACGTGGCCAAGTACCCGACCGCCACGTTCAAGGGCAACTTCACGAAGTTCAAGGGCGACGTGCCGACCGAAGCCGAAGGCCAACTGACGCTGCACGGCGTGACCAAGCCCGCCAAGCTGCAAATCGACGCGTTCAAGTGCATTCAGCATCCGATGCTCAAGCGTGAAGTCTGCGGCGCCGATGCCGAGATGACCTTCAAGCGCGATGACTTCGGCGTCGATTACGGCAAGGCCTACGGTTTCAACATGGAAACCAAGCTGAAGATCCAGGTGGAAGGCGTCAAGCAAGACGCCAGCGTCGCGCAGCAATAAGCCACGCAGCCGCTACAACCAAAGAAAGAGCCCCGCAACCGCGGGGCTTTTTGTTGCCCGAGAATGCGTTCTCAGGGCGATGCGAAGCAAGGTCTTCAGACCTGCGCGCCGAAGTTCGGATCGTCTTCCTTCGGGCCACCAGCCTTCTTCTCGGCCTTGACCAGGTCTTCACGCTTGACGCCGAGCCACATGCACAGCGCAGCGGCCACGAACACCGACGAGTAGATGCCGAACAGAATACCGATCGTCAGGGCCACGGCAAAGTAGTGCAGCGTCGGGCCGCCGAACACCAGCATCGACACCACCATCATTTCGGTCGAGCCGTGTGTGATGATCGTGCGCGAGATGGTGCTGGTAATCGCGTGATCGATCACCTCGTGCGTGTTCATCTTGCGGTACTTGCGGAACGCTTCGCGGATCCGGTCGAAAATCACCACGGATTCGTTGACCGAATAGCCCAGCACGGCCAGCACCCCCGCCAGCACCGACAGCGAAAACTCCCACTGGAAGAAGGCGAAGAAGCCCAGGATGATCACGACGTCGTGCAGGTTGGCGATCACGCCCGCCACGGCAAACTTCCATTCGAAGCGGATCGACAGGTAGATCACGATGCCGACCACCACGAACAGCAGCGCCAGCAGGCCGTCGGTGGCGAGCTCCTTGCCCACTTGCGGGCCGACGAACTCAACGCGCTGCAGCTTGGCGTCGGGGTTCACTGCGTTCAGGGCTGTCATCACCTGCTGGCTTTGCACGGCCGAGGCGATGGGCTTGCCGTCCGGGCCGGTCTTGAGCGGCAGACGGATCATCACGTCGCGCGAGGTGCCGAAGTTCTGCACCTGCGCATCGGCATAGCCGAGCTTCTCAACGTCGCCGCGGATCTTCGGCAGATCGGCGGCCTGGGTGTAAGCGACTTCCATCACCGTACCGCCGGTGAACTCCACCGACAGGTGCAGCCCCTTGTGGAACAGGAAGAAGACAGCGGCGATAAACGTCAGGAACGACAGCGCGTTAAGAATCAACGCGTGCTTCATGAACGGAATGTCGCGGCGGATGCGGAAAAACTCCATGGTCTGCCCTTTGTGGCGACCGCCCCTTCGTGTGGGGCGGTGCCGGTTATGCGAGATTCGTGGTGGGTGGCGTGATTACTTGGCGGGCGATTCCGTGTTCGTATTGCCCGGCTTCCACACCTGCCCGATGGCGACGCTCTGCAGCTTCTTCTTGCGGCCGTACCAGAGGTTCACGAGACCGCGGTTGAAGAACACCGCCGAGAACATGGACGTGCCGATCCCCAGGCAGTGCACGATCGCGAAGCCGCGTACCGGGCCCGAACCGAAGGCGATCAGGGCCAGACCGGCGATGAGCGTCGTCACGTTCGAATCGAGGATGGTCGCCCAGGCACGGTCAAAGCCGGCGGCGATGGCCATCTGTGCCGACGCGCCGCTGCGCAGCTCTTCACGCACGCGCTCGTTGATCAGCACGTTCGCGTCAATGGCCATACCGAGCGCCAGTGCGATAGCTGCAATACCGGGCAACGTGAGCGTGGCCTGCAGCATGGAGAGCAGTGCGATCAGCAGGAACACGTTGACGCCCAGGGCCGCCACCGAGAACGCGCCGAACAGCATGTAGTACAGCACCATGAACACCGAGATGGCGAGGAAGCCGTACAGCGCCGAATCGAAGCCCTTCTTGATGTTGTCGGCACCCAGCGATGGGCCGATGGTGCGTTCTTCGATGATTTCCATTGGCGCGGCCAGCGAGCCTGCGCGCAGCAGCAGCGCCAGGTCGGAAGCCGCCTCCGTCGAGCCCATGCCGGTGATCTGGAAGCGCGAGCCCAGTTCGGACTGGATGGTTGCCACCGTCAGCACCTCGCCCTTGCCCTTTTCAAAGAGCACGATACCCATGCGCTTGCCGATGTTGTCACGCGAGACATCGCGCAGCATGCGGCCGCCCTGGCCATCGAGCGTAATGTCGACCGACGAATTGTGGTTTTGGTCGAAGCCCGCCGAGGCGCTGGTGATGCGATCGCCTGTGAAGATCACCTGCTTCTGCAGCAGGACGGGAGCGCTGCGCCCTTGCGTGAACAGCTCGTCGCCCAGCGGTACCGGGTCGCCGGGGCGGGGCGCGAGTGGCGCGTTCGGATCGGCCAGGCGCGCTTCCAGCGTAGCGGTGCGGCCGATGATGTCCTTGGCCTTGGCGGTATCCTGCACGCCGGGCAATTGCACAACGATGCGGTCCGGGCCCTGCTGTTGGATCACCGGCTCGGCCACGCCGAGTTCGTTTACCCGGTTATGCAGCGTGACGATGTTCTGCTTGACCGCGTTGTCCTGCACTTCCTTCATCGCAGCGGCGGTGAAGGTGCCGGTGAGCGTGGCGCCGTCGGCGCTCTTGTCCACGGTGTAGGCCAGTTCGCGGGTCGAGTCGGCCAGCAGCGTGCGGGCACGGTCGGCTTCGTCCGGGTTGCTGAACTTGATCGAGATCGTATTGTTGTTGCGGTCGATGCCGCTGTGGCGGATGCCCTTGTCACGCAGCTGCGTACGGATGTCGCCGGCCAGCGAGTCGAGCTTCTTCGTCACGGCGCCGTTCATGTCGACCTGCAGCAGGAAGTGCACGCCACCGCGCAAGTCCAGGCCCAGGAACATCGGCTTGGCGAAGAACGGGGCGCCACTGAGCCACTGCGGGGAGCCCGGCAGCAGGTTCAACGCCACGATATAGGTCGGGTCGGCTTGATCGGTGTTCAGGCCGCGCGCCAGGACGTCCTTGGCCTTGAGCTGCGTGTCGGTGTCGGCAAAACGCACGCGCACGCTGGCGGAGGTGCCGTTGTTGTCGAAGAACACGCCGTCGGGTCGAATGCTGGCCGCAGCCAGCAGGCTCTCGACCTGTTTTTGCACGTTCAGGTCGACTTTGACGGTGGCTTTGCCAGAAGACACCTGCACGGCAGGCGCCTCACCGAAGAAGTTCGGCAGCGTATAGAGGAACCCAATGGCAAGCGCCACCAGGATCACAATGTATTTCCAGAGCGGATAGCGATTCATCTTGGAATGCAGAGAGGCGACGCCGAGGGGCGCGGGCGCGGATTCTTAGAATAGGCGCTGCCTGGGGTTCCGGCGCCGGCGCAATCGTGCGCGGCGCCTGGATGGGGCGATTACAGCGCCTTGAGCGTGCCCTTGGGCAGCACGGTCGTCACGGCGCTCTTCTGCACAGTGATTTCGGTGTTGGCAGCGATTTCCACGGTGACGTACTGCTCGGCCACCTTGCTCACCTTGCCGAGAATGCCGCCGGCGGTGACCACTTCGTCGCCCTTGGCCAGGGCTTCGAGCATCGCCTTGGTTTCTTTCTGGCGCTTCATTTGCGGGCGGATCATGATGAACCACAGCACCACGAACATCAGGATGATGGGCAGGAAGCTCATCAGGCCACCCGCGGCACCACCAGCTGCCGGTGCAGTTTGCGCGTAAGCGTCGGAAATCAGGAACACGTCAGAACTCCGTAATGGTTCGTCAATCGGTCAAAAATCGGACCGAACATTCTACCATTGCGATGCTGCGGCAAATGGGCGCGCCCGGCGCCCTGCGAAGGCGGCTTACAGCGCCCCGCGCGCGCGGTCTGCGGCGAAGCGCGCCTGGAAGGCGGCAAAGCCGTGCGATTCAATGGCGGCGCGCATTTCGGCCATCAATTCCAGGTAGTAATAGAGATTGTGGATGGTGTTCAGGCGGGCACCCAGGATTTCGCCGACGCGCTGCAGGTGGTGCAGGTAGGCGCGCGAGAAATTGCTGCAGGTGTAGCAGCCGCACGTCTCGTCCAGCGGGCGCGGATCGTTGCGGTGTACCGCGTTCTTGATCTTGATGTCGCCAAAGCGAGTGAAGAGCCAGCCGTTGCGCGCGTTGCGGGTCGGCATTACGCAGTCGAACATGTCGACGCCACTGGCGACGCCTGCCACGAGGTCTTCTGGCGTACCGACGCCCATCAGGTAATGCGGTTTGTTGGCCGGCAGACGCGGCGCCACGTGCTGCAGCACGCGCATCATGTCTTCCTTGGGTTCTCCCACCGACAGGCCGCCGATCGCGTAGCCGCCGAAGCCTTCGCCGCCTGCATCGGCGTCAATCGCTTGCAAGCCGGCCAGCGATTCATCGCGCAGGTTCTCGAACATCCCGCCCTGCACGATGCCGAACAGCGCATTCGGATTGTGTTCGCGCTCGAATTCGTTACGCGAGCGCTGTGCCCAGCGCAGGCTCATGCGCATGGAAGCGGCAGCTTCAGCTTCCGTTGCCGGGCGGTCGCCAATCTTGTAAGGCGTGCATTCATCGAACTGCATGACGATGTCGGAGTTCAGCCGGCGCTGGATCTGCATCGAGATCTCGGGCGACAGGAACAGCTTGTCGCCATTGATGGGAGACGCAAACGTCACGCCTTCTTCGGTGATCTTGCGCAGATCGCCCAGTGAAAACACCTGAAAACCGCCGGAATCCGTCAGGATGGGTTTGTCCCAGCCATTGAAACCGTGCAGGCCTTTGTGCGCGTCCATCACTTCCAGGCCCGGGCGCAGCCACAGGTGGAACGTGTTGCCCAGAATGATCTGCGCGCCAATGTCCTTCAGCTCCGCCGGGGACATCGCCTTGACCGCGCCATAGGTGCCCACCGGCATGAAGATGGGCGTTTCGACCACGCCGTGGTTCAGGGTCATGCGGCCGCGTCGGGCGAGGCCATCGGTGGTGAGCAGTTCGTACTTGAGCATGGTCAGAGCGATTGGGTTTCGCCGGGTTCGCCGGGTTCGGTTGGGGCGCGCGTCAGCAGCATGGCGTCGCCGTAACTGAAGAAGCGGTAGCGCTGGGCGATGGCGTGCTGATACGCCTCCCGGATGGCGCTCATGCCGGCAAACGCCGATACCAGCATCAGCAAGGTCGACTTGGGCAGGTGGAAGTTCGTCACCAGCAGGTCGACGGCGCGGAAACGGTAGCCGGGGGTGATGAAGATGTCGGTCTCGCCGCTGCAGGCATTGAGCGTGCCATCCGGCTGCGCCGCCGATTCAAGCGCCCGCATCGACGTGGTGCCGACCGCGATGATGCGACCGCCGGCCGCGCGCGTGGCGCGGATAGCTTCGGCCAGTTCGGGGGTGATTTCGTACCACTCGCTGTGCATGCGGTGCTCGGCGATGTTTTCCACGCGCACCGGCTGGAACGTGCCCGCACCGACGTGCAGCGTGAGAAAGCCGCGCTGGATGCCCATGGCGTCCAGCTTGGCGAACAGCGCATCGTCGAAATGCAGCCCCGCCGTGGGTGCCGCCACGGCGCCCGGGTTGCGCGCATACACGGTCTGGTAGCGCGTCTCGTCAAAGCTGTTCGGGTCATGCTCGATGTAGGGCGGCAGCGGCAGGCGGCCGTATTGCTCGATCAGATCCAGCGCCGGCTGCGGAAAGCGCAACGTGAAGAACGGCTCGGCGCGCGGGCCCACCGTCACGTCAAAGGCGTCGGCCAGGCGCAGTGTGGTGCCCTCGACCGGCGACTTGCTGGAGCGGATCTGCGCCAGCACGGTGTGCTCGTCCAGCAGGCGCTCGACAAGCACCTCGACCTTGCCGCCGCTGGCCTTCTGGCCGAAAAAGCGGGCCTTGATGACACGGGTGTCGTTGAAAACCAGCAGGTCGCCGGGGCGCAGGTAGTCGACCAGGTCGGCAAACTGGCGGTCTTCGAAATGCACGGCATCTCCCGCGCGGCGGACGGCCAGCAGGCGGCTCGCGGTGCGGTCGGGCAGGGCGGTTTGTGCGATCAGCTCAGGCGGCAGATCGAAATCGAAATCGGACAGCGTCAGCATGAAAAGTGGCGCAGACGTGGATTGCGCCAAGTGATGGTCGCGGGCGCCGGTACAATCGGGCGACTCGCAAAGTTCGCCATTGTAAACGTCCTGTGCCGTCTCGCGCCCGTTCCGCCACTGATGCTGCTCCTATGCCCGACGCTGATACTGCGGCGGCGCCCAAGCCAAAGCGCGCGGCCACGGCAGATAAAGCGGCCAAGGCCACGGCAAAATCGGCCCGCCCGGCCGACAAACTCGCCAAGCTGGGCCTGCATCGCGATGTCGATCTCGTCCTGCATCTGCCAATGCGCTACGAGGACGAGACCACGCTCCTGACCATTGCCGAAGCCACGGCGCGGGCCAATACCGGCTGGGCCGCGCAGGTGGAAGGCACGGTCACGCGCAATGAAGTGGCGTTCCGGCCGCGCCGGCAACTCGTCGTGCATATCGCCGATGACTCGGGCGAGCTGGTTCTACGCTTTCTCAACTTCTACGGCAGCCAAGTCAAGCAGATGGCCGAGGGTGTGCGCCTGCGTGTGCGCGGCGAAGTGCGCGGTGGTTTCTTCGGCGCCGAGATGGTGCACCCGACCGTGCGCGCGGTGGCGGAGGATGAACCGCTGCCCGACCGTCTGACACCGGTGTATCCGAGCACCGCTGGCGTGGCGCAGGCCTATTTGCGCAAGGCGATCCTGAACGCACTTGCGCGTACGCCGCTGCCGGAAACGCTGCCGAACAGCCTCATCACCGGTCCGCTCGCCCCGCTCAAGTTGATGACGCCCGCCGATGCCGTGCGCCTGCTGCATCAGCCAACGCCCGATGTCGATGAGCACAGCCTCGTCGAGCGCACGCACCCGGCGTGGCTGCGCATCAAGTTCGATGAACTGCTGTCGCAGCAGCTGTCGCTCAAGCGGGCGCAGGCTGCGCGCCGCATGCGCAATGCGCCCATCCTGCGCGACAGCGGCAAGGATGGGCTGCTCGCGCGGTTCATGAATGCGCTGCCGTTCAAGCTGACCGGCGCGCAGGCCCGCGTGTGGGATGAGATCCGCGCCGACCTCGCACACCCGTACCCGATGCAGCGGTTGCTCCAGGGCGACGTGGGCAGCGGCAAGACCGTCATTGCGGCACTGGCGGCCTGCCAGGCCATCGATGCCGGCTGGCAGGCTGCGCTGATGGCGCCGACCGAACTCCTGGCCGAGCAGCACTACCGCAAGCTTTCCGCATGGCTGGAACCGCTGGGTGTGGACATCGTCTGGCTGGCTGGCAGCCTCAAGCGCAAGCAGAAGGACGAAGCGGCTGCGCGTGTGGCCGCCGGCACCGCGCAACTCGTGATTGGCACGCACGCGCTGATCCAGGATGCGGTTACGTTCGCGCGCCTCGGTCTGGCGGTGGTGGATGAGCAGCATCGATTTGGCGTGGCACAGCGGCTTGCCCTGCGCGGCAAGGCGAGCAATGGCGACGCACCTGCCGCCAACGCCCAGGTGCCGCATCAGCTGATGATGTCGGCCACGCCGATCCCGCGCACGCTGGCGATGACGTACTACGCTGACCTCGACGTTTCCGCCATCGACGAGTTGCCGCCCGGCCGCACGCCCATCGTCACGCGTCTGGTGAATGATGCGCGCCGCGACGAGGTGATTGAACGCATCTACGCCGCAGCACGCGAAGGGCGACAGGTCTACTGGGTTTGCCCCCTGATCGAAGAGAGCGAGGCGCTGCAGCTGCAGACCGCCGTCGAAACCTTCGAGACGCTTTCGCAAAGTCTGCAAGGACTGAAGGTCGGCCTTGTGCACGGACGCCTGCCATCGGCCGAGAAGGCCGCCGTGATGAGCGCCTTCGCCGGCGGTGACCTGCACGTGCTGGTCGCCACCACGGTCATCGAGGTGGGTGTGGACGTGCCCAATGCCTCGTTGATGGTGATCGAGCACGCCGAGCGCTTTGGTCTTGCGCAGCTGCACCAGCTACGCGGGCGAGTGGGGCGCGGCACAGCGGAATCCGTGTGCGTGCTGCTGTACCAGGCGCCGCTGTCGCCGACGGCCAAGCAGCGCCTGCAGACCATGCGCGAGACCACCGATGGTTTCGAGATCGCCCGACGCGATTTGGAGATCCGCGGGCCCGGTGAATTCCTCGGCGCGCGGCAATCAGGCGAAGCGATGCTGCGTTTTGCCGATCTGAACCACGATGCGTGGCTCGTTGAGTTCGCACAGGGTGCGGCGGACGCGATGCTCGCGCGCTTTCCTGAAGCGGTGGACACCCACCTCAAGCGCTGGCTGGGCGAGCGCGAGCACTACCTGCGCGTTTAAAAGCTGCGGCGCAAGCTTCAATGCGCGGGCTGTACCTGCTTGCGCAAGCGCTTGACGGTGTACATCTCGCGATCGGCCTGATCGAGCAGGGTGGTGATCTCCGTGCCGTCTTCGGGCATGACCGCGATGCCGACGCTCACGCGAAGGTCCAGCGGCTGGCCCTCGAACACGTACGGCTGCTGCACCTCTTCAATGATCCGCTCGCTTTGCGCCTGTGCATCGGCCCGCGCGCCAATGCCAGGCAGGAGCACGGCAAACTCGTCGCCGCCCACGCGCGCCACCGTGTCGGAGCGTCGTGCCGTGCGGCCCATGCGCTGTGCGGTCTCGCGGATCGCCGCATCGCCCGCGCGATGCCCATGCCGATCGTTGATGAGCTTGAGGTTATCCATGTCGATGTTGAGCACGCCCAAGCCACCGTGCGCGCGTTGCGCCAGATGGATCGACTGCCGCAGGCGGTCATAGAACAGCGCGCGGTTGGGCAGGTCCGTCAGCGCATCGTGCGTGGCGCGCAGGTACAGCTGATCGCGCTCGGCGTTGGCGGCGTGGAACATGGCCGAGGCAATCAGCTCGGACATCAACTCCAGCACGCCGATGTCGCTGGCGCTGAAGGCGTCGACCTCCGGCGCTACCAGCTTGAGCACGCCGACCGTGGTGTCGAGGTGGCGCAGTGGTGTGACCACCATCGAGCGCAGACCTACGCGGCGGCAGGCCTCACGGTCGACGCGCGGGTCGGTTTCGGAATCGGTGCAGTGCAGGATTTCGCCGGTCTGTACGCACAGGCCCGACAGGCTGCCCTGGCGCGCAAGTCGCAGGCCCAGCAGCGTTTCGGTCAGGCCCGACGTGGCGCGATAGACCATCTCATCGCCTTCCGCCATTTCGACCACCGCGCCCGTCGCGCACGTCAGATGCTGTGCCCGCTCGGTGACCAACGCCATGATGGCGCCCAGATCGGTGCCGAGCTTGGCGATCTGTGACTGCGCTCGCACGATTTCGAGCAGCGTGGCTGGGTTTTGCAAAGGCGGGTGATCGATCGACATGGGAGGGTACAGCTGTGCCAGCGGGTCGAGCGATTCTAGCCCGGTCAACCGAACGACATAGACCGAAATGTCGCCGGTGTGAGGCGCCGTTACAACTTTCGGATGCACCATGAAGGTGCGGGCCGATTCGGCAGGCGGCAAGACATTGATGTCATAGGGTGCTTGTTGGATGCCGGCGCCTGCGGCTTAGCCAACGGTTGGCTCCAGCCGTATCAGCGTGATTTCCGACGGCGCGCCGAACCGCTTGGGCGGGCCCCAATATCCGGTGCCACGGCTGGTGTAGATCCACAGACGCCCCAGCTTGTGCAACCCGGCCGTAAATGGCTGCTGCAGCGGAACGAACAGGCTCCACGGCCAGAACTGGCCACCATGCGTGTGTCCTGACAGTTGCAGGTCGAAGCCGGCCTCTGCCGCGGCCGGGGCGCTACGCGGTTGATGCGCGAGCAGGATCGTGGGCGTCACGCCGGACGGCGATCCCGCCAGCGCTCGCGTCGGATCGCTCGTGTGCGCAGTGTCGAACTTACCCGCACTGAAATCGGTCACGCCTGCGATCACCAGTGGCGCGCCGTCGTGTTCCAGCACTGCATGCTCGTTCATCAGGACCCGCATGCCCAGCCGTTCGAACTCCGACACCCAGGGACCGACGCCCGAGTAGTACTCGTGATTGCCCGTCACCGCAAAAACGCCGTGCCTTGCCGACATGCCTGCGAGCGGCGCGATATGCGGACGCAACACGTCCACCTCGCCGTCCACCAGATCACCTGTCACGGCGATGACATCCGGTTGCAGCGCATTGAGCCGGTCCACCACGCCCGCCACATACGCACGCTTGATGGTGGGGCCGACATGCAGATCGGTGATTTGCGCGATGGTGAAGCCGTGCAGCGGCGCCGGTAGGCCCGCAATGGGCACCGTCACCCGCGCGACGCGGGGGATGCGACGCGCGTTGACATAGCCGATCAACGTCACCAGCAAGGTGAGCGCGACGACGAGCAGGGCCGAGTCATGCCGATAAGCCTGTGGCAGCACGATCAGCGCGATGTCGCGCAGCAGCGTCAGCACGAACAGCGAAGAGAACAGGCCCATCAGCAACGCACCGAACCAAGACACGCGATCCGCCAGCGAGATGGGCCGGATCACGAAGCGCGCCGCCATCCCAGTGGGAATCATCACCGTCGATATGAGTAGGAAGATGATGCCCGCAGCCCAGCCGGCGCCATTCCAGCCCAGATCCGGCAGCAGCCGCCATCCAATGTAGACATGCAGCGCTGCCATGAGCCCGACCGTCGTCATCAGGAAGCGGCGTCTGCCGCGGGGCAGGGATCGACTGCCGTTAGGTTCGTCACGCATGCTGGGGCGGCTCCTCACTGTTTCGTGTTTCGGTGAAACGCATCCACGGAAGATGGGGCGGATGGCAGCGTTGTCAATGCCGGACCGCCATTCGAACCCCAAGCAATATCGCACGTCCCTTGGTAAAATCTATCGACACCCTCAAGCCGATTGATCGCCATGACGCTCACCGAACTCAAATACATCGTCGCCGTTGCGCGGGAACGCCACTTTGGGCGTGCCGCCGAGGCCTGCTTCGTCTCGCAGCCGACGCTGTCGGTCGCCATCAAGAAGCTGGAAGACGAGCTGGCCGTGCAGATTTTCGAGCGCGGCGCGTCCGAAGTCAGCGTCACGCCCGTCGGCGAGCAGATCGTCACGCAGGCGCAGCGTGTGCTCGAGGAGACGATGGCGATCCGCGAGATTGCCAAGCAGGGGATGGACCCGCTGGCGGGGCCCTTGCGCCTGGGGGTGATCTACACGATCGGGCCGTATCTGCTGCCCGCGCTGGTCAAGCAGATGATCGACACCGTCCCGCAGATGCCGCTGATGCTGCAGGAGAACTTCACCGTGCGGCTGGTGGAGCTGCTCAAACAGGGCGAGATCGACTGCGCCATCATGGCCGAGCCGTTTCCGGAAGCCGGCCTGATGACGGTGCCGCTGTACGACGAGCCCTTTGTCGTGGCGGTGCCGCGCGGCCACGAGCTGGCGAAGGCGTCGTCGGTGGACCCAGCGGCGCTTAAACAGCAAACCATGCTGCTGCTCGGCAACGGCCATTGCTTCCGCGACCACGTGCTGGGCGTGTGCCCGGAGCTGTCGCGTTTCTCGCAGAATGCGGACGGCATCCAGAAAACCTTCGAGGGTTCGTCGCTGGAAACGATTCGCCATATGGTCGCCAGCGGCGTGGGCATTACCGTCCTGCCTCGTACGTCGGTGCCGAACATGCAGCCCGCCGCCACCGATCTGCTGACCTACGTGCCGTTCCACGAGCCGGTGCCCGACCGACGCGTTGTGCTGGCCTGGCGCAAGAGTTTCACCCGCATCGCCGCGATCGAAGCGGTGGCCAAGGCGGTCGCGCAATGCAACCTGCCCGGCATCAAGTTGTTGCCGCCCACGCCGCTCGTTCACTGATCTCCTGATTGGTGCGTTGACCGTCACCCCATGACGGCCATAGCGCACGCCTAATTGATAGATAAAAACAATCAAATATACGTTTCGATAGCCTGTTAATAGAATGACTCCGATGTTGAGCGCATCGCTCATTCCCTAAATCACCGTGGAGCCCGCCATGTCCCTCCCGCATGCTTCGAACACCGTAGCGACCGTGCTGGAATGGCTCGCCGCCTATGGTGAATCGCACTAGCCTGATAGATGCATGAGGTTGCCCCCATGTGTGGCGAGGCATCAGGAGCGCGCAGGGTCGCAAGGAGAAAAAGCATGGCAATGGTGCGGATGTTTGTTTCGGAATGGCAGGGGTTTGCGGGCACAGTGCGCGCATCGCAGGTCGAGGTGCTGACGCTGTCGGGCATGCCGGGTAGTGCGGCCGGGGGCCACGGCACGCGCGCCGCAGAATCCGCCCGCCTGCAACGCAAGTGGGTGCGCAAGCAGGTCGGTCTAACCATCGTGGCTGCCGGCGCTATGATCGTGCTCCTGCACGGTATGGTGCAGTTCATGGTCTGATAACCGGCCTGATGCTCGGTTGCCATCCGCTTTGCGTTTCGTCACAGGACGATGCGACGATCGGAACTTGCTGCGCGAGGGGCAACCGAAAGAAGGCTGGAGGCACGCGCGGCCCGACGCTGAATCCAGCGGACGGCATCGCGTTTTTGCACACCACTTCATAGGGGAATCCAGATGGCAAAGAAGAACAGCGGCGCGACTGCCGCAGCCCAGATCAACATCGGCATTGCTGACAAGGACCGCAAGAAGATCGCCGAAGGCCTGTCGCGTCTGCTGGCCGATACCTACTCGCTCTATCTGAAGACGCATTACTTCCACTGGAACGTCACCGGCCCGATGTTCAACACGCTGCACCTGATGTTCGAGACGCAGTACAACGAACTGTGGAATGCCGTCGACCCGGTGGCCGAGCGCATCCGCGCGCTGGGTTATCCCGCGCCGGGCTCGTATTCGGAGTTCGCCAAGCTGTCGTCGATTCCGGAATCGAAGGGCGTTCCCGAGGCGATGGACATGGTCCGCGAGCTGGTGGCCGGCCACGAAGCCGTGACGCGCACCGCCCGCAGCCTGTTCCCCGACGTCGACAAGGCCGCCGACGAACCGACCGCCGATCTGCTGACGCAACGCATGGACATTCACGAAAAGACCGCGTGGATGCTGCGCTCGCTCCTGGCTTAAGGCTGGCCTGAAGGCCGTTCGCCACGTTTGCGACAGGCGTTTCGGCAGCAGCGAATTGCGCCCCTCCCGCGAGCCCGTTGCGTTGCGGTTGGGGCGGCATCACCCCCCATGACCTAACCGAGAGAATCATGACGACTGAAGCCAAATGCCCGTTTTCCGGCCATTCTCCCGCTGCTTCCCACGCCTTCGGTGGCGGTACGGCCAACAAGGACTGGTGGCCCAATCAGCTGCGCGTCGATCTGCTGAACCAGCATTCCGAGAAGTCTGATCCGCTCGGGTCGAACTTCAACTACCGCAAGTCGTTCAATGCGATCGACTACGACGCGCTCAAGGCCGATCTGCGCCGCCTGATGACCGATTCGCAAGACTGGTGGCCGGCAGACTTTGGCCACTATGGCCCGCAGTTCATCCGCATGGCATGGCACGCCGCCGGCACATACCGCACGGGCGATGGCCGTGGTGGTGCCGGGCGCGGCCAGCAACGTTTTGCACCCCTCAATTCGTGGCCGGACAACGTCAACATCGACAAGTCGCGGCGCTTGCTGTGGCCCATCAAACAGAAATACGGCCAGGCAATCTCGTGGGCCGACCTGCTGATCCTGACCGGCAACGTGGCGCTCGAAACCATGGGCTTCCGCACGTTCGGCTTTGCCGCCGGCCGCGAAGACACGTGGGAACCGGACAACGACGTCTACTGGGGTAATGAGACCAAATGGCTGGAATCCACGCGGTATTCGGGCGAGCGCAACCTCGCGAACCCGCTCGCCGCCGTGCAGATGGGCCTGATCTACGTGAACCCGGAAGGCCCGGAACACGCCCATGGCGATCCGCTCGCGGCCGCCAAGGACATCCGCGAAACCTTTGCCCGCATGGCGATGGACGACGAAGAAACCGTCGCGCTCATTGCCGGCGGCCACACCTTCGGCAAGACGCACGGAGCGGGCCCCGCAAGCCACGTTGGCGCCGATGTCGAAGCCGCTCCGCTGGAATCCCAGGGGCTGGGCTGGGCCAGCACCTACGGCACGGGCAAGGGCGCGGACGCAATCACCAGCGGGCTGGAAGTCACCTGGACGCAGACCCCCGCGCAATGGAGCAACTTCTTCTTCGAGAACCTGTTCAAGTACGAATGGGTGCAGGAGAAGAGCCCGGCCGGAGCGCTGCAATGGGTGGCCAAAGACGCCGAGGCGATCATTCCGGGCCCGACGCCCGACTCGCCCAAGCGCAAGCCGACAATGCTGACGACCGACTTGTCGCTGCGTTTCGACCCGGCGTACGAAAAGATCTCGCGCCGCTTCCTCGACAACCCGCAGGCGTTTGCCGAAGCCTTTGCCCGCGCCTGGTTCAAGCTCACGCACCGGGATCTCGGACCGAAGTCGCGTTACCTCGGCCCCGAAGTGCCCCGTGAAGACCTGATCTGGCAAGACCCGCTGCCGGCCGCCACACACAAGCCGACCGAGGCCGATATCGCGGACCTCAAGGCAAAGATTGCCGCTTCCGGCTTGTCAGCATCCGAACTGGTTGCCGTGGCCTGGGCATCTGCCTCGACCTTCCGCGGTTCGGACAAGCGTGGCGGCGCCAACGGTGCGCGTATTCGCCTGGCGCCGCAGAACGATTGGGCCGTCAACCAGCCCGTGGCCGGCACCCTGGCCAAGCTGGAAGAAATTCAACGCGCCTCCGGCAAGGCTTCGCTGGCGGATGTGATTGTGCTGGCAGGCAGCGTAGGTATCGAACTGGCCGCCAAGGCAGCGGGCACGACGATCACCGTGCCGTTCACGCCGGGCCGCGTCGATGCAACGGCCGAGCAGACGGATGCCGCGTCGTTCTCGGTGCTCGAACCCGTCGCCGACGGTTTCCGCAATTACCAGAAGTCGCAGTTTGCGGTGCCGGCCGAAGTGCTCCTGCTCGACAAGGCTCAACTCCTGACGCTGACAGCACCCGAGCTGACCGTGCTGATCGGCGGCCTGCGTGCCATCAACATCAACGCGGATGGCAGCCAGCATGGTGTCTTGACGCACACGCCCGGCGCGTTGACGAACGACTTCTTCGTCAACCTGCTCGACATGAATACCGAGTGGAAGCCTGCCGGCGACATCTACGAGGGCTATGACCGCAAGACGGGCGAGCGCAAGTGGACTGGCACGCGCGTCGATCTGGTGTTCGGCTCGAACTCGATCCTGCGTGCCCTCGCCGAGGTGTTCGGCAGCGCCGACGGCAAGGAGCGCTTCATCAGCGAGTTCGTCGCCGCGTGGGTCAAGGTGATGAATCTCGACCGGTTCGATCTGGCCGCAGCGTAAGCGGCTTTCGGCAGGACTAAAATGGCGCCTTGCCTCGTGCAGGCGCCATTTTTCTTTGGTGATTTCCATGCAATCGTCCGCTGCCCAACCCAGCCGCCTCATGCTCTATGCGCGCCTGATGCGCATGGACAAACCGATCGGCACGCTTTTGCTGCTGTGGCCGACGCTGTGGGCGCTGTGGATGGCCGCCGATGGTCATCCGCCGCTGTCGCTGGTGGTGATTTTCACGGTCGGCACGTTCCTGATGCGCTCGGCCGGTTGCGCGGTCAACGACTGGGCGGATCGTGACTTTGACAAGCACGTCAAGCGCACCAAGGAGCGGCCGATCACCGCGGGCCTGATTGCCCCCTGGGAGGCGCTGGCGGTAGCCGCGGTGCTCTCGCTCATCGCCTTCACGTTGATCCTGCCACTCAATGCGCTGACCAAGTGGATGTCGGTGGCCGCCATCGTGATTGCCGGCACGTATCCGTTCTTCAAGCGGTTCTTCGCGATTCCGCAGGCGTACCTCGGCATTGCGTTCGGGTTTGGGATTCCGATGGCGTACGCGGCGGTGCAGGATCAGGTGCCGGTGCTGGCGTGGCTGATGCTTGCCGGCAATGTCTTCTGGGCCGTTGCCTACGACACGGCGTACGCGATGGTCGACCGCGATGACGATCTGCTCATCGGCATCAAAACCTCAGCCATTACTTTTGGACGTTTTGACGTGGCGGCGATCATGCTGTGCTACGCGGGGTTCTTCGGGATCATGGCCTGGGCTGGCCATGTGATGGCACTCAGCGTGGCGTACTGGATTGGGTTTGCCGCTGCCGTGGCGTTGTCGCTTTGGTATTTCCCGATGCTACAGACGCGTGATCGGATGAAGTGCTTTTTTGTTTTCCGGCATAACAATTGGCTGGGGGCCTGCTTGTTTGCCGGGGTGGCAGGGGCGTATTTGCTGCGCTAGGTGTTGGTGGTGCGTCCCCGATTTCATCCCCTGCCGGGGGCGATACCGGGGATGGACCAGTACCCTCAATCCCGCCCAAACTCCTCCCCCATCCCCTTCCCCCGAGCCGCCGCGGCATGCATCGCCCGCACAAAGGCAGCCTTGATATCAGCGCCTTCCATTGACGTCAGCGCCGCATAGGTCGTCCCGCCCTTGGACGTCACACGCTCGCGCAACACCTCCACCGGCTCGGTCGATTGGCCCGCCAGCGTGGCCGCGCCAATAAACGTCTCGACCGCCAGCGTGCGCCCATCCTCAGCCGACAGCCCCAACTCCTGCGCCGCCTGCTGCATCGCTTCAATGAAATAGAACACGTATGCGGGGCCGCTGCCCGAGATGGCGGTCACCGCATCGATCTGCGCTTCGGCGGGCACCCAAACGCTCTTGCCGACGGCATTGGCGATGGCGCTGGCGGTAGCCCGGTCGCCGTCCGACAGGCCAGCGTTGGCGGCCAGGCCGGTCATCCCGAGGCCGGACAGCGCTGGGGTATTCGGCATCGCCCGGACCACACGTGCATGGCCATTCAGCCAGCGCGACAGATCCTGGATGCGGATGCCCGCCGCCACCGACAGCACCAGGCTGTCACGCAGATGCGGTGCCAGTTGCGCACAGACCTCGCGCATCTGCTGCGGCTTGACTGCCAGGACGATCACGTCGCGATCGGCCAGTTCTGCGCCGGGGGCGGCAGCGGTTCGGGCGCCCCAGGTCTGCTTGGCGCGGCTGCGGGCCGGTTCGGTCGGGTCCACCACCACGATGTTGGCGCCGTGCGCGCCCTTGGCAATCAGGCCGCCGATGAGGGCCGCCGCCATGTTGCCGCCGCCGATGAAGCCGAGTTTCAGAGTGTCGAGCATGAGAGTGGTGGTGTGAGAGACAACAGGAATTCAGGCGTGGGCGTAATGCCGCGCGCCGAAGATGGCGCTGCCGACGCGCACGATCGTGGCGCCTTCGGCAATTGCATCTTCCAGGTCGGCGGACATGCCCATTGACAGCGTATCGAGCGGGATGCCGGCCTCGCGCAGCCGATTCGCCAGTGCACACAGATCGGCAAACGGCTTGCGTTGCGCGGCGGGGTCATCGCTCGGCTCGGGCACGGCCATCAAGCCGCGCAACTGCAAGCGGGGCAGGGCCGAGACGGCTTGTGCCACGGCAAGCACTTCATCGAAATCGGGGAGCAGGCCATGTTTGCTGGCCTGGCGGCTGATGTTGATCTCGAGACAGACCTGCAGCGGCGGCAAGGTGTCCGGGCGCTGGGCCGACAGGCGCTCGGCGATCTTCAGGCGATCGACGCTGTGCACCCAGTCGAACTGTTCGGCCACGGCGCGCGTCTTGTTGCTCTGCAGGGGGCCGATGAAGTGCCAGCGGATCGGGTCGATACCCGTGCGCAGGTCGGCCAGCGCGTCGATCTTGGCGATGCCTTCCTGCACGTAGTTTTCGCCGAAGAGGCGTTGCCCGGCGGCATGCGCGGCGCGTATGGCATCGGCGTCGAACGTCTTGGAAACGGCCAGCAATGTGACACCCGCAGCATCGCGCGAAGCCAGTGTGCAGGCCGTTGTGATCCGTTGACGCACGGCTTGCAAGTTGGCGACGATTGCAGACATAATCCGGCGACGTTTGTTACAAATAAACAAGGTTCCGGCACGTCAAAACAACGGCTCGGAGCGCGTCTGGAGGCGCCATTGCGACGCCCGGGCGACATAAAAAAGTCGGGGGTCATTATAAGATGGACATCGCGCAGCTTCTGGCGTTTTCCGCCAAGAACAAGGCGTCGGACTTGCACCTGTCGGCCGGACTGCCGCCGATGATCCGGATCCACGGCGACATGCGCCGGATCAACGTCCCACCGCTCACGCACCAGGATGTGCACTCCATGGTGTACGACATCATGAGCGACGGGCAACGCAAGGTCTACGAAGAAAACCTGGAAGTCGACTTCTCGTTTGAGATCCCCGGCCTCTCGCGTTTCCGTGTCAACGCGTTCAATCAAAACCGTGGCGCTTCTGCTGTGTTCCGGACGATTCCGTCGAAGGTGCTCTCGCTGGATGACCTGAAAGCGCCCGCCGTGTTCGCGGACCTGGCGATGAAGCCGCGCGGCCTGGTGCTCGTCACGGGCCCGACCGGCTCGGGCAAGTCGACCACGCTGGCCGCGATGGTCAATCACCGCAACGAAAACGACATGGGCCACATCCTCACGGTGGAGGACCCGATCGAATTCGTGCACGAATCGAAGAAGAGCCTGATCAACCAGCGTGAACTCGGGCCCCATACCCATTCGTTCGCCAATGCGCTGAAGTCGGCGCTGCGTGAAGATCCGGACGTGGTGCTGGTCGGCGAATTGCGTGACCTTGAAACCATTCGCCTGGCGCTTACCGCCGCAGAAACCGGCCACTTGGTGTTCGGCACGCTGCACACCAGCTCGGCGGCCAAGACCATCGACCGGGTCGTCGACGTGTTCCCGTCGGACGAAAAAGAGATGGTCCGGACCATGCTTTCCGAATCGCTGGAGGCGGTGATCTCGCAGACGCTGCTCAAGACGCGCGACGGTTCGGGCCGGATTGCGGCGCACGAAATCATGATTGCCACGCCGGCCATCCGTCACTTGATCCGCGAGAACAAGATCTCGCAGATGTACTCGATGATGCAGACTAGCAGCGGCATGGGCATGCAGACGCTCGACCAGTGCCTGTCGGAGCTGATCAAGCGCTCGGCGATCAACTACGCAGACGCGCGCGCCATCGCCAAGAACCCGGACGCGTTCGCGAACTGACACGCGAACTGATACGCTGACCGATACGTCAGCGCGCTTTCCAATTCTTTCGAGGAGGGGCACGCCATGCTGGACCGCGAAGCCGCCACCAAATACATCCACGAACTCTTGCAGTTGATGGTGAACAGCCGTGGCTCGGACTTGTTCATCACGGCAGAATTTCCGCCCGCGATCAAAGTGGACGGCAAGGTCACGCCGATCTCTCAGCAGCCGCTGAATGCCCAGCAGGCCCTCGGTCTGGTCAAGTCGATCATGAACGAGAAGCAGTTGCGCGAGTATGAAGACAGCTCGGAATGCAACTTCGCCATCACGGCGCCGGGCGTTTCCGCGTGTCGGCGTTCATGCAGCAAGGCCGCGCCGGCATGGTGCTGCGAACCATCAACACGAAGATCCCGACGCTGGGCGAGCTGGACCTGCCGCCGATCCTGAACGAGATCGTCATGAGCAAGCGCGGCCTGGTGATCGTGGTGGGTGCCACGGGCTCGGGCAAGTCGACCTCGCTGGCGGCGATGGTGGGCTATCGCAATGCGAATTCGTACGGCCACATCATCACCATCGAAGACCCGGTCGAATACGTGCACGCGCACCAGAACTGCGTGGTGACGCAGCGTGAGGTGGGCGTGGATACCGAGTCGTGGCACGTAGCGCTGAAGAACACCCTGCGCCAAGCGCCGGATGTGATCCTGATCGGCGAAATCCGGGATCGCGACACGATGGAATACGCGATCCAGTATGCGGAAACCGGCCACCTGTGCCTTGCCACGCTGCACGCCAACAGCTCGAACCAAGCGATCGACCGGATCATCAACTTCTTCCCGGAAGAAAAGCGTCAACAGCTGCTGATCGACCTGTCGCTGAACCTGCGCGCGATGATTGCGCAACGCCTGCTGCCGCGTCAGGGCAAGAAGGGGCGCGTACCGGCCGTCGAGATCATGCTGGCGACCCCGCTGGTGCAAGACCTCATCTTCAAGGGCGAGGTGCACGAGCTGAAGGAGGTCATGAAGAAATCCCGCGAGCAAGGGATGATCTCGTTCGACCAGGCGCTGTTCGATTTGTACGAAGAAAACAAGATCACGTACGAAGACGCGCTGCGCAATGCCGACTCTCTCAACGACTTGCGCCTGCAGATCAAGCTGCACAGCAAGCGCGGTGGCCAGACGGACCTGTCGGCCGGCACCGAGCATTTGAATGTCGTCTGATGTGGCGCAGGCGCTACATCATTTGAGGTGATGTGCAGCGTGCCAGGTTTGCTCGGCCTCGCTGGTTACCGTTTGCAGCAACCATCCGGAGAGTAGCCATGAGTGACGTCTATGCATTCGAGGCCGATTCGTTGACCGGCCAGCGCGTGCCGCTGTCGCAGTACAAGGGCAAGGTCCTGCTGATCGTGAACACCGCGAGCAAGTGCGGATTCACGCCGCAATACGCGGGGCTGGAGGCGGTGTATAAGCGGCTGCACGACAAAGGGCTGGAGGTGCTCGGCTTTCCGTGCAACCAGTTCGGCAAGCAAGAACCGGGCGGCGCAGACGAGATCGGCGCCTTCTGCGAAAAGAACTACGGCGTGTCGTTTCCGATGTTCGGCAAGATCGACGTAAATGGCTCCAACGCGCATCCGCTCTACAAGTGGCTGACCTCGGAAAAGCCCGGCGTGCTCGGCATCGGAGCCATCAAATGGAACTTCACCAAGTTCCTGCTGCGCCGCGATGGCACGGTCTACAAGCGCTACGCGCCCCTGACCAAGCCGGAAGAGATTGCCGACGATATTGAGCGGCTGCTGGCGGAGCCCGATCCCGCCTGACGTTGCGGTCGTCAATCCGACGAGCCCCGCACCTTGCGCATGAAGTCCGCCAGCGAGCGCTCGGCGGATTCGGCGAAGTGGCGCTCCAGAATGTCGACCTGGACGCAGCGGTCGAGGCGGAATGTGCGGTAGTCCTGGCGGTGTTCGCACCAGGCGGCCACCAGCCAGACCTGTCCCCAGAAGAACAGGCCGAGCGGTTGGATGCAGCGCTCGGTCAACTGGCCCTGCGCGTCGCGGTAAGCGAGCCGCGCAACGGCGTGGCGGCCAAGCGCTGCGTGTAGCGTGTCGAATACCTGCTTGACCTCGCTGCCCATGCCGTAGCCGGGCGCGAAGATGCGCGTGGTCTCGGCTTCGTTGCGGCGCTCCGCGGGCAGGGCGCCCATCAGCTTTTCCAATGCGGCGTCCACCGATTCGGCCATGGTGCCGCCGCTCCACGCCTTGATCATCCGTGCGCCGGCCACGAGCGCTTCGACTTCGTCGGCGGTGAACATGAGCGGTGCAAGGTCGTAGCCTGCCCGCATGCGGTAGCCGATACCGGCCTCGCCTTCGATCGGTACGCCCGAGACAGACAGATCGCGGATATCGCGATACACGGTGCGCTCCGACACGCCCAGGCGGTCGGCCAGCATCGCCGCAGTGGTCAAACGGCGGCCTCTCAGGATCTGGGCAATCTGGAACAGGCGGTCGGCGCGGCGGGTCATGCGCGGCATTGTAGTGGGCTTCTTGCCGCGCGCAATCCGCACAATCTTTCCCCTACGCGCCGAAGGGCGTCAGTTCCCGTTGAGGGTGGATGTCGACGATATCCACCTGCTCGCCACGGCGCAGCATGCGCTTGCCCAGTCTCGGGAAATCGGCAATCTCGATGTTGAGATGTTCGCCGCCGCACAGATAGACGAGATCGTCCTTGCCGCAGTTGCGCAGGTGATGCGCGACGCCTGTGGGGAAGGCCATGAAATCGCCGCTGCGCACGGTGAAGATGTTGTCGTCGATCTCGGCCTGCGCTTCGCCGGAAAGGATGTAGATCCATTCCTCTTCGCGTTGGTGCGAGTGATAGACGAACGACTCCTTGCCCGGCGGCACGCGCGCGAAATTCACGCCCGTGCGCTTGAGCCCGAGCAGCCGGCCCATCATCGTGCCGTGAATTTCCGACAGGCTGTTCCAGGGGTGTGAAAACGACTGCGTGCGCGCGGTCACATCCGCGGCACGCATGAGATACGGGGATTGGCTGGGCATGGTGTTCTTCTCTGTCTCTTGGTGAAGGCCGGCGCCCGCGCACCGGCCCTGGGGGCGTTACTGCTGTAGCAGGTACGCCTGCGTCTTGGCATCGGGCTCGTGCAGGCCGATGCGGTTGCCTTCGGTGTCGACGATGTGGGCGATGCGGCCCATGTGGTCGGGCAGCGTCATCGGCCCAAAGACGCATTGGCCGCCGCTGCCGTTCACGCGCTCGAGCACGGCATCCAGATTGGGCGCATTCAGGTAGACCACGCTGCCCTTGTCGGACGGCGCAAAACCCTCGCCCTTGACCAGCGCACCGTGGATGGTCGTCTCACCCGCCGGAAACACGCCCATGGTCATGTCGCCCATGTCTTCCTGCTTGAGCTGCGTGTCGAAGACGTTCTCGTAAAACTTCACCGCGCGCGGGAAATCGTTGGCCGGGATTTCAAACCAGTTGATGACGCTTGCCATGATGTTCGCTCCGTTAGGTGGCTCAGGCGGTTGGGAGTGCCGTTGCCGGTTAAGGTGGAGCGATTCTGGCGGGGGGCTCCTGACAGCGTTCTGTCAGGAGCGTTCAGGAGGGTGGCAAAGCGTGTTTCAGATTGCCCAGGCAGTGAATACCGGGCGGAGGGAGGAGCGATTCAGTGCGGAATCCAACCCGCCAGCAGCGGCACCAGCACGGCCGTCAGCACGCCGTTCAGGCCCATGCCCAGCGCCGAGAACGCACCGGCTTCCGGATTGACCTGAAACGCGCGGGCCGTACCAATGCCGTGCGCCGCGATGCCGGTGGCAAAACCACGCACGCTGTACTCGCGCACGCGCAGCAGGTTCAGCAGCCGCGTCGTGGTCGTCGCCCCGACAATGCCGGTAATGAGCACCAGCACCGCCGTGATGGTCGGCGCGCCGCCAATCTTCTCCGAGATGCCCATGGCGATCGGGATCGTCACCGATTTCGGCGCCATCGAGCGCAGCGTTTCCGGCGATGCGCCCAGCAGCCACGCGATGCCCACGGCTGACACCACGGCCACGACCGACCCTGCAAGGAGCCCAGCCATCAGCGGCACCGCATGGCGGCGCAGCTTCGCCCACTGCTGAAACAACGGCACCGCCAGCGCCACCGTCGCCGGCCCCAGCAGGAAGTGCACGAACTGCGCGCCGTCAAAGTAGGTCTTGTACGGCGTGCCCGTCACGGTCAGCAGCGTCCCCAGGATGACAACCGCAATCAGCAGCGGGTTGACCATCGGGTTAAAGCGGCTGCGTTCATGAAGGCGCACGCCGATCAGGTACGCGATGAGCGTGGCGGTCAGGCCGAGCAGCGGGCTGGCGGCCAGATAGACCCAGAGTTGGTGCAGGTTGGGAGCCATCGCGTTCATGGGGCCAGCTCCTCCTGGCCTTCGCCGTGGTCCCCCATGCGGCGCATCAGCGCGCGCGTCACGAGCGCACCGGCGGCAATCGACAGCCACGTCGATACGACGGTCGCCACCACGATTGGCAGCCATTCCTGCCCGATGCGGTTCAGTTGCGTCATGACGCCCACGCCGGCCGGCACGAACAGGATGGTCAGGTGACGCAGCAGTTCACGGACGGTGCCCTGCATGACTTCGAGCACGCGGCCCTTGTCCACCAGCAGGTAGATGACCAGCAACACCATGCCGATCACCGGACCGGGCACCGGCAGGTGCAGCGAATACGTCAACAACTCTCCCACCGACTGGAACGTCAACAGGATCGCGAAGGTTTGCAGCATGGGGCCTCCGGGCGAAACGAAGCGCCAAGTATAGAACCCGGCTGCGTTCGTTTCAGGCCAGCATGCGGTCGACCAGCTCGATCCAGTGTTCGACCGGCGTGTCCGTGCCGCTCTGCAGATGCGTCAGGCAGCCGATGTTGGCGGAGACGATGCGCTCAGGCTGCGTGGCTTGCAGCTTGGCGAGCTTGTCATCGCGCAGCCGGTAGGCGAGTTCCGGTTGCAGCACCGAATAGGTGCCGGCCGAGCCGCAGCACAGGTGGCTGTCGGCGCAGAGCTTGACGTCCACGCCCAGCGAGGCGAGCAGCGTTTCCACCGCACCGCGAATCTGCTGACCGTGCTGCAGCGTGCAGGGCGGGTGCCACGCCACGCGCGGCCGTTGTGCTTCGGGTTTGGTCTTCTGCAGGAGCTGCTGCGAGAACGCCGGCAGCACCTCGCACAGGTCGCGCGTCATCGCGGACACGCGCGCCGCGCGTTCGGCGTAGGCGGGGTCATCGCGCAGCAGGTGGCCGTATTCCTTGACCATCGCGCCGCAGCCGGAGGCCGTCATGACGATGGCCTCGGCGCCGGCCTCGATGTGCGGCCACCAGGCGTCGATGTTGGCGCGCATGTTGCCCAGGCCGCCCGCATGGTCGTTCATGTGATACCGGATCGCCCCGCAGCAGCCCGCACGGTCTGCACTGATGAGCTGCACGCCCAGCTTGTCGAACACGCGCGCCGTGGCCGCATTGATGTTGGGCGACATGGCGGGTTGTACGCAGCCCTCGAGCAACAGCATCTTGCGTGCGTGCGCGGTGCCGGGCCGCGTGCCGGCGTGAGGCTGCCTGGCCGGAACCTTGTTGCGCAGCACCGGCGGCAACATCGGCCGCACTGCCTGTCCGAGCCTGAGCGCGGAGCCGAACAGCGCCGGCCGCGTCAGCCCCTCGCGCAGCGCCCAACGCACGGCGCGCTCGCCCAGGGGGCGCGACTCTCCTTTCGCGTCGAGCTGGTCGTCGACGATCTTGCGGCCGATCTCCACCAGGCGCCCGTAGGTCACGCCGGACGGGCAGGTCGATTCGCAGTTGCGGCAGGTCAGGCAGCGGTCGAGGTGCAGGCGTGTAGCGGCGCCGGCGGGCTGGCCCTCCAGCACCTGCTTCATCAGGTAGATGCGCCCACGCGGGCCGTCCAGCTCATCGCCGAGCAGTTGGTAGGTCGGGCAGGTGGCCGTGCAGAAACCGCAGTGCACGCACTTCTGCACGATGCTTTGGGCTTCTTCGCCGTCGGGGGTGTTGCGCAGGAACGCCGCGAGCGTGATTTGCATGATGGGCTTGCGTTGGAAGTCGGCAGTCAGAACGCTGAATACAGACGGCCCGGGTTGAAGATGCCGTGCGGATCGAAGCTGTCTTTCAGGCGTTTGTGCACGGCCATCAACGGCGCGGCGACGGGCGTGAAGATGTCGCTGGCGCGGTCGCCGTTGCGGAAGAGCGTGGCGTGGCCGCCGGCCTTGCGGGCAGCATCGCGGATGGCGTCGGCGGAGGTGTTGCCGGTGTCGATCCACCAGCGCTGGCCGCCGCCCCATTCGACGAGCTGCTCATCGGCCGACGCATGACCGAGCGCCAGCGGCGGCGTGGCCGGGGGCAGGGCGATGCGCCACAGCGGCAGGCTGCCTTGCACGGCACGCGCGAAAAATGCATGCGATTGCTCGCGCAGGTCGCGCCAGAATGCGGCCCCTTCTGTGTCCTCAACACGCTCGCCGCCGAGCTTGGTGATGGCTGCGCGCACGGCCGCATCGGCACCGCTCAGGCGAACCCACAGGGCACCGTCGATCCACGCGGACGCCGCAATCGGCAACGGCTGGCCACCCCAACGGTTGAGTGTGTCGATGGCCTCGCCTTGTGCCATGGCGAAGCGCAGCGTCGCATCGCAGAACGGCATCGGCAGCACCTTGAGCGACACCTGCACGATCAAGCCGAGCGTGCCGAGTGCACCGGCCATCAGGCGCGAGACGTCGTAGCCGGCCACGTTCTTCATCACCTGGCCGCCAAAGTTGAGCATGTCGCCGCGGCCGTCCATGACGACAGCGCCGAGCACGAAGTCGCGCAGCGCGCCCACCGACTGCCGGCGCGGGCCGGACAGGCCGGATGAAAACGCACCGCCTACCGTTGCCTGTCGGCCATTCGCAGCAAAGTGGGGCGGCTCGAACGCCAGCATCTGCTTGTGCTCGGCCAGTGCGGCTTCGATCTCGACCAGCGGTGTACCGCTGCGCGCTGTGATGACGAGTTCTGCGCAGTCGTAATCGACGATGCCGGACCACTCGCGCGTGTCGAGCACGGTGCCGTCGGGTGCGGGCGCGCGGCCATAGAAATCCTTTGTGCCGCCGCCGCGCAGGGTGAGCGGCGTGCGGTTGCTTGCGGCCTGCGTAATGGCGTCGCGAAAGCGTGCGAGCGCGGGCGAAAGGGCGGTGTCAGACGTGATGGGCATGTTGAACCTTCGGGCGCAACGGCTTGTTCGCTGCGTGCGGCTTCGGAATGGTCAGGCGGCGATCAGAAACGCGGCAAGTCGGGGTGAGGCAGCAGGCCGTTGCGCACGTGCAGCTTGCCGTATTCGGCGCAGCGCGCGAGCGTGGGGATGGCTTTGTCGGGGTTCAGCAAACGCACCGGGTCAAAAGCCGCCTTCACGCGCAGAAACGCGTCACGTTCTTCCGCCGAGAACTGCACGCACATCGAACTGAGCTTTTCCACGCCCACGCCGTGTTCGCCCGTTACGGTGCCGCCGAGTTCCACGCAGGTCTCGAGGATGTCGGAGCCGAACAGTTCGGCGCGGTGCCATTCGTCCTGGTCTTCGCCGTTGAAGAGGATGAGCGGGTGCATGTTGCCGTCGCCCGCGTGGAACACGTTGATGCAGCGCAGGGCGTACTTCTGCTCCATCTGCTGGATGCGCCGCAGCAGCGTACCGATGTGCTTGCGCGGGATGGTGCCGTCCATGCAGTAATAGTCCGGCGAGATGCGACCTGCCGCAGGGAATGCATTCTTGCGGCCGCTCCAGAACTTCAGGCGCTCGGCTTCGCTTTGCGAGACCTGGATGCGGGTGGCACCCGAGGCGCGCAGCACTTCGCTCATGCGCGCGATCTCTTCGGCCACTTCTTCGGGCGTGCCGTCGGATTCGCACAGCAGGATGGCGGCGGCATCCAGGTCGTAGCCGGCGCAGACGAATTCTTCCACCGCTGCGGTGGCGGGCTTGTCCATCATTTCCAGCCCCGCCGGGATGATGCCCGCGGCAATCACGTCGGCCACGGCGTTGCCGCCGGATTCCACGTCGTCGAAGCTCGCCATGATCACCTGCGCGAGTTGCGGCTTGGGGATCAGGCGCACGGTCACTTCGGTCACCACGGCCAGCATGCCTTCGGAGCCGATCACCGTGGCCAGCAGGTCAAAGCCAGGTGCGTCGGGCGCCTCGCTGCCGAATTCGACCACCTCGCCGTCCATCATCACGGCGCGCACGCGCAGCACGTTGTGTACGGTCAGGCCGTACTTCAGGCAATGCACGCCGCCGGAGTTCTCGTTCACGTTGCCGCCGATGGTGCAGGCAATCTGCGATGACGGATCGGGCGCGTAATACAACCCATGCGAGTTGGCGGCTTCCGAAATGGCAAGGTTGCGTACGCCCGGCTGGACCACCGCCGTCCGCGTGTATGGGTCCACCTTGATGATGCGCTTGAACTTGGCCAGCGACAGCACCAGCCCGCCCGGCGTCGGCATCGCACCGCCCGACAGGCTCGTCCCCGCGCCGCGCGGCACCACGGGCACGCCCATGCGGTGGCACACGCGCAGGATTTCGACGACCTGCGCCTCGGTATCCGGCAGCACGACGGCCAGCGGCACCTGCCGGTAAGCGGCCAAGCCGTCGCATTCATACGGGGTGGTGTCTTCGCGCTCCCAGAGCAGCGCGTCGTCGGACACGATCTGGGACAGCGCAGCGGTCAGCTCAGCCTGCAGGGCAGACGGATCGCGAGCGGTGGCGGGCAGCGATGCGTTCATGGGGTGTCTCTCATCGTTGTGCCCGGCAGCGGTGGCCGGGATGGAGGGCACTATAGCCCGGCCGCCGCGCCATGCGGCGGGTTAAGGACTTTTGCTGCGATGAATTTGGCTCGCCGGAGCGGCCAATGCGGCTCATCGCGGGGCAGCAAGGTTTCATTGCCCATTCGCGCGAGCGTGACCTCCACGATCGAGCCTTCAACCGCCGACGGTGGGGTTCAAAGCACCGAGCTTCACATTAAAAGTATCGAATCCGAGGTTCAGGTACCTCACGCGTGAGGCAAATAGGATCGGCGTTGATGAAAAAAGCAGCAACGATGATGTTCGGAACGTCAACTTCGAGGCCCTGGGGCTCGAACCATGACGCTTTTTGCCCCGACGTTGCTGTTTTTTTCATCAGCGCTGAGGGTTCAGGGCTTCAACGTCGAAACTAAAAGTTTCGAATCCGGTAGTTCGAGACCCAGCCGCGAGGCTTGGGGGCCGGCCGCTGAGCGGTTCACCAATCCAGCCCAAGCAACCAATCCACAAAATGCCGCGCCTCGGGCTTCATCGGCGCCTGCTCGCGCTGGACAATGTAATAAGCATGTGGCGACGCCGATTCGATGTCCAGCAGCCGCACGATCTGCCCCGAAGCCAGCCAGTTGCGCGCCATGGCTTGACGCACCAGCGCCACGCCCTGGTTGGAGGCGACGGCTTCGAGCATCAGGCCGATGTCGTTGAACAGCGAGCCGGTCGCAGGCTCCGCCGCGTCCAGCCCGGCCGCCTCGAACCATGGGCGCCAGGGCTCCAGCGGGCTGCGCAGCAGCGTGAGGTTCAGCAACTGCGACGCTTCGGTGATGGTGTTGCCGCTGATCTGCTCGTAGTAGGCCCGCCCGCACGCCGGGAAGACCGGCTCGTTGAGCAGCAGCGTGGTCTTCAGGTCCGGATAGCGGCCGGTGCCGTAGCGGATTTCGACATCGGTGTCCTCGGCTTTCACGTCGAGGAACGGGATGGAGAGATGCAGTTCCAGATCGATGTGCGGGTACAGCGCGTTGAACTCCGGCAGACGCGACACGAGGTGCTGGCGTCCGAACGTGGGCGGAATCGCCACGCGCAGCCGCGCGCGCTGCTTGCTGAATTCCGGCCGTGCCAGTTCGTGCAGGGTGTCGAGCGCCACTTGCACACTGCGCAGGTAGCGCGTGCCCGCGGCGGTCAGCCGCAACGCCGTGCCCGTGCGCACGAAGAGGTCTTCGCCCCACAGCTCTTCCAGATTCTTGATGCGGTGCGATACCGCGCTGGGCGTGACGGACAGCTCTTCGGCCGCGCGCGCGAAGCTCGCATGGCGCGCCCCGGCCTCGAAGGCAATCAACAGATGCAGCGGAGGAACGCGCTTGAAGACGGAAGACATGCGGGCGGTCGCTGGTAGGTGAATCGGTTACAGGTGGAAGATCTTGCCGGGGTTCAGGACGTGCTTCGGGTCGAGCGCCTGCTTGATGCTGCGCATCAGGTCGATCGCATCGTTGCCGTGTTCGGCGATGAGGAAGTCCATCTTGTGCAGACCCACGCCATGCTCGCCCGTGCAGGTACCGTCCATGGCAATTGCACGGGCGACGATGCGCTGGTTGATGCGCTCGGCCTCTTCCAGTTCTTCCGGCTTGTTCGGGTCGATCAGCAGCGCAACGTGGAAGTTGCCGTCGCCCACGTGGCCGACGATGGGGGCGGGCAGTTGCAGCGCGCTGGCGAGCAGGTCCTTCTCGGTCTCGACCACGCATTCAGCCAGGCGCGAGATCGGCACGCACACGTCGGTGGTGACGGCGCGGCAGCCCGGCTTGAGCTGCAGGAACGCGAAGTACGCGTTGTGTCGGGCGTTCCACAGGCGGCTGCGGTCTTCGGGGCGTGTTGCCCATTCGAAGCCTTGGCCTTTATGTTCAGCAGCGATCTGCTGAACGGTCTCGGCCTGCTCCTGCACGCCGTGCTCCGAGCCGTGAAATTCGAAGAACAACGTCGGCAATTCGGGCAGCGTGAGCTTGTCGTATTGGTTGATCGCGCGGATGGCCAGTGCGTCGACAAACTCCACGCGCGCAATCGGCACGCCCATCTGGATGGTGTCGATCACAGCGGATACCGCATCGCCCATGCTCGGGAAGGCGCACACGGCCGCGGATACCGCTTCGGGCTGCGGATACAGCTTCAGCGTGATCTCGGTGATGATGCCCAGCGTCCCCTCGCTGCCGATGAACAGGCGTGTGAGGTCATACCCCGCCGACGATTTACGTGCGCGGTTGGCCGTCTTGATGATGCGGCCGTCAGCGGTGACCACCGTCAGGTTCAGGACGTTTTCGCGCATCGTGCCGTAACGCACGGCGTTGGTGCCCGAAGCGCGCGTCGCGCACATGCCGCCGATGGAGGCATCCGCGCCCGGGTCGATCGGGAAGAACAAGCCGGTATCGCGGATTTCGGTATTGAGCTGCTTGCGCGTGACGCCCGGTTCGACCGTCACCGTCAGGTCTTCCGGGTGCACCGACAGCACGTGGTTCATCTGCGAGAGGTCGAGGCTCACGCCACCGGCCACGGCCAGCAGATGGCCTTCGAGCGACGAACCGGCGCCATACGGGATCAGCGGAATCTCGTGCTCGAAGCAGAGCCTGGCGACGGCAGCGACTTCCTCGGTGGTCTGCGCGAAGACGACGGCGTCGGGCAGCATCGGGTCGTAGGCGGATTCATCGCGGCCGTGGTGGGCGCGCACGGCTTCGCTCATGGAGACGCGATCGCCGAAGCGGATGCGCAGCGCGTCGAGCATGGCCGGGGGAATCGGCGTGCGGATGATCTGGGAGGGCGGGGCTGGATGGTTCATGGCGTCTCGCGTGGGGCAGCGGTCTGAAGCCGGCTCGGGCTGTCATTCTAACGCCGGGGTCGTGCCGCCCTTGCGATAATGGCGCCACCAACATTGACGCGATACAGGGAGACGCACCGTGGGCAACCGCTTATCGAAGATCGCCACACGCACCGGCGACGACGGCACCACCGGCCTTGGCGACGGTAGCCGCACGGCCAAGGACAGCCTGCGCATCGCCGCCATCGGCGACGTCGACGAGTTGAACTCGCACATCGGCGTGCTGCTGACGGAAACGCTGCCCGACGGCGTGCGCACGGCGCTCACCGCCATCCAGCACGACCTGTTCGATCTGGGTGGCGAACTCTGCATTCCGGGCTACACGATGGTGACGACCGCGCACGTGTTGCGGCTCGACCAATGGCTGGCCGACTACAACGCCGATCTTCCGCGGTTGGCCGAATTCATCCTGCCCGGCGGCAGCCGCGCTGCGGCCCAGGCGCATGTCTGCCGCACCGTCGCGCGCCGTGCCGAGCGCAGCATCGTCGCACTCGGCCGCGCCGAGACCATTGGCGAGGCGCCGCGCCAATACGTCAATCGACTGTCGGACCTGCTGTTCGTGCTGGCGCGTGTGCTCAATCGCGCAGATGGCGGCACGGACGTCCTCTGGAAACGCGACGAGCACAAGCCAGCGTAATTGCCGTCCGCATCAAACAAAACGGCCCGGCGAGATGACGTTACCTCGCCGGGCCGTTTGCTTCTGCAGTGCGCTGAATCAGTTCACGCTTGTCGGCGTCGTCGTGCTTTGCGCCACGGCGGCCAGCCCCGCCAATTGCCCCGGCGTGGTGATGGTCAGCGCCTGCGATGGCGTCGGCGCCGGGAAGCCCCCTTCGGCCAGCGCTTCCTTGATCGTGCGGTTGGTGTCGAAATAGACCTGCCAGTAGTTGTCGTTGTGCGTGTACGGGCGCACGGCCAGCACCGGCCCAACCAGGTTGAATTCCAGGATTTCAACATCGACCGCCGGTTCGGTCAGCACGTTCGGAATGGCGGCCACCTTCTCCTTGAGCAGCGCGATGGCGGCGCGGTGGTCGGCGCTGCCGGCCAGTTGTGCCTTCAGCTCGACGCGGCGGAAGGGGTTGGAGGTGTAGTTCTGGATCGTGTCCGCGAAGATCTTGCCGTTGCCGACAATGCTGACCACGTTGTCTGGCGTGTTGATGGTCGTGGCAAACAGGCCGATCTCCTTGATCGTGCCCGTCACGCCGCCGGCCGTCACGAAGTCGCCCACCTTGAACGGCCGCAGCACGATCAGGAACGCGCCCGCCGCAAAGTTCGACAGTAGGCCCGACCACGCCATGCCGATCGCCACACCGGCTGCGGCAATCAGCGCTGCGAACGTCGTCGTCTGGATGCCGAAATAGCCGAGGATGCCGATCACCAGCAGCACATTCAGCGTGACGGTGATGATGGAGCCGACATACCGCAGCACGGTCGGATCGACCTTCTGTCGGCTCAACGAGCCTTCCACCATGCGCACCGCCAGATTGATCAGCCAGCGGCCGACCACCCAGAAAACGATCGCGCCGAGGATCTTCATGCCGACGTCGGTGGCGTATTGCGCCACGATTGCCTGGTACTTGCTTGCGGTGTTGACGGCGGTGTCCGCCAGGTTGTCTGCCATGGGTGCCTCCGAAAGAGCAGGGGGGAACCCACCTACGATATGTCAAAGACAACGCACTTGTGTGACTTTGATACGTTTCGCTCACATTTGTTATAGATCTGCGCGTTGATGCGCGCGCAAAGAAAAAGGACGCCCGCAGGCGTCCTTCCCAAATCAACTTGATGGCGTTTCAGTTGCCGCTGCCCGGTACCAGACGGCGCTTGCGCACGGCGTCGGCCAGCGTTTCCAGCACCTTCACCGAATCGTCCCAGCCGATGCAGGCGTCGGTCACGCTCTGGCCGTAGACGAGGTCGGACACCGGCGTGCCTTGCACGTGGTCCTGGCGACCGGCGTTGATGTGCGATTCCACCATCACCCCGACGATGCGGTTATCGCCGGCTGCCATCTGGCGGCCGATGTCTTCGCACACCGGAATCTGGTTCTCGTGTTTCTTGCTGCTGTTGGCGTGCGAGGCATCGATCATCAGGCGCGCGGCCAGGCCCGACTTGGAGATGGCGTCGCAGGCTTCCTGCACGCTGGCAGCGTCGTAGTTGGGCGCCTTGCCGCCGCGCAGGATGATGTGGCAATCCTCGTTGCCGGCCGTCGACACGATAGCCGAGTGGCCGCCCTTGGTGACCGACAGGAAGTGGTGCGGCTGCGATGCGGCCTTGATCGCGTCCACGGCGATCTTCACGTTGCCGTCGGTGCCGTTCTTGAAGCCGACCGGGCACGACAGGCCGGAAGCCAGTTCGCGGTGCACCTGGCTTTCGGTGGTGCGCGCACCGATCGCGCCCCAGCTCACCAGATCGGCGATGTACTGCGGGCTGATCACGTCGAGGTATTCGGTGCCTGCGGGCAGGCCCAGCTCGTTGATGTTCATCAGCAGCTCGCGTGCGGTGCGCAGGCCGTCGTTGATCTTGAAGCTGCCGTCCATGTGCGGATCGTTGATCAGACCCTTCCAGCCCACCGTGGTGCGGGGCTTCTCGAAGTACACGCGCATGACGATTTCCAGCTCGTTCTTGAAACGCTCGCGCTGCTCGACCAGGCGGCGGGCGTAGTCCATCGCCGCCTTGGTGTCGTGAATGGAGCAGGGGCCGATGATGACGATCAGGCGGTCGTCCATGCCATGCAGGATGCGGTGCATCGCGTTCCGGCTTTGATAGATCAGGTCGGACACGGTGTCGCTGCACGGGAATTCGCGGATCAGATGCGACGGCGGCGTCAGCTCTTTCAGTTCGCGAATGCGCAAATCGTCGGTGTTCTTCGGCATGGAATGCTCCGGGGATGTGTCTTGAGTTCTATTGGAAACGTCTACTGTGTTCGGATCATGTTTCGCGTCGGTGCCGGGGTGGGGCAGGTGACAGGGCGAAAAAAAACCGCCAGGGTCGCTGGCGGTTTTCGGTATCTGCTGGGTGCTTTATTTTTGCTGCAAGCGCCCCTCTCCTTCCGCCAGCGGTGCGAGATGCCAAAAGTAAAAGTAAAAAAACTTGGCGAAGGACATGAGAGGGAAACGAGGCAATGCAGGAAAAATTGTGGCGCTCAGTTGGCTTGAACCTACTGCGCCGCACCAATCGAACCGTCTTTATAAACCCTTTTTTTGAGGGCCGCAAGCGCCGATTTTCCGTGCCTGCGGCGCCAAAACGACGGTTTGAGGGCAATCAAACTGTGCCGCCCACCGTCATGTTCTCCATGCGTAGGGTCGGCTGGCCTACGCCCACCGGCACGCTCTGGCCTTCCTTGCCGCACACGCCGATGCCCGAATCGAGGCGCATGTCGTTGCCGATCATGGTCACGTGCTTGAGCGATTCCGGGCCGCTGCCGACCAGCGTGGCGCCCTTGACGGGGTAGGTGATCTTGCCGTCCTCGATCATGTAGGCCTCGCTGGCCGAGAACACGAACTTGCCGTTGGTGATGTCGACCTGGCCGCCGCCGAAGTTGACCGCATACAGGCCTTTCTTGACGCTGGCGATGATCTCTTGCGGATCCTTGTCGCCGCCGAGCATGTACGTGTTGGTCATGCGCGGCATGGGCAGGGCGGCGTAGCTCTCGCGGCGGGCGTTGCCGGTCACGGGCATCTTCATCAGGCGCGCGTTGAGCGTGTCCTGCATGTAGCCGGTGAGGATGCCGTCTTCGATAAGCGTGTTGCACTGCGTGGGATTGCCCTCGTCGTCGAGGTTCAGCGAGCCGCGGCGGTTGGCCAGCGTGCCGTCGTCCACCACGGTGACGCCCTTGGCCGCCACGCGCTCGCCCATGCGGCCGGAAAATGCCGACGAGCCCTTGCGGTTGAAGTCGCCTTCCAGCCCGTGGCCGATGGCCTCGTGCAGCAGCACGCCGGGCCAGCCCGGGCCGAGCACCACCGTCATCGTGCCGGCCGGTGCCGGCTTGGCTTCCAGGTTGACGAGTGCGGACGAAACCGCCTCATCCACGTATTCGCGCAGCAGGTCGTCGGTGAAATAGCCGTAGGCATAGCGGCCGCCGCCACCGGAGCTGCCCATTTCACGGCGCCCGTTCTGCTCGGCGATGACGGTGACGGAGATGCGCACCAGCGGGCGCACATCTGCGGCGATCACGCCGTCGCTGCGCGCGACGAGCATCACGTCGTATTCGCCGGCCAGACCGGCCATGACCTGGACCACACGCGGGTCTTTGGCGCGGGCGAGCTTTTCAATCCGCTCCAGCAGCGCAACCTTCTCGGAAGCCGTCATCGAATCGAGCGGGTCGTTCGGTGCATACAGCGAGTGGCTGCCCGGCGTGCTCGCCAGACTGCTGGCCACCTTCACGCGCCCGGCACCGGCTTTGCCAATCGTGCGCGTGGCAGCAGCGGCCTGCATCAGGGCGGGGAGGCTGATGTCGTCGGAGTAGGCAAACGCGGTGCGGTCGCCCGAGACGGCGCGCACGCCCACACCCTGGTCGATGCTGAAGCTGCCGGATTTGACGATGCCTTCTTCCAGGCTCCATGCCTCGTTGCGGGTGTACTGGAAGTAGAGGTCGGCGTAGTTCACGCGGTGCGTGAAGATGTCGGCCAGCGCGCGCTGCAGGTGCGCTTCATCAAGGCCGTACGGATCGAGCAGCACGCGGCGCGCGATGGACAGATTCTGGATGGCGATGTCGCCTGCGTTCATGGTCGGTTCTCGCAAAAAAATTCGGTTGGCTTACATCACGCGGTGCTTGAGCGCCGGCAGGTCCCGGCGCACTTGTGCGATGCGGGCGGGGTCCATGTCGCCGATGGCGACGCCTTCCCCCGCTGGCACGGAGGCAATGATCTCGCCCCACGGGTCGACCAGCATGGAATGGCCCCACGTGCGGCGGCCGTTTTCATGGCGCCCGCCCTGAGCGGCGGCCAGCACATAACACTGGTTTTCGATGGCGCGGGCGCGCAGGAGGATTTCCCAGTGCGCGGCGCCCGTCACATAGGTGAAGGCCGCCGGCATCAGAATCAAGTTCAGGTTGCCCGGTGCCGCCAGCGCCCGATACAGCTCCGGAAAGCGCAGGTCGTAGCACACGGACATGCCGACACGGCCGCATGGTGCGTCGAAGGCAACCGGGGTGGCGCCGGGCTCGATGGTGCGGGCCTCGTCGTAGCGCTCTTCGCCGCGCACGAAGTTGAACAGGTGGATCTTGTCGTAGCGTGCGACACGCAATCCGGCCGGGTTGAATGCGAGCGACGTATTGCGCACGCGCTGTTCGTCTTCGCACCACATCGGCAACGTGCCGCCGACGAGCCACAGCTTGTGGCGGCGTGCGGCATCGGCAAGGAAAGTCTGGATCGGGCCATCCTGGTCGCCCTCGCGGATAGCGACCTTATCGCTGTCCTTGCGGCCCATCATGCAGAAGTATTCAGGCAGCAACGCGAGTTGCGCACCCTGGGCGGCCGCTTCGGCAAGCAGCGCATCTGCCCGCGCGAGGTTGTGGTCCACATCGATGGCCGTCACCGTCTGGATGGCGGCGATGCGAAAAGGTGCATCGAAAGGCGCATCCATGCCGGATGCGACGGGGGCCGGAGCAACGGTGGTCGAAGTCATGGGGCCTATTTTGCCGAGGTTTGCGATTGGCTGCCCGAATTGCTGTCGGATGCGACTTTCTCGATCTTCGGATCGGCCCAGCTACCGGTCACGCGGTATTGCGTGACGAAGGCCTTCGACAACTGGTCGCCCAAGACCAACTGCGCGGCCAGCGTGCCCAGCCCGATGGCCGGGTTGATGAACGCCGCCGCCAGCGAGGCCGACGTGGCGTCCACCTTGGGCGTGACCTTGACGCGCAGGTCCTGCGTTTCATCGAGGATGTTGGCCGAGCCCTGCATGGCCACCTGGAACTGCGGGCCCTTCACGGCAAAATCTTCGGTGTGGGCGATGCCGCTGGCGATGGTGCCGGTGGCGGCTACGCTCTCGAACGGCGTGCCGCGCCCGGTGGCGCTGCGCAGGTCGGTCGCGAAATGCAGCAGCCCCTGCAGGCTCAGCACGCCGGCCAGCTTGGCCAGGCCCGGATCGACGGGCAGGAACTGGCCGCGCTCCAGGTTCAGCGCCATGCGGCCGTTGAGCGTCGGGTAGTCGATCGACATGGGCGAGCCGCGCCACACCACGCGGCCTTCGAGCTTGCCCTTGGCTCCGTCGATCACCTTGGCGAAGCCCATCTTCTGCAGCAAGTCGCCGGTGTCGCGCAGGTCGAGATTGAAGTCGAGCAGCGTCCGGCGCTCCGGATCATCACCGCCGCCACGCAGGCGTCGCGGGATGCGCCACGTACCGTGCGCCGTGAGCGTGGCGGCGGGCTGCTCGATCTTCAGCGTCTCGAGCGTCCATACCGGCGCGCCTTCGGTGATCTGGCTGCGCGCCTTGATTTCCAGCTTGCCGAGTGCCTTGCCGCGCAGGTCGAATTTGTCGGCGACGAGGTCGAGCGATGGAATTTCCTGCGAGCTGCTGGCCAGCGATTCGGTGAGCGCCGTCTCTTCCTTGGCATCTGGGATGCTCATGCGCGACAGGCGCATCGTCAGCTCGCCGAAGGGCACGGCGGCGCTTTCGGCGTGCCAGCGCGCGCTGCCTGCAATCTCGCGTGAATCGATGGTCGATTGCCAATTGGCGCCATCGCGCGTGGCGTCGATGCGCACGGCGTTGAAGTCGCGGCCCAGAATGCGCAGCGTCTGCGCGCGGGCGTTCAGGTGGCTGGGCAGATACGCGCTGTGGTTGTTGGAGGCGTTGGCTGCATTGGCACCATGTTCGGCGGCAATCTGGCTGGCGCTCCTGTCAGGGGCGGGTGCAGCAAAGGCATGGCGCCAGGCGTCGACGTCCAACTGATCCAGTGCCAGATTTGCTTGCACGCCTTCCTGCGGCTGCGGCACCGGTTGCCGCACACCGATGCCGCCGCGCAGCACCTCGACACCGTTGCCCGTGCTGCGTTGCTCGTAGCGCGCGCTGACGATATTGCCGACCTGCAGAACGATTTCGTCGACGGCGTTGTTGGACGCCAGCGGCTGCATCTCGAAACGCACCGGCAGCGGCTGCCCGGCCGCTTTGTTGAGCGGCGCCGGCAGACGCACCGTCATCGGCGTCAGATCCGACTGGACCTGGATGAGAGGCCGATGCTGTCTGACGCTGATGGTCGCGCTGTAAGGCGCGGTGCCCTCCAGCGAGCGGGCGACGGCGGCCACCGGGCTGTTTTCCGGCGTCGTCTCACGCAGCCCTTGCGCCGATGCGGTGCCCGCCACCTGGATGCGGATCGTGCCGTCGGGTGCGGTGCCGCCCGTAGGGCGGATTTCGCCGCCGGCAAAGCGCGCGCGCAGGTTATCGAAACCGATGCCCTTTTGCGTGAAGGTCAGCGCGCCGTTGACATCGGTGAGCGGTGGTGCCTGCGGAACCAGCGTGACGTCATTGCGCAGGAACGTGACGCTGCCCTGGGCGCGCGTCGAACGCATTTCATGCAGCGGCAGGTCCAGCTTGAGCGCCAGCGTGGCGTTGCCCTGGGCGCGGGCGTCCTTGGTGAAATGCCCGATCCACTGGCTGATGGGGCTCGCTTCGATGTACTGCAGGAAATTCTGCGTGGCGCCGTCGCCACGGCCTTCGATGGCCAGCAGCGGGTTGTGGTCGCCCATGTCGGGCAGGCTGCCATTCACGTCCTGCAGATTCACGCCCATCACCTTGGCGCGCGCCACTTTGAACGCAAGCGATGCGCGATCGAACGTCACCGTGCCATCGATGTTCGTGAATGCCGGCCAACTGCCGGGGTGCGTTGGCGCCTGGCCGGGCAGGTTGTACGCGGTTTCGGCCGGCGCTGATTGGTAAGTTACGTCCTGGATCGGCACTTCCACGCGGAAGACACCTTTGTGCGGCGGACGGAACGGAAAGTCGTGCAGATCACCTGCCAGTGCGAACCCGACGTTATTCGCCGTGCCGGCTTGCAGCGCACCGCCCAGGTAGTCGCGCAGATGCTGTCCGATCGACAGCGGCAGGTAGCGCGGCACACGCGGAACATCGGCGCGGTCGAGCGTGCCCTTCAGGTCGATGGTGCCGAGATGGCTGGTGTCTGGCGCGTGGCGATAGCTGCCCGTGATGCGCGCTGACAGGTCGTCGTTGGAGAACGCGAGGTTGTCGCTGGCGACGACCAGTTCCTGCTTGCGATATGTCCAGTTGAACGTGCCCTGTAGCCGGTCCAGCGGCACGCGCGCGTCGGCAAAGGTACCAGGCAGCAGTAGAGCGGTGTCATTGGACTCGATGCGCAGCGTGCCCTTGTCGTCTGAGAAGACGGCGTTGCCGGAGAGGTTTTCAACGCCGGGCACGGCTGGCTCGGGATGCTGGCCCGGCGGGACCGCGGGCAGCGCACCGGGGCCGAACGAGACCTGGCGCATCGTGGCGCGGCCGGTGAAGTGCACAGGCGCCGGCGTATTTGGCCGCCAGCGGGAGACATCGCGCTGCCAGTTGATGTCCAGATCGTCGATGCGGCCGGACGGCTGCTTTGTCCGCAGTGGTTCGAGCACGCCAGCGGGCAGCGGCAGCGCGGTGGCGATGTTGCGCAGGTCGGCCAAATCCAGTGTCGCGGCCTTGACTTGCAGGCTGCGCAGCGCATCGCGTGCGTCGAGCGCCCACCCGACGGTGACGTTGCGCACGCCGCGCGGCGTGCCAGCCGGGTTGGTCGGCGCCTGGATCCCGGGGCCTGCCAGTTCGGGTACCGATGGCGGTTGGGCGGGCAGGTTCAACGGTTGCCAGAGCAGCGTGTCGACGCGGAGAATGTGCTCGCCGCGCGCGTTGCGCTGATGTGTGGCCAGCGCCTGAAGGCTGCGCAACTGCAGCGGCTCCAGATCCTTGCGGACTTGCAGATCGAGCTGCTGCCCGGTCAGCCGCGCCTGGCTGCGCGTGAACACGCCGTCGGCAAACTCCACCGAGCCGTCGGTGGTCAGCGTGCCGCTTTGGGCGGCGGCCAGCACGGGCACATAGCGCTGCACGGAAGCCAACTGCAGCGTATCGACCTGCCAGGACGCCTGGCCATGCCAGTGGCGCCAGTCGCCGGGGCGGGCCAGCAGGTCGTGGCGGAAATCGGCGTGGAGTTTGATGGGGCCGTTGAACAGCGTGGGCGAGGTGCCGCTGACATCCAGCCTGTGGCGCGTCGGGCCGCTGCGCAGCTGCAGCCGCACATTGCCCAGCGCCACTTCGGGCAGCTTCTGCTGCTCGTCGAGCCAGCGGACGGCGCCTTGCTGAAAATCGATGTTGCCTTGGGAGAGCAGTTGGTCGAGGAAGATGCTGTCGCCGCCGGTGTCCGCGCTAAGCTGCATGCCGGCGACGGAGAGGACGCCTTGCGTATCGCGCCGTACCAGCAGGTCGGCTTGGGTAGCGTGCAGGGCGGCAAAGGTCACCTGCATGCGCAGCAACGAGCGCCAGGACAGCCGCGCCTGGACGTCCTGTATCGCGAAGGTGCGGCGGCCCGCGGTGTCGTGCGCGTCGATGCGCTGGGCGCGGAATGCCGGGTGCCAGCCCTCCCAATAGGTCTCAAGCGAGCCGATGTCCACCGTGGCGTGCAGTGCGCTGGACGCCTCGCGCTGCATCCATTCGCGTGCCACGCTCGCGCGCGGCCACAAGATGAAGCGCACCGCCAGCATGCCGATGACGGCCAGGACGGCCAGCGCGGCGGCCGTCTTCCAGAGCACCCGCCACAGCTTGCGCCAGATCGGGGCGCGGAAAACAGCGCCGATGCCCGCGCCGACCCGGCGGGCGAGCCATACCAGCCATGCCCAGGCCGAGGGCCGGCCCACCCCGTGTGTGGACAGGGTGCTGGCGTGTCCACCATCGGACTTCGGCGATTCTGGGGGCTGGGACGGGCGAGGCATGATGCGGATTATCCGATATTCAGGAGGCGGCGCCACATTTGGAGCCCGGGCGGCGCGCTGGCGGAGCGGCAAGCAGTGGGCAAGCACACCCGATGCCCGCGGAGTCTCTGGCCACTGCCGGCCTCGCATGCATTTCAGCGAGAATGGATGCTTCCGCCAATGCTCGATGGGTTCGCATGACCGATTCCGCCTTGTCCGCCCAGCCATTTCTGAAAGCTCCAGCCCGCGCGCCGCAGGGCGCCGCTGCCGCGCTACCCTTTGCACTCGCGTATTCCCGTTATCTACAGCGCCAGGCGCAAGCGCGCGAAGGATGGGCCGAGCGTGTGCAGGCTGGCGCAAGCCATCCCATTGACATGGCGTGGCTGTTGGCGCGCTTCACTGAACTGTTCGATACCAGGGCCGTGGAGGCTGAGGCGGCGCTCAAGCGCGCCTTGCGCCTGTTGCGCAATGAAGTCTTCGGCGCACTGGTTGAGCGCGATCTGTCCGGCGCCGCAACGCTCGACGAGGTGACGGGCACGATGACGGACCTGGCCGAGTTTGCTGTGCGCACGGCCCTTTCGGTAATCGCTCAGGAACTGACCTCGCTGCACGGCCAGCCGATCGGTCAGTCCTCCGGCGAGGTGCAGGAACTGTTGGTGGTGGGCATGGGCAAGCTGGGCGGGCGCGAGTTGAACGTCTCGTCCGACATCGATCTGATCTTCCTCTACGACGACGATGGCGACACCCAGGGCGGCCCGCGCCCGCTCTCCAATCATGAATACTTCACGAAGCTCGGCCGGCGGCTGATCAACGCGCTGGCCGATGTGACGGAGGACGGCTACGTCTTCCGCGTCGACATGCGTCTTCGCCCGAATGGCGATGCGGGGCCGCTGGCGTGCAGTCTGGGCATGCTGGAGGAGTACTTCGTCGTGCAGGGCCGGGAGTGGGAGCGCTACGCCTGGATCAAGGGTCGCGTCATCACTGACCCGACCAGTCCGCATGCAGCCCGCGTGATCCAACAGTTGGATCGCGTGACGGGCCCGTTTGTGTTTCGTCGCTATCTCGATTACGGCGTGATCTCCGCCATTCGCGCGCTGCATGCGCAGATCCGCAACGAGGCAGCCAAGCGCAGCAACGGTACCAACCAGCAGCGCGACGACATGGGCCATCTGCAGGCGCGCTCGCCCAACATCAAGCTCGGGCGCGGCGGCATCCGCGAGATTGAATTCGTCGCGCAGGTGTTTCAGCTCATTCGCGGCGGGCAGGATTTCGGGTTGCGCGTGCGCCCCACGCTGGAGGTGCTGCGGGCGGCGGCGGAGCGCGGCCTGATCGACGCCGACGCCGTGGCGCGGCTGACCGAGGCTTACCGCTTCCTGCGCCAGTTGGAGCACCGTCTGCAATACATCGAAGACGCACAGACGCACAACCTGCCGGGCTCGCCGGAAGACCAGCTGCGCGTGGCGCACATGATGGGCTTTGACGACTATGCGGCGCTCGTGACCAAGCTCGAGGCGTATCAGGACGAAGTCGCAAAGCATTTCGAGCAGACCTTCTCCGACAAGCAGGACAGCCAGCCGCCGTGCGCCGCGGTCTGGCACGCAGACCTGCTCGACGACGAGTACACGGAAACCGCCCGCGTACAGCTGGCTGAACTCGGCTATGCAAATCCGGACAGCGTGCTGGAGCGGCTGCGTGCGACGCGCAACTCGCCGCGTTATCGGGCGTTGTCCGAAGTCAGCCGGCAGCGTTTCGACTTGCTGATCAACCGCGCGCTGGACCAGGCCTCGCGGCAGACCGATGCCGATATCACCATCGCGCGCTTTCTGGATTTCTTCGATGCAATCAGCCGGCGCTCGTCGTACCTGTCGCTGCTGAGCGAATATCCGCAGGCCATGGAGCGCGTGGCCCACACGCTGCACGCGTCGCGCTGGGCGGCGGACTATCTCACGCGCCATCCGCAACTGCTTGATGAACTGCTCGATGTGGAAGCGCTGTCGGCCGAGCCCGATTGGCCTGCCTTCCGGGCGCGCGTGCGAGAACGTCTGCAAGCCGCGTCCGACCATGTCGAGATGCAGATGGACATCCTTCGCCAGGAGCACCATGCAGAGACCTTCCGCGTGTTGCTGCAGGACCTCCAGGGCATGCTGAGCGTCGAGCACATCAGCGACCGGCTTTCCGATCTGGCCGATGCCGTGCTGGACCTCACGCTGGAGACGGTCTGGAAGCAGGTCGCTACGCGTCATCGGGAGGTGCCGCGCTTTGCCGTCGTTGCCTACGGGCGGCTCGGCGGCAAGGAACTGGGCTATGCGTCGGACCTCGACATCATTTTTTTGTACGACGACGATGACGAACGCGCGCCCGATGTCTACGCGTCATTCGCGCGCAAGCTCATCACCTGGCTGACCAGCCATACCGCCGCGGGCATGCTGTTCGACGTCGATACGCGTTTGCGTCCGAACGGCGCGGCAGGTCTGATGGTCACGCACTTCGAATCGTTCCGCCGTTATCAGATGCGCGAGGGCGACAACGCGGCGTGGGTGTGGGAACACCAGGCGCTCACGCGTGCACGTTTCTGCGCGGGCGATGCGGAAATCGGCGAACGCTTCGAGGCGTTGCGTACCGCCGTGTTGCGCCAGGCGCGCGAGCCCGGCCCTCTGCGCGACGAGATCGTGGCGATGCGCGAGCGCGTGGCGGAAGGCCATGCAAATCCGACGGGGCTGTTTGACCTCAAGCACGATCGCGGCGGCATGGTCGATATCGAATTCACCGTGCAGTTCCTGGTGCTGCTGCACAGCGCAGCGCATGCCGAGCTGACCCGCAACAAGGGCAACATTGCGCTGCTGCACATGGCCGGCGAACTGGGGTTGATTAACGCGACGGCGGCCGCGCGGGTGGCCGATGCCTATCGGGACTTCCGCGCGCGCCAGCACAAGTTGCGGCTCGATGGGCAATCCGTGGCGCGCGTACCGGTCGGCACGTGCGCGCACGAGGCGGCCCACGTGCGCGCGTTGTGGACCGAGGTGTTCGGGCCTGCGCAATGACTGCGTATCCGCACACGTTGCGCACCTGGGGCGCGTGCGCCGGTGTGGCTGCGCTGTCGGCGGCGTTTTCGTTCGTGCCGTGGCTGTACGCGGTCGGGCTGTATCAACGCGAGACCGTGCGCGCGGGGCAGTGGTGGCGCATCGTGACCGCCATGTGGGTGCATCTGGATACGTGGCATTGGCTGGCGGATGCAATGGCCGCGGTGGGGCTCATCCTGCTGCTGGCGCGCGTGCTGCGACCGCAAGCCATCGTTGGAGCGCTGGTGGTGTGCGGCGTGCTCGTACAGATCGCTTTGCTCACTCAGCCGACGGTGCAGTGGTACGGCGGGCTCTCTGGCGCGCTGCATGGTCTGGCGGCATGGGGCGGGCTGCGGCTGCTGAAACCGTCCACGAGCGATGTCGAGGATCACTTTTCACGCTGGATTGGCGTGGCGCTGTGTGTGGGCGTGCTGGTGAAGGTGTGGCTTGAGCAATCGTGGCTGTCGCCCATCGCCTATGACCCGCACTGGGGGTTTGGCGTGGTGCGCATCGCTCATGCGTTTGGTGCGGTGAGCGGATTGCTGGTGTGGGTGCTGGGGGAGTGGGCTCTTCGCAGACAATCGGCTGCATAGGTGAGCAGCGGAACGCCGGAGGGGTCAAAGCAGGAGGGGGGAAATACCCGCGTCCAATGAAGACGCGGGCCGAAAGTACAAATAGGCTTACTTAGCGCGACGCCGACGACCGGCCAAACCGGCGGCCAGCAGCAATGCTGCGCCGGCCAGACCGATGGCGCCACCGCCACCGCCGCTGCTGGAGGTCGCAGCAGGCGGGGTGGTGGTGCCGGTGCTGGCTGCTGCAGTGACGGTCACGTTCGTGGTATCCGTGGCGGTCGCGCCGGTGTTGCTCGTCAACGTGACGTTGAAGGCGTAGGTGCCTGCCGCGGACGGCGTGAATGTGGCGGTGTAATTGCCGTTGCTATCGGGGCCGGCAGTCGTAAGGCTGACGGATGGCCCAGAAGTCTGCGCCCACTGCACGCTCGTGATGGTGTTGACGAGGCCTGCACTGCCGGTCGCTGTGAGCGTGACCGCATTGTTTGTAACCACCGTGCTTGCCGACGTCGACGCGTGCACAGTCGGATTGCCCTTCGCCAGGGCAACGGCGGCACCCGCATCCAGCATACCGGCGCCGCAGACGCCCGTATGCGTTGCGCAGTACGTGCCCGCTGGGAACGGGCGAGCCGATTGTTTGAGAACGGTCGCAATCTGATCCGGCGTCAGGGCACTGTTGACCGACAGCATCAAAGCAGCAACGCCTGCCACATGTGGCGTGGCCATCGAAGTACCGGCTTCGCCCGAGTAGCCGGGGGAACCGGCACTGGTGGTGCCAGTGTTCGAGAGCGACGCGATCAGAGCCCCCAAACCGTTGACCACGGAACCATTGCCGCCGCCAGGAGCGCTCAGCGTGGTACCCGTCCCCACGTTGGCGTAGGTCGCCTTGTCGCCCTCCAGCGTATGGGCCGTGACGGCGATGGTTCCCGTGCAGTTGGCCGGCGAATCGATCGCCGAAGCACTCTCGTTGCCAGTAGCGACCACGATCACTGCACCGCGGTTGCGCGCGTTGGTGATGGCGGTTTGCATAGGTACGTCACAACTTCCGGTGCCGCCCAGGCTCATGTTGATGACCTTGGCCGGTGTCGGGTTGATGCTGGGGGAGATGCGGGCCACGACACCGCCGCTTGCCCACGTAACCGCATCGATGATGTCCGACTCGGCGCCGCCGCAGCGGCCGAGCGCGCGTGCCATCTGGACACCAACGCCCGGGGCAATGCCTGCGACGCGAGTCCCGCTGTGCTGCGCAGCGACGAGGCCCGTCACAAAGGTGCCGTGCCACGAACTATTGGAGGGCGTCGCCCCGTTACAAACCGTCGGGTTGCTGGTGATGTCCGTAGCCGTGATCGCGTCGCCCGGGTCCGTCCCGATGCTGTCGCCCGAGTTGTTTCTGAACGTATTGGTGATGAAGTTGGAACCGGTGTTTATCTTGGCGCCCGTGAGGTCGGCATGACTCAGGATGCCGGTGTCGACGATCGCGACATTGACCGTATTCGACCCGGTGGTCGTGTCCCACGCGGTCGTCAGGTTGGCTCCGCCCACAGCGGTTCCGCTGGCCGGCTGCAACGGGCCACTGGAATTCGGGATGGTGGTGATCGTTGCGTTCGTGGCCATCAGGTTCCATTGGGAACTGAACCATGTAGCCGAAGGTGTGAAGGCCGGGCGCAGGATGCGGTCAGGCGCAACGTATTCGAACTGGCCGGTCGCGGCCATGCGCTGCGCCACGGCTTGGGCGTCATCAAGCGTCATGGTGCTAGGCAGCGTCACCACATGGGCGCCACCGGACATGGCACGCTTGTAAGTCACCGGCAACTGTGCCGCCGCCGACCAGCGTTGCACGGTCGCAACGTCGACGCGCATAGTGCGCTCGTCTGGTTCTGCGGATTGCAATTGGAGCGTGCCATTGACGCCGCTCTTTTCCTTGACGATCAGCTGCGACACCCACTGTGTCTGAACGCCTGCGTTTGCTGTCCCGCCGCCCGCCAGCGCCGGCGCAGCTTGATACGAAACCAGCCCGAGCGCAACCAGCGCGCGGACGATACCCCCCTGGGCAATCGACTTCATGGAGTGAACCTGTTGTTGTAGAAAAAGGAGGCGAAATTATCGCAACAATCGCGCCTTTCCTTGTTTAAACAGGCTAACTGCGTTGTTTAGTAATTTTTATATCTATCCGAAATCGCACGTGCAGTAAAACCAATCAACGTAACCGGCCAAGAGCCGCGTCCCGCGCGGCGTTACGCGCGAAAAGCGGAGGCGCCTTTTTGGAGGCGCGGGCGCTTAATGCGCCTCAATGCGGCTTTAGGCGACGGCGACCACCGGCCATGCCAGCCGCCAGCAGCAGGGAGGCACCGGCCAGCGGAATGACACCACCGCCACCGCTGCTAGTACCCCCGGTCGACCCCCCCGACCCCGTCGTGCCACTGCCCGCGCCAGCCGGGGCCGTGTTCTGGGCATAGCTGACGGCACCGGCGGTATCCAGCAGGCCTGCGCCGCAGATGCCGGTGTTCACAGCGCAGAAGGTGCCGCCCGGATGCGGTCGCGCGGTCTGCTTCAGCCCGGCTAGTACCTGCGCGTTCGACAACTGGGGTTGCACGCTCAGCATCAGCGCTATAGTGCCGGCGGCTTCCGGTGTCGAGAAACTTGTACCTGCCACCGACTTGACCGTGGGGTTGCCGACGCTTTGGGTGCCATCGTTGGAGTCGGCCTTGATCACGGAAACGGGCTCCGCACAAGTCGCGGGATTTGTCGTTGTGACGACCTTCGAGTTGCCGCAGCCACCCCCCGGCGCGGACAGCGCCACCTGCGGCCCCACGTTCGCGTAGCTGGCGTTCTCGCCGCTGTCGACGTGCGCGGTGACGGCGATCGCTCCTGAGCAATTGGCCGGTGCATCAACGGTCTGCGCGGCTTCGTTGCCGGCAGCAGCTACGACGATGGTGCCGCGTGCGGCCAACTGATTCACTGCGTCTTGTTCTGCGGCCGAACATTGGCCAACGCTGCCCAGGCTCACGTTCACAACACGCGCCGGGTTGGCGTTGGCCGGCACGCCAGACACGTTGATGCCGCCCGCCCACAACATGCCGTCGACGGTGTCCGACAGCAGCGCACCGCACTTGCCCGACACGCGCACCGGCACGATCGGCGTGTTCCAGCCGACCCCCGCGATATCGAGCGCATTGTTTGTCTGGGCGGCGAGCACGCTGCTGACCTCGGTGCCGTGCCAGCTACTCGCAGGCGGATTGCTAATGTCATTGGTCGTGCAGCCGGAAATCTTGGGAACGTCAGCTGACGTAACGATGTCGCCTAGGTCGTGCGCGTCCGTTCCTCGGCCAAAGGAGTTACCCGCGCGCGCCGGGTCCGAGATGAAGTTGTAGCCCGGCAGGATCTTGGGGGACAGATCGGGGTGATCGGTGTAGCCGGTATCGACCACCGCCACCACGATGCCCGTCGAGCCCTGCGTGATGCTCCATGCCGCGGCCGCGTTGATGCCGCCCGGCACCAGCGCCGGCGCGGCCAGGTTGTTCTGCGTGGCGAACAGCGGATCGTTCGGAACGGTGTTGGGCCGCAGGATGCGATCGGGCACCACATAGGCCACGCGGGCGTCCTTCGCGATCTTGCCGACGGTGGCTTGGATGCTGGCGGCATCGGTCAGGCCGGTGCGCATAAGCTGCGCGTTGGTGCCCAGCGTGCGCTTGACCTGCAGCGTGCTACCCGCGGCCTGCGCGACCGACAGCAAGCGGTTGCTCGCCTCGCTGGCCGAGAGCGTCTTGCGCGTGCCGCTAGTGTCGTCGCGCCATTTGATGATCAGGTCACCTGTGTATTGCGGCTGCGGTGTGGCAGCTGTGGCGAATTGACTGCTAGCCACCCAGGCAACACAGGCAAGGCTGACGCCTGCGCGGAGCCAAGACTTCAACCGGAAGAGGGAGGGGTTCATCGGCACGTGCTCCGTGGTGTCTCGTTGTCATGAGAAACGTCGTCACGATGTGATCGTTGACACACCGTTACACAAAACCAAAGGTAGCACGCGACTCGCCCGCCTGGTGTGGTGGCGATGGCCGATCACGTTTGCGAGCGGAAAAGAGCCGGTCTGTGCGCCGCAACCGAAGCAGAATACGGGCCGGGCGAGGGGATGTGAAGCTGGAAACCGGACGCCAGACGGCGCCCGATGATTCACAGTGTGGAGCGGTCTTGCTGCGGTTCAGCGTTGGATCTTCACGACGCGGTCCGGGTCGGCCGAAGCGATGCCGGGCGTGCTGCGCAACGCTGCCACCGCGCCATCCAGCGTGGCCGATGCATCGCCCGAACTGGCGCGCACCACCCAGAACCCGCCCGACATCGGTCGTACCACGGCAAACGCCAGCCGTGGCGTTGCGCGTGCGCCGGCAGCATCCAGCAGGCCTTGCACGGTGGCAGACGACGTGGTCGGCGTGCTCAGGCCGACGATGACGTCGCCCAGACTGTGCGCAGCCGACACGGAAGCCGGCGGCTGGGTGTTGGCCGAGGCGGGGTCCATGGCAGGCGGCTTGCCCGGATCAATGGCCGGCACGGACTTGCACGCGGCCAGCAGGCACAGGCCGAGCGCCACGGCCAGCCCAGGTTTTGCAGACGACAACAGCGAGCGAGGACGGGTAGCCGGTTGGATCGTGCGGGCCATGCGGGCCATGAAGTTCTCCTTGGATTCGTTGGGCGATTGCGTCGGGTGCAGCCGGAACCTTCGTGCCAACGACGGCAGCGATGATTCCGGTATAGGCGATCACTGGGCCACGCGGCGGGATTTCCGCGCCGAGGGTTCTGGTGCCGATTGTGCACGGCCTGCGGCGAGCATTTCGTCCGCATGGCGGCGCGTCGTGTCGGTGAGGGACGCCCCGCCCAGCATGCGGGCGATCTCGTCCACGCGGCCCGTAGCGTCCAGCACCACGAGGTCGGATCGCGTGCTGCCGGCCACCGTCTGCTTGGCGACCTGAATGTGGTGGTTGGCCAGCGCGGCCACCTGCGGCAGGTGCGTAACGCACAGCACCTGGCGGCGCATGCCGAGTTCGCGCAGGCGTCGTCCCACGACTTCGGCCACTGCACCGCCGATGCCGGAATCGACTTCGTCGAAGATGAGCGTGGGCGTCGGGCTCGCCTCGCTGGCGATCACCGAGATGGCCAGGCTGATCCGCGCCAGTTCGCCGCCCGAGGCGACCTTCGCCAGCGGCCGCGGTGAAACACCCGCATGCCCGGCAACGAGGAATTCGACCTGCTCCAGCCCCGCCGCGCCGCCGTGTTCCAGCGCGTGCAGCGCGATGTCAAAGCGCCCACCGGCCATAGAGAGGCCTTGCATGGCGCCGGTCACCGCGTCCGCCAGCTCGCGCGCGGCCTTGGCGCGGTCGCGCGACAGCGCTTGCGCGACCGACATATATGCGGCGTGCGTTTGCGCTTCCTGGGCTTGCAGCGCATCCAGATCGGACGCGGCTTGCAGTGCAGCGAGTTGCGCCTGGCGCTCCGCCAGTTCAGCCGGCAGCGTTTCAGGCGCGACGCGGTATTTGCGCGCCATCGTGTGCAGGGCCTGCATGCGCGCGTCGACTTCGGCCAGGCGGTCCGGATCCAGTTCCGCGCGATCGGCATAGCGAGCGAGCGTATGCACCGCTTCCTGAATCTGCACCTCGGCCGGCTCCAGCGCGGCCAGCACATCGGCAAGCGCCGGATCGATCTCGGCCAGTTCACGCAGCGTATGGAGCGTCGTGCCCAGCTGCGTGAGCACCGCACCCTCCGATTCGGACAAACCATCGAGCGCCGCGCGCGTGCCTTCGATCAGGCTGGCGGCGTGCGACAGGCGATGGTGCTCGGCCTGGACTTCTTCCCACTCGCCGGGTTGGGGGCCAAGTTTCTGCAATTCGTTGACCTGCCATTCGATGCGCTCGCGCTCGAGCTGGGCTTCGCGCGACTGCTGCTCGGCGGCTTCGCGTGCGCGCACCACGGCGTGCCACTCGCGGTAGCGCTCGCCGACCACGCGCACAGCGCCTTCCAGGCCTGCGTGGGCATCGAGCAGGCTGCGCTGCGCATCCGCCTTGAGCAGCAGTTGATGCGCATGCTGGCCGTGAATGTCGACCAGTTGCTCGCCCACTTCGCGCAGCTGTGCGAGCGTGACGGCCGCGCCGTTGATGAAGGCTTTGCTGCGGCCTGCGGCATCGACTGTGCGGCGCAGCAGGATCACGCCCTCGTCGTCATGCAGTTCATGCGCTTCCAGCCATGCAGCTACATGCGGATGCACGTCGAACTCGGCGGTGATGTCGGCGCGCGGCGCGCCTTCGCGTACGACGGCCGCATCGGCGCGCTCGCCCAGCGTGAGTGCAAGCGCGTCGATCAGGATGGATTTGCCCGCGCCCGTCTCGCCCGTGAACACGGTGAAACCGTCGGCCAGATCAAGATCCAGCGCGTGAACGATGACGAAATCGCGGATGGTGAGGCTGCGCAGCATGGAAGCGGTGAGCGTGGGGTTTTAGAAGCTGCTCATGGTTCGTAGCGAGCGGCTCGAGGTTGAAGCGAGAAGCGCAGCCGTACACGCGTACGGCGAGCATCGCAGGTTCAAGATCGGGCCGCGCAGCAGGATCATGGGCAGGTTCCTAGAGCCGGTTGTCTTCGGTCGGGTACTCGTGCCAGTGCAGCTTCTTGCGCAGCGTGGCGTAGTAGTTGTAGCCGATCGGGTGCAGCAGCCGCACCGTGCGCTCGGAGCGGCGCACCACGATGCGGTCGCCGGGCAGCAGCGACGTGAGCGACTGCATGTCAAAGTTGACGCTGGCATCGCGCCCGCTGGTGACCTGGATGACCACCTCCGCGTCTTGCGGAATGACGATCGGCCGGTTCGACAGGGAGTGCGGCGCGATGGGCACCAGCACCAGACCCGAGAGCGCCGGATGCAGGATCGGCCCGCCAGCAGACAGCGCATACGCCGTCGAGCCGGTCGGCGTCGAGACGATCAAGCCGTCCGAACGCTGGTTGTACATGAAGAAGCCGTCGACGGACACGGCCAGTTCCACCATCCCCGAGGTGCCGGAGCGGTTGACCACCACGTCGTTGAAGGCGAGGGCCGAGAAGATGACTTCGTCGTCGCGCACGACCTGGGCCTGCAGCAGCGTCCGGGTTTCGGCCTCGTAGCGGCCCGCCAACATGTCGGGCAGCACGGTGTGCACGTCGTCGAACGGGATGTCGGTCATGAAGCCGAGCCGCCCGTGGTTCACGCCGATCACGGGGACGCTGGCGCCGGCCAGGTGACGCCCGATGCCGAGCAGCGTGCCGTCGCCGCCGAGCACGACGGCCACATCAGCGTGGCGCGCCATCTCTTCGGGCGGCAGGGCGGGGTAGTCCTGGACGCCGATGTTGAGTGCCGTTTCGCGCTCGAACACAATGTCATGCCCGCGCCCGGCGATGCACGACGCCAGCTCCATGAGCGGGCCGGCAATGTTGGCGGCCGAATACCGGCCGACCAGCGCAACGGTCTTGAAAGGCGAGACAGGCGAGGTGGCGGGAGCTTGCGGGGCCACGGCGGACGGGGAAGTCGACATGCGCGCATTACACCATATCGATATGACCGTCGCCACGTTAGCGCATGTTTCGTGGAGAAACGCCGACATCACCCGCAGGCGGGCGCCGATTTTGCGTAAAATTGACGAATCATGGACAAGCGCGCCACCATCCTCCTCAAGACCCTGATCGAACGGTATATCGCCGAGGGCCAGCCCGTGGGCTCCCGCACCTTGTCGAAATATTCGGGGCTCGATCTGTCGCCGGCCACCATCCGAAATGTGATGTCGGACCTGGAGGAGATGGGCTTCATCGCCAGCCCGCACACTTCGGCCGGCCGCGTGCCGACGCCGCGCGGCTACCGCCTCTTTGTCGATACGATGCTGACCGCCAGCCCGCTGGACGTGCTGAGCACGCAAGACCGCATGGCGCAGCAGATGGTTGGGGCTATTGCGGAGCAGGTGCGCACGCAGCTGGCCTCGCATGGGTCGGAATCGTCGCAGCGGGTGATTGCTGCGGCGGCGCAAACCTTGTCCAACCTCTCGCAGTTTGCCGGCATCGTGATGACGCCGCGTCGCACGCATGCATTCCGGCAGATCGAATTCCTGCGGCTGTCGGAGTCGCGCATCCTGCTGATCGTCGTCACCCCGGAAGGCGATGTGCAGAACCGCATCATCCATACCGATACCCCCTACACCCCGTCGCAGCTGGTGGAAGCGGCCAATTACATCAACGCGCATTACGGCGGCCAGACGTTCGATGCGGTGCGCGAAAGCCTGCGGGGTGAACTCTCTGCCCTGCAGGCCGACATGACGGCGCTGATGCAGGCGGCCGTGGAGGCGGGCAGCAGTGCCGTGTCAGAAGAGGATCCGGTCGTCATTTCGGGTGAGCGCAAGCTGCTGGAGGTGGAAGACCTGTCTTCGTCCATGGACAAGCTGCGCCGGCTCTTTGCCGTGTTCGAGCAGAAGACCGGCCTGCTGCAACTGCTCGACGTATCCAGCCGCGCCGAGGGCGTGCAGATCTTCATTGGCGGCGAAAGCAGCCTCGTCCCGCACGAAGACATGGCCGTCATCACCGCGCCTTACGAGGTGGACGGCAAGATCGTCGGCACGCTCGGCGTGATCGGGCCGATGCGCATGGCATATGAGCGCGTGATCCCGATTGTGGATATCACGGCCAAGCTGCTGTCCAGCACTCTCAGCCAATATTGATCTAACGGTTGTTCTGTCCGCGAGCTGCATAAGCTCAGCCGATTTTCTTCGACGACAGGCCACGCTGCCGTCTCTCACAATCGACTCCGGCGCATGTGCGCGATTCTTTTCTGCCGGAGTCTTTCATGGCTGGTTCTTCCTTCTCCCGTTTGTTGGCTGCAGCGATGTCTGCGGCCATTTCGTTCGCCTTGTTTGGCGCTGCTCCTGCACGCGCAGCCGACCGCGAGGTTGTGATCGCTTATCAGGACATGGTGCTGCCTTGGCGCTACGCCCAAGCCACGGGGGAGGTCGAGCGTGCCACCGGCTATAAGGTGACGTACCGCCAGCTTGCCAGCGGTGCCGACGTGGTGCGCGCCATCGCCTCGGGTTCCGTGCAGGTCGGCGAAGCGGGCTCCAGCCCGATTGCTGCCGGCGTGTCGCAGGGCGTGGACCTGTCGCTGTTCTGGATTCTCGACAACATCAACGATGCGGAAGCGCTGGTTGCCCGCAACGGCAGCGGCGTGTCGCGCGTGGCCGACCTGAAGGGCAAGACCTTGGGCGTGCCGTATGTGTCGACCTCGCATTTCCATGCGCTGGTCGCGCTGCAACAAGCCGGGCTCGAGCCGCGCGACGTGAAGGTCGTGAACCTGCGTCCGCAGGAGTTGTCGGCCGCGTGGGACCGGGGCGATGTCGATGCCGCCTTTATCTGGGATCCGGTACTCGCCAAGGTAAAGAAGACCGGTACGGTGCTGACCACCTCCGGCAAGATCGCCGCCGCCACCGGCAAGTCGACCTTCGATGGCTTCGTGGCGGACCGCAAGTTTGCGCGTGACCATGCCGAGTTCATCGCCAAGTTTGTCGAAGTACTGGCCAAGGCCGATGCGGCCTATCGCGACAACAAGGCCGCGTGGACGGCGACATCGCCGCAGGTGGCAGCCGTGGCCAAGACGTCGGGCGCGGCGGCGGCGGACGTACCGGCAAGTCTTGCGCTGTATGCCTTCCCGGATGCGGCGGAGCAGGCTTCCAAGCGCTGGCTGGGCGGCGGCGCGCAGTCGGGCGCGGCTCAATCCCTGCTGGCCACGGCGCAGTTCTTGAAGACGCAGGGCACGATCCAGACGGTGCTGCCGGACTACGCTGCCACCATCGACTCACGGTTTGTCCAACGTGCGGCCAACGCTGCCAACAAGGGCGTCGCCACCGCAGCGCGATGAGCCGCATCGATGTGCGCGGCCTGGGCGTCGACTACATCGACGCGCACGGCCGCACCACCCGCGCGCTGGCCGGTGTGGATTTGTCGATCGACGCCGGCGAATTCGTCGTTGCCCTGGGCGCCTCCGGCTGCGGCAAGACCACGCTGCTGAACTGCCTCGCGGGTTTTGTTGCCCCCACGTCGGGCCAGATCCTGCTGGACGACCGCGAAGTCGATGGCCCCGGCGCGGACCGCGGGGTGGTGTTCCAGCGCTATGGGCTCATGCCGTGGCTGAACGTGCGTGACAACGTAGCGCTTGGCCTCAAGCTGCGCGGTGTCGACCGCAAGACGCGCCATGCGCGTGCGCTGGAGTTGCTCCGGCTGGTGGGCCTGGAAGCGCATGCCGCATCGCCCGTCTATGCGTTATCAGGCGGCATGCAGCAACGCGTTGGCATTGCCCGTGCGCTGGCCACCGAGCCCCGCGTGCTGCTGATGGACGAACCGATGGGCGCGCTCGACGCGTTCACGCGCGAGACCATGCAGACGCTGGTGCTCGACGTCTGGCAACGCACCGGCACGACCGTTTTCTTCATCACCCACGACGTGGAGGAGGCGCTGTTCCTGGCGACGCGCCTGATCGTGATGTCGCCATCGCCGGGGCGCATCGTGCAGACATTCGATTTGCCGTTCTCGCGGCAGGCTCTGGCAGGCGGGGACGCCCGCGCGGTGAAATCGTCGCCCGAATTCATTGCCTGGCGCGAGCGTGTGCTGGCGCTGATTCACCATGCGCCCGAGGCGCTGCTCGCATGAGCGCGCTCGAAACTGCCGTGCTGCAGCGCACCTCTGCCGAGGCAGCGCCGCCCTCCAGCAAGCCTGTGCGCAAGCTGCGCGGCTATCGTTTGCCGGGGGAGGGCAGCGCATTCGGGCTCAGCGTGTTGTCGGTGACTGCGCTGCTTGTGCTCTGGTGGGCGGCGACCACCTTCCATTGGGTGCCGCCGTTGTTCCTGCCTTCACCGCAGGCCGTCGGGCGCGCATTCATCGATGCCTGGCATGGCGATATTCAAGGCGGCCAGCCGCTGGCCGCACATCTTGGCTGGAGCGCGCTACGCGTGTTCGGCGCGTTTGCACTGGCTGCCGTGACGGCCATTCCGATCGGCCTCGCGATGGGTGTCTCCCGCACCGCGCGCGGCTTGCTCGATCCGCCCATCGAGTTCTATCGCCCGCTGCCGCCGCTGGCATACCTCCCGCTCGTTGTCATCTGGTTGGGCATTGACGAGCGCGCCAAGATTGTCGTCATCTACCTTGCCTGCTTCGCACCGATTGCCATGGCCGCGCGTGCCGGCGTGCGCAGCGCCACACTTGAGCAGATCAACGCCGCGTATGCGCTGGGCGCGAGCTTCACGCAGGTGGTGCGGCATGTGATCTTGCCGGCGGCGCTGCCGGAGATCCTGACCGGCTTGCGCATCGCCATCGGCTTCGGCTGGACCACGCTTGTGGCGGCGGAAATGGTGGCGGCCACCGTGGGCGTGGGGCAGATGGTGCTCAATGCGTCGAGCTTTCTGCGTACCGACCTCGTGGTGATGGGCATCGTGCTGATCGGCGCGATTGCATGGGCGTTCGACTTGGCCATGCGCGCCATCGAAGCGCGCGTGGTGCCCTGGAAGGGCCGCAGCTAGCCGCGACTCAGAAGCTGCCCGTGAACTGATAACGCCCGCCGGGATGCCACATGGTCGCCACCGAGGCGACCTGGCCCTGCGACAGCGTTTTCCGCCGCAGCATCAGGCAGGGCTCGCGCACGTCCATGTGCAGCATCTCCGCAATCTCGCGCGGCGGCAGGCGCGCCTCGATGCCGTAATCCACGCCCTGCAACGGGGCGGCACGCATCAGGTAGGCGTTCGGCGTGGTCTGCGTGAAATCCTGCTCCATGTATTCGGGCGCCAACGCCGCGTTGACCCAACGGTCTTCCACCTGGATCGGCAGGTCGTTTTCAAAATGCACGATCAGTGAATGGAAGAGCACGCGGCCTGCTGGCACGCCAAACGAAGCCGCCATTGCCTCGTTGGCGCGGGCACGCTCCAACTTGTGCAGTTCGGCGCGATGCTGATGACCGCGCGCTGCAATTTCCTCGGCGATGTTGCGGATCGCCACCAGCGTCGCCTGGTACTTCTGCTGCGCGACGAACGTTCCCAGCCCCTGGACGCGCGTGAGGATCTGTTCGGCGGTCAACTCACGCAGCGCGCGATTGACCGTCATGCGCGACACGCCAAAGGTCTGCGCGAGCGTCGTCTCCCCCGGAATCATTCCCCCTTCCTGCCACTCCCCGCTGCGAATGCGCGTGAGGATGTCTTCCTTGATGCGCTGGAAGGCGGGGGTGCTGGCGGACGGGTCGTGTGACATGGGCGTGGCTTGCGGTGCGGTTAGGGCCGCGGAAGTGATGTGCGGTTGGCGGTCATCATCAGGGTTTGCTCTTAGCTTGTAAAGTTTTCTTGCTTAAGTTGTATATACAACATAAGATGCGCTCCATGACAAAGGAGTTCGCAGGAGACCTCACATGAACGCCCCGACCCACGCTGCCCACCTGACCAACGACCCGCGCTACGACGCCGCGCGCGAAATCCGCGCCCCCCGCGGCACCGAACTGCACTGCAAGAGCTGGCTGACCGAAGCGGCCTATCGCATGCTGCAGAACAACCTCGACCCCGATGTGGCCGAGAACCCCAAGCACCTCGTCGTCTACGGCGGTATTGGCCGCGCCGCGCGCGACTGGGCCTGCTTCGACAAGATCCTGGAAACGCTGCGCGAGCTGAACGACGACGAATCGCTGCTCGTGCAATCGGGTAAGCCGGTGGGCGTGTTCAAGACCCACCCGGATGCACCGCGCGTCTTGATCGCCAACTCCAACCTAGTGCCCAAGTGGGCGAACTGGGAGCACTTCAACGAGCTGGATCGCAAGGGCCTGTTCATGTACGGCCAGATGACCGCCGGCAGCTGGATCTACATCGGCAGCCAAGGCATCGTGCAAGGCACGTACGAGACGTTTGCCGAAGCCGGTCGTCAACATTACGACGGCAAGCTCGCTGGCCGCTGGATTCTCACGGCGGGCCTGGGCGGCATGGGCGGCGCGCAGCCTCTGGCCGCCACGCTGGCCGGTGCCGTGTCGCTGAACATCGAGTGCCAGCAATCGAGCATCGATTTCCGCCTGCGTACGCGCTACCTCGACAAGCAAGCCAAGGACATCGACGACGCATTCAACCTGATTCGCCACCATTGCGAGCGCGGCGAGGCCGTGTCCATCGGCTTGCTCGGCAATGCGGCGGAAATCCTGCCGGAGCTGGTCAAGCGTGCCCGCGCCGGTGGCCTGAAGCCGGATCTGGTGACCGACCAGACCTCGGCGCATGATCTGGTCAACGGCTACCTGCCGATGGGCTGGACGGTCGAGCAATGGCGTGCTGCGCAACGTGACCCGTCGCAGCACGCCCGCCTGACTGACGAGGCCGCCAAGTCCTGCGCCGTACACGTGCAGGCCATGCTGGATTTCCAGGCCATGGGCATCCCGACCGTCGATTACGGCAACAACATCCGCCAGGTCGCGTTCGACCAGGGCGTGAAGAACGCCTTCGATTTCCCGGGGTTCGTGCCGGCCTACATCCGACCGCTGTTCTGCGAAGGCAAGGGCCCATTCCGCTGGGTGGCGCTGTCAGGCGATCCGGAAGACATCTACAAGACCGACGCCAAGATCAAGGAACTCTTCCCGCACAACACGCACGTCCATCGCTGGCTCGACATGGCGCGTGATCGCATCGCCTTCCAAGGGTTGCCCGCACGGATCTGCTGGCTGGGCTTGGGCGAGCGTCACCTGGCCGGCCTGGCCTTCAACGAGATGGTCAAGAACGGCGAGCTGAAGGCGCCGATCGTGATCGGCCGCGATCACCTCGACACGGGCTCGGTCGCCAGCCCCAACCGCGAAACCGAAGCTATGCGCGACGGCACCGACGCCGTGTCGGACTGGCCGCTGCTCAACGCGCTGCTCAACACGGCCGGCGGTGCGACGTGGGTGTCGCTGCACCATGGCGGCGGTGTCGGCATGGGCTATTCGCAGCACTCGGGCGTGGTGATCGTCGCCGACGGCACCGACGCGGCCGCCAAGCGCCTGGGCCGTGTGCTCGTCAACGATTCGGGCTCGGGCGTCATGCGCCATGCCGATGCCGGTTACGAAACCGCCATCGCCTGCGCCAAGCGCAACGGTTTGAACCTGCCGATGATCGGCTAAGTTAAAGACATCCTCTCGCATTGCTATGAACACCATGACCACGCCCCCCATCATCACGCTGCAGCCGGGCGAAATGTCCTTTGCCGACCTGCGTCGCGTCTGGCTCGCCCCCACGCCTGTTGCGCTGTCGGGCGATTGCGCGGCCGCCATCGAAGCCTCGGCAGCTACCGTGCAGGCCATCGTTGCCAAGGGCGACCCGGCCTACGGCATCAATACCGGTTTCGGCTTGCTGGCCAAGACGCAGATCCCCACGCACGAGCTGGAGCGCCTGCAACGCAACCTGATCCTGTCGCACGCTGTCGGCACCGGTGAAGACTTGAGCGATAACGTCGCGCGGCTGGTGCTGCTGATGAAGGCAGCGAGCCTCGCCCGTGGGTATTCGGGCGTGCGCCGTGTCGTGATCGACACGTTGCTGGCGCTGTTGAACGCCGGCATCGTGCCCTGCATTCCGTCCAAGGGTTCGGTGGGCGCGTCGGGCGATCTGGCGCCGCTGGCGCACATGACGCTGGCCCTGCTGGGCGAAGGCGACGTGCGCGTGAACGGCGTACGCACCCCGGCACGTGCGGCACAGGCTGCCGCGGGCATCGAGCCGATCGCGCTGGCCGCCAAGGAAGGCCTGGCACTCATCAACGGCACGCAGGTGTCGACCGCGTTGGCGCTCAACGGCCTGTTCCTGGCCGAGCGACTGCTGCAAGCCGCCACGGTGTCGGGTGCGTTGTCGGTGGATGCCGCCAAGGGCAGCGACGCGCCGTTCGACCCGCGCGTGCACACTGTGCGTGGGCAAGCCGGCCAGATCGCCACCGCGGCCGTGTACCGCAACCTGCTTGCCGGCAGCGCCATCCGTCAGTCTCACCTCGTGGGCGACAAGCGCGTGCAAGACCCGTACAGCCTGCGCTGCCAGCCGCAAGTCATGGGCGCGTGCTTCGACCTGATCCGCCAGGCCGGCGCCACGCTGCTCACCGAAGCCAACGCCGTCACCGACAACCCGCTGGTCTACGCCGACGCCGGTGAGGTGATCTCGGGCGGCAACTTCCACGCCGAACCGGTGGCGTTTGCCGCCGACATGCTCGCTCTGGCGATTGCCGAGATCGGTGCGCTGTCGGAGCGCCGCATCGCGCTGCTGATCGACTCCACGCTGTCCGGCCTGCCGCCGTTCCTGGTCGAGCAACCGGGCCTGAACTCGGGCTTCATGATCGCGCACGTCACGGCAGCGGCGCTGGCCTCGGAAAACAAGACGTTCGCCCACCCGGCCAGCGTCGACAGCCTGCCGACCTCCGCCAACCAGGAAGACCACGTCAGCATGGCGACCTTCGCCGGCCGCCGTTTGCAGGACATGGCGGAGAACACCGCCACCATCGTCGGCATCGAAGCGCTGGCGGCAGCGCAGGGCATCGACTTTCACAAGCCGCTGGCGACGTCCGACACGCTGCAGAAGGCACATGGCTGCATCCGCGCGCGCGTGGCGTACTACGGTGAAGATCGCCTGTTCGCTCCCGACATCGAAGCCGCCCGTCGCCTCGTACTCGATGGCGACCTGGGTGACTCGTGCCGCGCGCACGTGGGCGAACTCGCACTCGTCTGACCATGCTCGCCCAAGCCGAACCGAACGTCTGGCGAGGCCGCGTCGATGCGGAGGAAGGCCCCCTGGGCCAGCGTTGGCACCAGACGGTGCGCCGTATCGATGCATCGACGCCGCTGGCCAACACCGTCGCCCTGGCGGGTTTTGCCTGCGATGCGGGTGTCGCGCGCAACCACGGGCGAACCGGTGCCCAGGCGGGCCCCGCTGCCATCCGCAAGATGCTGGCGAACCTGCCCGCGCGTGCCGGCCGTGAGGTCGTCGACGCGGGAGACGTGACATGCCAGGGCGATGCGCTGGAAGACGCGCAGAGCGAGTTGTCCGGCGTGCTGCACGATCTGCTCGACCGCGGCGCATTTCCGATCGCGCTCGGCGGCGGGCACGAGATCGCATGGGCCTCGTTTGGCGGCTTGGCGCGGCACCTGGCGGCAAAATCCGACCAGCCGCCGCGTATCGGCATTCTCAACCTGGACGCGCATTTCGATTTGCGCGCCGGCGAGCGCGGCAGCTCGGGCACGCCCTTCCGCCAGATCGCCGAAGACTGCGCGCGGCGAGGCTGGCCGTTCCACTACGCCTGCCTCGGCGTGAGCACTTACGCCAACACCGAAGCGCTGTTCGCGCGTGCGCGCCAGCTCGGCGTGCGCTGGATGCACGACGACGAGATGGACGTCACGCAGCTCGCGCACGTGCTGAAGGTGGTCGAGGTGTTCCTGAGTCAGGTCGACCACGTCTATCTGACGATGTGCCTGGACGTGCTGCCGGCCGCGGTGGCCCCGGGCGTGAGCGCACCGTCTGCACGCGGCGTGGGGATGGACGTGATCGAGCCCATCGTCGATCGCGTGGTCAGCTCGGGCAGGCTGCGGCTGGCGGACGTGGCGGAACTGAACCCGTCGCTCGACATTGACAACCACACGGCACGTGTTGCTGCCCGCCTAGTGGCACGGGTAGCAGACGGCATTGGCCTGCAAGGAACCACACATGGCTGATCCGGCCAATCCGTACTGGGATGCGCTCTGGACCAACGTCCACCTCGCCACGCTCACCGCCGACGCTGACGGCTACGGCGAGATCCGCGACGGTGCCATCGCCGTCAAGAACGGCCGCATTGCGTGGCTTGGCTACCGGGCCGATCTGCCCGTCAACGCCCGCGCCACGCGGGAGCACGACGGCGGCGGCGCGTGGCTCACGCCGGGCCTGATCGATTGCCACACGCACCTCGTCTACGCCGGCAACCGCAGCAATGAATTTGAAGCGCGCCTGAACGGCGTGCCTTACGAAGAGATCGCGCGCGCGGGCGGCGGCATCCTCTCGACCGTTCGCGCCACGCGGGCGGCCAGCGAAGACGCGTTGGCCGAAGCCAGCCTGCCTCGCCTGAATGCGCTGCGCGCCGAAGGTGTCACCACAGTCGAAATCAAGTCCGGCTACGGCCTGAACCTCGAAACCGAGCGCCGCATGCTGCGCGTTGCACGGCGCTTCGGCCAGTCATTGCCGGTGCGCGTGCGAACAACATTCCTCGGCGCGCATGCGGTGCCGCCCGAATTCGCCGGCCGTGCAGATGACTACATCGATCATCTCTGCGCCGATGTGCTGCCCGCGCTCGCTGCGGAGGGTCTGGTCGATGCTGTTGACGCCTTCTGCGAAACCATTGGCTTCACGCCCGCACAGACGGCGCGCATGTTCGACGCGGCGCAGCGCCACGGCTTGCCGGTCAAGCTGCACGCCGAGCAGCTCTCGGATCAGGGCGGCGCGGCGCTGGTGGCTCGCTACGGCGGCCTGTCAGCGGATCACCTTGAATGTCTGACCGAGGCCGGCATCGCAGCCATGGCGCAAGCCGGCACGGTCGCCGTGCTGCTGCCCGGCGCGTTCTACTGCCTGCGCGAAACGCGCCTGCCGCCGATGGCCGCCCTGCGCGCCGCCGGTGTGCCCATGGCCGTGTCGACGGACTGCAACCCCGGCACATCGCCGATGTCGTCGCTGCTGCTGGCGATGAACATGGCATGCACGCTGTTCCGCCTGACGCCGCTGGAAGCGCTGACCGGCGCCACGCGTCATGCTGCCGCAGCGCTGGGCCTGTCCGGCACGTGTGGCGTGCTGGCTCCGGGCTGCGCGGCCGATTTCGCTCTGTGGCGCATCGACCGGCCCGCCGATCTGGCGTACGCGATGGGGCTTAACCCGTGTGTGGGTGTGGTCAAGGACGGCGCCGTGGCGGCGTAAGGAACACGCGATGAATCGGCTCGTATAATCGGCCGGTCTACCGCGAACCCGCGCCCATGCCCTTCTTGCCCGAACCCCTGTTCCAGCACGGCCAGCCCGATCGCACGGCGATCCTGCTCGTCAACCTCGGTACGCCTGACGGTACATCGCCGCGCGAGGTCGGCCGCTACCTGCGTCAGTTCCTGTCCGACCCCCGCGTGGTTGAAATTCCGCGCGCCGTGTGGTGGTTCATCCTCAACGTGCTGATCGTGCCGCTACGCTCGCGGGCGTCGGCGCACAAGTACGAAAGCATATGGCTGCGCGAGGCCAACATGACGGGCTCGCCGTTGCTCGTCTACAGCGAGCGTCAGGCGCATGCGTTGCAGCAGTTGCTAAACACCCAGGGCCACGATGTGGTGGTTGCCTGCGCGATGCGCTACGGCAATCCGTCGATCCCGTCCGTCATGCAGGCACTGCGCAAGCAGGGCGTCGAACGCATCCTCGTGCTGCCGATGTATCCGCAATATTCCGGCACCACCACCGCGACGGCCTTCGATGAGGTTTTCCGTGTGCTGGGCGAAATGCGCAATCAGCCGGAGTTGCGGCTCGTCAAGCATTTTCACGATGACCCCGCTTACATCAATGCGCTGCACCAGCAGGTGGGGGCGTATTGGGCACAGCATGGTGCGCCCGACTTCGCGCACGGCGACAAGCTGGTGCTGTCATTCCATGGTGTGCCGCGACGGACGCTGGAATTGGGCGATCCGTATCACTGCGAATGCCTGAAGACCGGCCGCTTGCTGGGTGAGGCGCTCGGCCTGCAGCCGGGTCAGTATCTGGTCACGTTCCAGTCACGCTTTGGCCGCGCCGAATGGCTTCAGCCGTACACCGCGCCCACGCTGGAAGAGCTTGGCCGCGTCGGCACCAATCGTGTGGACGTGTTCTGCCCGGGTTTTCCGGCAGATTGCCTGGAAACGCTGGAAGAGATCGCCATGGAAGGGCAGTCGACCTTCCGTGTCGCCGGCGGCAAGGAGTTCCACTACATCCCGTGCCTGAACGACAGCGAAGCGTGGATTGCCGGCATTGCCGACATCGCGCTGGCGCATCTGCAGGGCTGGCCGCTCACCCTTACGCATCCGCATGTACTGGAGGCCAGCCGCACGCGTGCGCAGAGCAAGGGGGCCGCCGCATGAAGGTGAGCACCGACGCTGCCGATCGCGTGCGCATCGACAAATGGCTGTGGGCGGCACGCTTTTTCAAGACGCGCTCGCAGGCGACGGATGCGGTGGAGCGTGGTCGCGTGCAGGTCAACGATCAGGGGGTTCGCCCCGCCAAAGAAGTCAAAATCGGCGATCACGTGCGCGTGCACGCGCATGAACAGCAGTGGGAAGTGGAGGTATTGGCGCTGGCGGAAGTGCGCGGCCCGGCTTCGGTCGCTCAAACCCTCTATGCCGAGACGGACATCAGCCGCTTAAAACGCCAGGAGAGCGCCGACAAACGCCGACTGTATCGGGAACCCGCCACACAAATTGCCGGCCGGCCCACTAAGCGAGACCGGCGGCGCATCGACAAACTCGGCGGAGAATGAAGCGATCCGCGCGAGTGTGTGCTAACTTGACACGCTCATCAAGCCGCGCGGCATCTGCTGCATCTGTGCAGGCTTGATGATGTAATGCTTGAAAAATGCCTTACCGCTACCGTACTCCGTATAACGCGGCGTGACGGCGCCAGACAGGCAAATGAACGTTGTGGCTGCGGTCAGGGTCAACAGCAGGAGCACGGTCAGAACGGGCAATTTGTTATGCATGGTACGAACCCTCAATGAAGCTCGCGCCCCCCAATTTTTTCTTGCATCATAGGCGGCCAATTGGGGCGTCGCAATTGCTGTGCCGTGGCAGTCTGATGAAAGTTGTAACCCCATATTTCGTGATGCACGGCGCACAGTTGTCGCGCATCCGGCGCCCTTGAAAAGCGCGCCAAATGCCCCATAACGGGGACAAATCGTTTGTAAAAATCCAGCGGATCGATTCCGGGCACATGCCGTGCGTCGATCCCCTTTATCCAGCGCTATGAAACACACTTCGGACACCCCCTCGAACTCGGACATGCCATCGGACAGCCAAGCCACCCAGCCGAACGCATCGGCGACGGGCCAAGCGGCCCATGCCTATTCGAGCCAGGCGCAGCGCGCAAGCGCGGACGCCCAGGCTGTCGCCGGTGACGAAGCCGCCGTGGCAGAAGCCGTGGCTGACGTAGACGTCGCTGAACTGCGCCGTCAACTCGAAGCCGCGGAAGAGAAGGCCCGCCAGAACTACGAAAACTGGGCCCGCGCCACCGCCGAATGCGAGAACATCCGCCGCCGTGGTCAGGACGATGTGGCCAAGGCCCACAAATTCGCCATCGAAGGCTTCGCCGAATATCTGCTGCCCGTCATGGACAGCCTGCAAGCCGCCTTGGCCGACACTTCGGGCGATGCCGCCAAACTGCGCGAGGGCGTTGAACTGACGCTCAAGCAGTTGTATGCCGCATTCGAAAAGGGCCGAGTCACCGAGTTGAACCCGGTGGGGGAAAAGTTCGACCCCCATCGTCATCAAGCCATTTCGATGGTGCCGGCAGATCAGGAGGCCAATACCGTGGTCGCCGTCCTCCAGCGCGGTTACACGCTGGCTGACCGCGTGCTGCGTCCGGCCCTCGTGACGGTGGCAGCGCCTAAGTAAGGCAAACGCGCCCCATGCTCCACAGCACAGCCACTTCGCCAGATGCCCACGGTGCGATCCCGGTCGACAAGACCGCGTTCGCGGCGTTCGGCATGCGCGAAGTGAATACCGAGACCTTCGACGCGGCCGTCGCCGCTGCGGGGGATGCGCTGGTGTGCGTGTTTTTCTGGGGCGTCGATTGCTTCAACTGCGAAATGGCCAAGAAGGCCATGCTTGCGCAATCCGGTGCTGTGCGTGAACTGGGGCTGAAGTGGCTCCATGCCAACGTCTACGCGCACCCGGAGTTGGGCCAGCGCTTTGCCCTCCACGGTATTCCCGTGTTCATGTTTTTCCATCGTGGCAAGAAGCTGGGCCGGGCGACCGGCTGGCATGGCCACGCGCAGTTTGCCGCCGCCGTTGCCAATGCGCGCAACAAGCTGGCCGGCAAGCCGCTTGTCTGAGGCTGCGACCATCATGACGTCGATGCCCATGGCTGCGGCCTTCTTTCTTGCTTCGCCTTTCCGTGCTGTGCGCCCCAAGCGCATGGCGCGCACCTTGCCGCGCGCCGCTCAGGCGATGACCGCGGCCCTTGCCGCCGCCCGGCGGTCGTTCTAGTGCCCCTGCGGCACGTTGCCGCCGGGCTCGCTCTCTTTCACCAGCAGTTTTAGTGCGTGTTACCCGCCGGCCGGCCTGCGTGCCCGCTGGTTTCCTTGCCGCTGCTTTGCGTTGGCCCTGTAGGGCGATCGGCAGCGGCTTTGCTTCGTGTTGAACACAGACTTGTAGGAGATCGTCATGGCCAAAGCAGCCGCCATCTACTTGACCGAGCTGGACCTCACCCGGCTGGAAAACGCCGCCAACCGCGCCGGCAGCAACTCGCCGCTGGCAGGTCTGGTCGACGACCTGATTGCACGTGCCAATGTGGTGCCCGGCAACAAGATTCCCGCCGATGTGGTGACCATGAACTCGGTCGTGTGCGTGGTGGATGACACCGGTGCAGAGCAAGAGTGGACGCTCGTCTACCCGGAAGAGGCCAACGTGGCGTCGGCCAAGCTGTCGGTGCTCTCGCCCATGGGCGCTGCGCTGCTGGGCGCGCGCGCGGGCAAGTCGGTCAAATACTCCGCGCCCAATGGTGCTCAGCGTTCGTTGCGCATCGATCGCGTGGCGTTCCAGCCGGAGGCCGCAGGCCAGCACACGCTGTAAGCCGGCTGCGTCCTATCGCGAGAGGCTGTACCCGACGCGCAACTGCGAGCCCAGCTTGCGGTTGTAGTCCAGCAGGCTCTCGCCATAGCCGGTGAAATACTGAATGAACAGATAGCCGGCCGTGCCGGTGAAGATCCGGCTCATGGGGTATGTCACTTGCGCGTCCACGCTCCCATAGGCCTTACGGGTGCCCTTGCGCAGCGTGGCGGCCAGTTCCCAGCCGTTGGGCGCACCGTACGACACGCGGAAATCGCCAAAGCCACGGTAGTGCGCGATATCGGTGTTGCCGCTGCGTGTGAGGTAGGCGTAAAGCTTGGGCTCGAACTTCCAGTGGAAATCATTCAGGTCACCAAAGTGGAATGTCGGTCGTACGAAGACGGTGTTGATGGCGCGTGAGGCATCGCCGCCGCGGCCGTTCGATTCGTGCTCGATGCCGCCCGCGAACGACAGCCGTGTGAGCGCACCGCCATGGATGCCCGTGTCGGGGCGGTAATAGAAGACGCTCGGCCGGTAATTCGTATCCCGGAATGGCGCCGATTCCTTGCCCAGATCCCATAGCGAGAACTGCGTATATCCGAAGTACAGGTTATCCAGCAGCGCTGCCGATGCCGGGTTTTCCGGCTGAAAAATCCGAAATTTGAAGCTCAGCTGGAACTTGGCGTTCAACCCTTCGTGCGCCCCGATGGCGGCGAACATGGGTTCGTGGAAAGTCAGACGCGCGGTTTCTTCGGGCGGGCGGGCAGCCTCGCCGCTGCCCGCCACGGCTACGGGAATGGGGGGTGTAGCGGTTGCGCTGGCAGCTGGGGCGCTGGGGTTGGTGCCCAGCGCGCCGTCTGGCCGGATCGCTTCGGCCGCGGCGTTGCGGACAGCGCCATCGGGTGCGCCTTCCGCAGCGATCTGCGGAGCGTCAGGGCCGCGCACGAGTGTGACCAGTACCGGTGCCGCATCCAGATCGGGAACATCGATTCGAACCGTACCACGCAGCACCTCTGGCAGCGTGCCCGTGTAGGCGATGGTGCGGACCTGCCCCGGACGCAGATGCAGGGTCTCCGCCCCCGCGTTAAGTCGGTGGAGGATCACTTCCACAGTGCCTTGCAGATCCGCGGTGGCCGTGACGCGTAGCCTGGCCGGTACCGCGTAGCTGCGCTGCGCGGCGTCGCCGGAAACGACCAGGGTCAGGGTGAAGGGCTGGTTGGCGTCGATGCGGCGGGAAGGCTGGAGCAGGGCAACGGCGGCATCGGCAGAGGGCACGGCGCATGCGGCAAGGAGCGCAGCGCCAAGAATGGATCGAAGCGGATGCGAAGGCATGGGCGCAAAAGCCGGGTTGGCGTCCGGCACGTGGCAATGCGCGCAAGGGTAACACCGAGACCTTTTGTGCCCGGTTTGAGGCTGCGGGCGTTCGAAACGCACGTTTTTGCCCGGTAGCGCACGTTTTCGGGTGCTTTCCCAAGAAAAACCGGCCAAAATGCTCAACTTTTCAAAATTCGGCCTTGAAAAGCCGGACGGCACTCCCACATCCGATCCAAGTTTGTATTCAGTGCAGTCCTGACACCAGATTCGAGGAGCAAGAACATGGGCAAAATCATCGGTATCGACTTGGGTACCACCAATAGCTGCGTCGCCATCATGGAGGGCAACACCCCCAAGGTGATCGAAAACGCCGAAGGCGCACGCACCACCCCGTCGATCATCGCCTACATGGAAGACGGCGAGATCCTGGTCGGTGCCCCGGCCAAGCGCCAGGCGGTGACCAACCCGAAGAACACGCTGTATGCCGTCAAGCGCCTGATCGGCCGCAAGTTTGAAGAAAAAGAGGTCCAGAAGGACATCGGCCTGATGCCGTACACCATCACCAAGGCCGACAACGGCGACGCCTGGGTGGAAGTGCGTGGCCAGAAGCTGGCGCCGCCGCAGATTTCCGCTGAAGTCCTGCGCAAGATGAAGAAAACCGCCGAGGACTACCTGGGCGAGGAAGTGACCGAAGCCGTGATCACGGTGCCGGCGTACTTCAACGATTCGCAGCGCCAAGCCACCAAGGATGCCGGCCGCATCGCCGGTCTGGACGTCAAGCGCATCATCAACGAGCCGACCGCGGCTGCGCTGGCATTCGGCCTGGACAAGAACGAGAAGGGCGACCGCAAGATCGCCGTGTACGACCTCGGCGGCGGCACGTTCGACATCTCGATCATCGAGATTGCCGACGTGGACGGCGAGAAGCAGTTCGAAGTGCTGTCGACCAACGGCGATACGTTCCTGGGCGGCGAAGATTTCGACCAGCGCATCATCGATTACATCATCGGCGAGTTCAAGAAGGAGCAGGGCGTCGACCTGTCGAAGGACGTGCTCGCGCTGCAACGCCTGAAGGAAGCCGCTGAAAAGGCCAAGATCGAGCTGTCGAGCACGCAGCAGACCGAAATCAACCTGCCGTACATCACGGCGGATGCCTCGGGTCCGAAGCACTTGAACCTGAAGATCACGCGCGCCAAGTTGGAAGCGCTGGTCGAAGACCTGATCGCCCGCACGATCGATCCGTGCCGCACCGCCATCAAGGATGCAGGCGTGAAGGTGTCGGACATCCACGACGTGATCCTGGTGGGCGGCATGACGCGTATGCCGAAGGTGCAGGAGAAGGTGAAGGAGTTCTTCGGCAAGGAAGCCCGCAAGGACGTGAACCCGGACGAGGCCGTTGCCGTGGGCGCCGCCATCCAGGGCCAGGTGCTCGGCGGTGACCGTACCGACGTGCTGCTGCTGGACGTGACGCCGCTGTCGCTGGGCATCGAAACGCTGGGTGGCGTGATGACCAAGATGATCGGCAAGAACACGACCATCCCGACCAAGTTCTCGCAGACATTCTCGACTGCTGACGACAACCAGCCGGCCGTGACGATCAAGGTCTACCAGGGCGAGCGCGAGATGGCTTCCGGCAACAAGTTGCTCGGCGAATTCAACCTGGAAGGCATTCCGCCGGCACCGCGCGGCACGCCGCAGATTGAAGTGTCGTTCGACATCGACGCCAACGGTATCCTGCACGTGGGCGCCAAGGACAAGGCGACCGGCAAGGAAAACAAGATCACGATCAAGGCAAGTTCCGGCCTGTCGGAAGCCGAGATCGAGCGCATGGTGAAGGACGCCGAGGCCAACGCCGAGGAAGACAAGAAGCTGCGCGAACTGGTCGACTCCCGCAACCAGGGTGAAGCGCTGGTGCACTCGACCAAGAAGGCACTGGGCGAGTACGGCGACAAGCTGGAAGCTGGCGAGAAGGACAAGATCGAAGCCGCGATCAAGGAACTTGAAGAGACCCTGAAGGGCACCGACAAGGCCGCGATCGACGCCAAGACCGAAGCGCTAGCCACCGCCTCGCAGAAGCTCGGCGAGAAGGTTTACGCCGACATGCAAGCCAAGGGCGAGGCCGCTGGTGCTGAACAGAGTGCCGGTGCCCAGGCAGGCGCGCAAGCCGGACAAGGCGCTCCGCACGACGATAACGTCGTCGACGCCGAGTTCAAGGAAGTGAACGACAAGAAGTAAGCCAGATCGTCCGCCAGGCGGACGTTACGGTACGCCGGGCAGTGGTCATCGGGTTGTGCGGGACGCACCTGATGTCACGCTCGGCTTTTTTGCTATTCGACACGCAGTAAAAAACAGGCGACGACTGAAGCCACCATGGCAAAACGTGATTACTACGAAGTGCTCGGGGTGGGCAAAAACGCGAGCGACGACGAGATCAAGAAGGCGTATCGCAAGCTCGCGATGAAGTACCACCCGGACCGCAATCCGGACAGCAAGGAAGCGGAAGAGAAATTCAAGGAGGCCAAAGAGGCCTACGAGATGCTCTCCGATGCAGAAAAGAAAGCTGCCTACGACCAGTACGGCCACGCGGGCGTCGACCCTAACATGGCCGGCGGCTTCGGCGCGGGCGGTGCAGGCTTTGGCGGGGGCTTTGCCGAAGCCTTCGGCGACATCTTTGGCGACATCTTCGGTCAAGCCCAAGGCCAGGGCGGGCGCCGCGGCGGCGGCCCGCAGATGTATCGCGGTGCTGACCTGCGCTACAGCATGGAGATCACGCTGGAGCAGGCCGCGCATGGCTACGACACGCAGATCCGAGTGCCGCACTGGGACGAGTGCGACCACTGCCACGGCAAGGGCGCCGAGCCGGGCTCGAGCGTGGAGACCTGCCCGACGTGCCACGGCGCCGGTCAGGTCCGTGTGTCGCAGGGCTTCTTCACGATGCAGCAGACCTGCCCGAAGTGCCACGGCAGCGGCAAGTACATCCCCAAGCCGTGTACCAAGTGCCACGGCCAGGGCAAGCTGAAGAGCCAGAAGACGCTGGAAGTGAAGATCCCCGCCGGCATCGACGAAGGCATGCGCATCCGTTCATCGGGGAATGGCGAGCCGGGCATCAACGGCGGGCCGCCGGGCGATCTGTATGTGGAAATCCACATCAAGCCGCACCCGGTGTTCGAGCGCGACGGCGATGACCTGCATTGCCAGATGCCGATTTCGTTTGCGACGGCAGCCATTGGCGGCGATATCGAAGTGCCGACATTGGGCGGGCGCGCCTCGTTCACGGTGCCCGAGGGCACCCAGGCCGGCAAGACGTTCCGCCTGCGCGGCAAGGGCATCAAGGGCGTGCGTTCGGGCTATGCGGGCGATCTCTATGTGCACATCAACATCGAGACCCCGGTCAAGCTGACGGAGCACCAGAAGGAGCTGCTCAAGCAGTTCGACAAGTCCGTGCACGAAGGCGGCTCGCGGCACAGCCCGCAGGAGCAGTCGTGGATGGACAAGGTGAAGAACTTCTTCTCCTCGTAAGAAGCCGCGCAAAGCTACTGCGCGGCCCGAGCTTGGCACTGTGATGCTCGTCGTACCGATGTACGGCTGCGCTTCTCGTACCAACCTCGGGCCGCTCGCTACGCTTTTCGAGGCTTCTTGAACACCAACTCTTCGATCAGGACTTCGTCATGCAGCCGCTCCAAGCGCCAAAGGCCGGCGCGCCGTTCGCGCTGCTGGACGATGCCACCTCGGGCGGTGCGCCGTGCTCGCGTTGGTACACCGGTTATGCCGGCGAGTTCTTCCGGCCGGCCGGCATCCTGGATGGGGTGGACGATGACCTTCGCGCCGCCTGGCGCCAGGGTTTGCATGCCCTGATCGTTGCGCCGTACGAGTTTGGCGAGCCGCTGGTCGGCCTGCCGGCTTCCACCGAAATCTCTTCTTCATTGCCCGGCCACGACGGCCGCCTGCGCGTGCTGCTGTTTCGCACGATGCAGGTGCTGTCGCCGGCAGAGGTCGATAGGCTGTTCGACGCCTGGCATGACGCAACCGGTGCAGCCGGTCTGTTTGACTGTGCGGCCAGCGTTGATCACGCCACCTATACCAACGCCGTCGCGCGCATCCACGACTGGATTGCGGCGGGCGACACTTACGAAGTCAACTACACGTACCGGCTGCGCATGACTGCGTTCGGCGCGCCGGCGGCGTTGTATCGGCGTCTGCGTGCGCGCCAGCCGGTGCCGTACGGCGCCTTCATCGGGCTGCCCGAAGGCGCCGCGATTCTGTCGTGCTCGCCGGAGCTGTTCTTTTCGCATCGCGCGGGCCAGCTTGTCGCGCGGCCGATGAAGGGCACCGCGCCAGCCTCGGGCGACGTCGAAGTCGACGAAGCCCGCGCCATCGCGCTGGCCGCAGACGAAAAGAACCGCGCCGAGAACTTGATGATCGTCGACCTCTTGCGCAACGATCTGGGCCGCCTCGCGCGCGCGGGGTCGGTGCGCGTGCCGGCGTTGTTCGAGGTGACGCCGTTCGGCAGCGTGCTGCAGATGACATCGACGGTGGAGGCCGAGATTCCGCCCGCCACCGGCTTCGCCGATTGCCTGCGCGCGTTGTTTCCGTGCGGCTCCATCACGGGCGCGCCCAAGCGGCGGACGATGGAAATCATCAAGGCGCTGGAGCCGGAGCCGCGCGGCCTGTACACCGGCGCGATCGGCTGGATCGATGCGCCTGCCGACGATCGCGCGATGGGCGATGCATGTTTCTCGGTGGCGATCCGCACGCTGGTGCTGAGCGCGCCCGGCACCGATGGGCTGCGCCGCGGCGAACTTGGCATCGGCTCCGGCATCGTGCATGACAGCGTCGCCGACGACGAATATGCGGAGTGCCAACTGAAAGCGCGCTTCGTGACGGCGCTTGACCCGGGGTTGTCGTTGTTCGAGACGATGCGCGCGACGCGCGAGGGCGTGCCACTGCTGGATTGGCATCTGGCGCGGCTGGAGCGGTCGGCGGCCGCATTCGGTTTCCCGTTCGATCGCACTGTGCTGACGAATGACGTGGCGCGTGCGTGCGCAACGCTCGAAGGCGAGGGCGCTTATCGGATGCGCTTATTGCTGACGCCGAATGGCTCGGCAAACGTATCGGCCGTGCCGCTGTCGCCGCTGCATGCGAGCTGGGATGCGCCGGTCCGCCTGCTCGTTGCGCCGCAATCGCGCGAGATCACGCACAGTCTGCCGACGCACAAGACCACGTTGCGCGAAGGCTACGACGCTGCCTGGCAGGCGGCCGAGCGCGAGGGTGCATTCGATGCGGTGTTCTTCAACGCCGATGGCACCCTGGCCGAAGGCGGGCGCAGCACGTTGCTGGTCAAGCTCGATGGCGCGTGGTGGACGCCGCCGCTGTCAGCGGGGGTCTTGCCGGGGGTGATGCGCGCCGTGCTGCTGAAAGACGCTTCGCCGTGGCTGGGCGGGCCGCTGCAAGAGCGCTTGCTCACCCGCGCGGATGTCGCCCGCGCCGAGGCCATCGCCGTATGCAATGCCCTACGCGGCGTGGTGCCCGCGCATTTCGAGCCGGCCCTGTCCGTCGACGTGCTCTAGCTTCCAGCGCGCCACGCCGGGCAGGTTGATGAGTTCGCGGTCGTGGCAGACCATCAGCAGCGTGCGGCCCTCTGCTGCCAGTTCTCCCACAAGTGCAATGACTTGCTCGCGTGCGGCGCCGTCCAGGTTCGACGTCGGTTCGTCGAGCAGCAGCACGTCCGTGTGCAGAGCGCGCGCCCGCGCCAATGCAAGACGTTGCGTTTCGCCGCCGGACAGGCGCTCGGGCGGCACATCCACCACATGTTGCAGGCCCGCCCAGCGCAGCGCATCGTCGACGCGGGCATTCAACTCTGCACGTGCCGCGCGATGCGCGCCCGTGATGAGCCCATAAGCAAGATTCGCGCGTACCGAAGTGCGGAACAGGTAGGGATGCTGGTGCACGTAAGTCAGCCGCGCGCGCAGCTCGGCCGGGTAGGGCGATAGCGCCTGCTGCCCGCGGCCCAAATCGACGGTCGCACCATGGGCGGGTGCGAGCCCGGCCAGCATGCGCAGCAACGTTGTCTTGCCGACACCGTTTGCGCCGGTAATGACGATCGCGTGCCCTGCCGACAGCGCCAGACGCGGAATCTCGAACAGAACGCGCGCGCCGTGCTGGCAGCGCAAGCCTTCAAACACCATCGTGGGCTGCGACGACGCACTCATGCCGGCTCCCTGCGATAGTTGCCAGCCCCTTGCAACCACGCCAGCACAAGGTTGACGAGCAGTGCCAGCACGATCAGCACGATGCCCAGCGCGATGCCTTGTGCGAACTCGCCCTTGCTTGTTTCCAGCGCAATCGCGGTGGTCATGGTGCGCGTGACGCCCTCGATGTTGCCGCCGACCATGAGAGCCGAGCCCACTTCGGCGATGACGCGCCCGAAGCCGGCCACCACTGCAGCCATGAGGCCGAAGCGCAATTCACGAAACACCGTCAACAGCAAACGGACGCGCCCGGCGCCCAGCACACGAGCGGTTTCTGCGAGACGCGGATCCGCGCGCTCGAGTGTGGTGAGCGCAAACGCGACGATCACCGGCAGCCCAAGCACCGCTTGTCCGAGGATCATGCCGCCTTGGGTGAACAGCAGCCCGAAGCCGCCCAACGGGCCCTGGCGCGAAAGCAGCAGATACAGCAGCAACCCGATCAGCACGGTCGGAAACGACAGCGATGCCTGCGCCAGCACCACCAGCGCACGGCGCCCCGCAAACCGGTGCATGGCGATGAGGTAAGCGATGAGCAGACCGGGGGGCGCCGCCAGCAGCAGCCCCGCGATCGCCACCTTCAACGACACCCAGACGATCCGCCACAACGCCGCATCGCCGCTGGCAAGCAGGGCGAAGGCGTCGACGGTGGCCGACCAGATTTCCATGCGGATGCCGCTCAGGCGAAGGTGTGTTCCGGGCCGGGGAACGTACCGTCCTTGACGGCAGCCACATAGGCGGCGACGGCACCATCGATGGTGGTCTGCCCGTCCATGAAGTTGCGTACGAATTTGGGGCGATGACCCGGGAACACGCCCAGCATATCGTGCATGACGAGCACCTGGCCGGAGCACTCCAACCCGGCGCCGATGCCGATGGTCGGAATGGCAAGCAGACGCGTGACTTCACCGGCCAGCCCAGCCGGGATGGCTTCCATGACGACGAGTTGCGCGCCGGCGTCCTGCACGGCCAGCGCGTCGGCCTTCAGTTGTGCGGCCGCCTCGTCGCCGCGGCCCTGCACTTTGAAGCCGCCAAATGCATGCACCGATTGCGGCGTCAGGCCGATGTGCGCGCACACGGGGATGCTGCGTTCAACCAGGAACTTGATGGTCGGCGCGAGCCACACGCCGCCTTCGAGCTTGACCATCTGCGCGCCGGCCTGCATCACGCGCACGGCGCTGTGGAAAGCCTGCTCGGGCGTGCCATAGGTGCCGAACGGCAGGTCGGATACGAGCAGCGCTTTCTCGATGCCGCGCGATACGCATTCGGTGTGATAGACGATGTGATCGAGCGTAACGGGCAGCGTGGTCTTCTGGCCCTGCATCACGTTGCCGAGCGAATCGCCGACGAGCAGCACGTCGGTGCCGTTGCGATCCATCAGGGCGGCGAAGCTGGAGTCATAAGCCGTCAACATGGCGATGCGCTCGCCGGCGGCGCGCATGGCCTGCAGCGAAGTCACCGTGACGGCCTTGCGGTTCGATTCCTGGAGATAGCTCATGGACTGAGACTCATTGGGGCATCGCGACCGCCCACGCAGACCATGTGGTGCGTCGACTAGCGCGTTGCCAGCTTGATGAATTCCTTGGGCCCGCGCATCGCGTCGATGCGGGCGAGCAAGGTGCGGAAATCGTCGTCGTTGCCTGCGGGGTCGAAGGCAGCGGTGTCGACGATCATCGTCGGTGCGGCATCGTAATACAGAAACAGCTCGCCGTACGCGGCGCAGATGCGTTCGAGATACTCCGCATCGATGCCGGTTTCGTAAGGAACGGCCCGACGGGTGACGCGTGGCAGAAGGTCCTCTGCGCGCGCCTGCAGACAGACGACGAGATCGATGCGCTGTTGCGGCAGGGCCAGCGCATTGGCCATTGCGTCGTACAGCGCGAGTTCATCGGCGGGCAGCGTGAGCTGGGCGAACAGGCGGTCGCGCGGCAGGAAGCTGTCAGCGACGATGCGCTCTCCGGCAAGCGTCGCCTTGTGCCATGCCTTCAGGCGCTCGGCACGCTGCAGCAGGAAGCGCAGCTGCACCGGCAGCGCATAGCGCGCGGGGTCTTCGTAAAAGTGGGCGATGAAGGCGTTTTCGGCAGGCGTTTCGAACAGCGTCGACGCGCGCAGATGATCGGCCAGACGCTGGGCCAGCGCCGTCTTGCCCACGCCAATGGGCCCTTCGACAACGATGCGGCGCAGGTGATCCAGTGCCATCAGCGGGTGATTTGTGTGGTGCCTATGATCAGGCGGCAGGCTGCTTGGCGCGCATGCACTGGCACATCATGGTCTTTTCGATCCGCTGGTCGGCCACGCCGGGCAGCAGTGCCGCCACGGCACCAATGCCCGGAATCACGAGATCGGGCGCCAGTTCATGCAGGGGCAGCAGGGTAAAGGCGCGTTGGCCCACGCGTGGGTGGGGTACCGTCAGCTCGGGTGAGGTGAGGACGTGGTCGCCGTAGAGCAGCAAGTCCAGGTCGAGCGTGCGCGGCGCGTTGTGGAACGGGCGCTCGCGGCCGAACTGGTCCTCGATGTGATGACAGATGCGAAGCAGCTGGTCGGCAGTGAAATGCGTATCGATGCGCACCACGGCGTTGATGTAATCGTCGCCGCTGGATTCGACGGGCGCGCTGCGATACAGGCTCGATTTGCCGGTGACGGTGATGCCGACCTGCTGCGCGAGGCAGACCACGGCGTCTTTCACTGCCTGGCGTGCGTCGCCCAGGTTGGCGCCGATGCCGATGTACGCCACTGTCTTCACGTTTCCTCCGAACTTCCCGGATTGACGTCAACGACTGTATCCGATTTTGCCGGACCACGTCGGCGGCGACGCCGCTTGCCCGGGCTGGCCGAACCGGTATTTGCAGAGGGGCTCGGTGCGTGCTTGGCTAGTGCCATGAGGGCTTCGCGGGCTTCGCCATCGCCGCTCTGGAAATCGGTCCACCAGTCGGCCAGTTCTTGCGGCAATTCGCCCGACGCACAACGCAACACGAGGAAGTCGTAACCGGCGCGGAAGCGCGGCGATTCGAGCAAGCGATATGGCATGCGGCCCGAGCGCTTCTCAAAGCGCGGCTGCATGCTCCAGATTTCCTTCATGTCGGAGGTAAAGCGGCGCTGGATGGCGAGTTGCTCGGTCTGGCGATCGAGCACTTCGTCCATGGCGGTGTGCAGCGCGGGGATCAGCGGCTCGCCGGCGGCGCGGCGGCGGTTCCAGTGCTCGACCACGTGATGCCACAGCAGCGAGGCAAACAGGAAGCCCGGCGAGACCGGCTTGCCGGCCTTGACGCGATCGTCGGTGTTGTCGAGGGCAAGCTGCACGAAGCGCTGGCCCATCGGCTGCTCCAGTGCGACGTCCAGCAGCGGCAGCAGGCCGCGGTGCAGGCCCGCCTTGCGCAGTTCCTGCAGCGATGCCCAGGCGTGGCCCGACATCAGCAGCTTCAGCATCTCGTCGAACAGGCGTGCGGCCGGCACGTTGTGGATCAGCGGGCCCAGCTCCGCGATCGGCGCGCGCGTGTCGGGGTCGATGTCGAAACCTGTCTTGGCCGCGAAGCGCACCACGCGCAGCATACGGACCGGGTCTTCGCGGTAGCGGGTGAGCGGATCGCCGATCATGCGCAGCGTACGCGCGCGCATGTCTTCCATACCGTGATGGTAGTCATGCACGGTTTCGTCGGCGGGGTTGTAGTACATCGCGTTGACGGTGAAGTCGCGGCGGGTGGCGTCTTCGGCCTGGGTGCCCCAGACGTTGTCGCGCAGCACGCGGCCGCTGGCGTCGACGGCGTGCGTGTGGTGGTCCAGCTCGGTGCGCTTGACGCGCTTGCCGGCGGGCACCTGCTCGGCGTCCACCGCGTCGACGAGCGCGCGGAAGGTCGAGACTTCGATGATTTCCTGATCGCGTCCGCCGTAGAACGTGACGTGCACGATCTGGAAGCGGCGTCCGATGATGCGCGAGCGGCGGAACAGCGCCTGAACCTGATCGGGCGTGGCGTTGGTCGCCACATCAAAGTCCTTCGGCTTGATGCCGAGCAGCAAATCGCGCACGGCGCCGCCCACGATGAAGGCGGCATAGCCGGCGTCCTGCAGCGTGGACGTGACCTTGACCGCGTTGCGCGAGAGTAGCTTCGGGTCGATGCCGTGCTCGTCCACGCTCCACACGCGCGCCTGGCGCGGCACGCCACCGGCGGAGGCCTTGGTGCGAGCCTTGGCCACCTTCGGTGCCTTGGGCGCGCGGGTCTTCCTGGCGGCGGTCGCCCCGGGTTCAGCGGGTGCCTGAGGCTCTGCGGAGGTTTTGCCCAGCAGGCGATTGATGAGTTTCTTGATCACGCCACGCCCTGCTTAGAAGAGATCCATGATGCGCCAGTTGCGCGCGGCTGCGAGGTTGCGCAGCGTGTCGTCCGGGTTGGTGGCGACGGGGTCGGTCACTTCTTCCAGCAGCGGCACGTCGTTGGCCGAATCGCTGTAGAAGGTACTGCGCTCGAAATCGCTCCAGCCCCGGCCCATGTTGGCCAGCCACTCGTGCACGCGCGCAACCTTGCCTTCACGGAAGCTCGGTGTGCCGGCCACATCGCCGGTGAAGGCGCTGTCCGGTCTGCCGTCGGCGGTGGCCGGTTCGGTGGCGATCAGGTGATCGATGCCGAACGCCTCGGCAATCGGGCGGGTGACAAAGCTGTTGGTGGCGGTGACCACGCAGCACAGGTCGCCGGCGTCCAGATGCTTGTAGACCAGCGCTTGCGCCTGTGGCGTGATCTTCGGACGGATCACGTCGTGCATGAACTCGGCGTGCCACTGGGCGAGCGTGTCGCGGGGGTGGGCGGCCAGCGGTGCCAGGGCAAAGCGCAGAAACGCGTGGATATCCAGCGTGCCGGCCTTGTAATCGGCATAGAACTGATCGTTCTTGCGCTGGTATTCGGACGCATCCACCACGCCGCGGCGGATGAGGAAGCGTCCCCACTCGTGGTCGCTGTCGGTGGGGATGAGGGTGTGATCGAGGTCGAAGAGGGCCAGATTCATGGGGCGCGATTTTACCCGAACGTTACATAACCGGCCGCACCAGGGCCCCGATCACTTCATCAACGCGAGCATGTCGCGCACGAGCGGCAGGGTGACGGCGCGCTTGCGGGCGAGCGAATAGGTGTCGAGGGCGTCCAGCAGGGCCATCAGGCTCGGCATGTCGCGGTAGGAGTGCGTCACGAGCCACTGCGGCACATCGGCCGAAAGCTGCATGCCGCGTTCGCGAGCGGCCTGACGCAGCGCTTCCACCTTGTCGGCGTCGGACAGGGGGCGCAGCCAGTAAACCAAGCCCCAACCCAAGCGGGTGCGCAGGTCTTCACGCAGCGGCATCGCCATTGGCGCGGCAGCCCCGGAGATGGCGATGGCGGCATGCGGGTGCGCGCGCACTTCATTGACGAGGTTGAACACGGCGATCTGCGCCCATTCGTCAAGCCGCTCGGCGTCATCAATGGTCCAGACGGTAATGGTGGGGTCGAATTCGAAGGCTTCGGGCGGGGCGTCGGGTTCCAGCGTGCGGACTTCGTAGCCGCCAGCCTCGGTCTGGGCGCAGATGGCTTGCAGCAGGTGGCTGCGGCCGCTGCCTTCCTCGCCCCAAAGGTAGACCAGGCGGTCTGTGGCGGTGCCGTCCACCACCTGCGGAATCAGGGCGCGCAGGCGCAGCACCGCCTCTTCGTTGCCGGTGGCGACGAAGTTGTCGAAGGTCGGGGCGGGTGTCGCACCGAGTTCGAGCGGGAGCTGTTCGGGTGTGGCCATGAAACGTGGAGTGGAGTCGCCGTACTTTTCAGTTGCCTTCAGTTGCCATGGGTGGCTTTCAGTCCTGGTAGAGCCGGCTGCCGAGGTAAAGCTTCCGGATCTGCCGCAAACCGACCAGCAGCACAGCGCTCATCGGTAGGGCGAGGAGGATACCGAAAAAACCGAACAATTGGCCAAAAGCCAGCAAGGCGAGGATGACCGCCAGCGGATGCAGGCCGATGCGTTCGCCCACCAGGCGGGGCGTCAGGTAGAAGCCTTCCAGAAATTGGCCGATGCCGTACACCACGGCCACTGCCAGCAAGCCGTAGAGGTTGCCGAACTGCAACAGTGCGGCAAGGATGGCCAGCGTAAGCCCCACGCCAAAGCCGATATACGGAATGAACACGGCAAGCCCCGTGAAGATGCCCACCGGCAGCGCCACGTCAAAGCCGGCCAGGGCAAGCCCCGCCGAGTAGTACACCGCCAGCACCAGCATCACGATGATCTGCCCGCGCAGGTATTGGGAGAGCAGGCCATCGGTTTCAGCGGCCAATTCGCGCGCTTTTGGCAGCCAGCGACGCGGCACGGCCGTTTCGACGCGGCGCATGAGCATGTTCCAGTCCATCAGCAGGTAGAACATCACGATCGGCACGAGGAAGAAGAGGCCCAGCACCTGGACGGCCGCCGAGCCCGACACGCGCAGATAAGTCAGTACCCGGGCCACCACGTCGTCCGGACTGGCGGCGAGCTGTTCCGTGAGCAGCGCGCGCAGGCCCGGAAAGTCAAAGCTGACATGCAGGCCCAACTCGTCCAGCTTGGGCGATAGAAACGCGTTGAGCTTGGCAAGCATTCCGGGCAGTTGCTCGCGGATGGCCGGAATCTCCCGCTGCAGGACCGCCAGGATCAGCAGCATCAGCGCCACGCCCACCACCGTCAGCACCAGGATCATCAGAAACACGCCCAGCACGCGCGGTACGCGATGGCGCTGCAGCCATTCCACGCCCGGGTGCAGGATGTACGACAGGATGAACGCGAAGACGAAGGGCGTGAGCGTCGGCGCCAGCGCCTTGAGCAGGGCCAGGAAGACAAGCGCCACGGCGATCCAGGCGAGCGTGCGCTTGGTTTCCTGCGACAGCACGGGGGCGTTCATGGGGCGACGGTTCCGATGGCGGGGGTGGAGGAGTCGGAAAAGCGGCCATCGGGACGGCCGCATCCGGTAAAATCGCGATTTTACTGGACCGGCGGGTCCGATTTTTGTGACTTCCCGCCGCCGTCTCGCTTTCTTTCCCGGTTTTTTCAATTCAGACGACTGTATGAGCGCTTCCGAAACCCCATCCGCATCGACCGGCCTGTCTTACCGCGACGCGGGCGTCGACATCGAGGCGGGTGACGCCCTTGTCGATCGCATCAAGCCGTTTGCCAAGCGCACCATGCGCGAAGGCGTGCTGGGCGGCATCGGCGGCTTCGGCGCGCTGTTCGAGCTGTCCAATAAGTATCAGGAACCGGTGCTGGTGTCCGGCACCGACGGCGTGGGCACCAAGCTCAAGCTGGCCTTTGCGTTGAATCGCCACGACACGGTTGGCCAGGATCTGGTCGCCATGAGCGTGAACGACATCCTCGTGCAGGGCGCCGAGCCGCTGTTCTTCCTGGATTACTTCGCCTGCGGCAAGCTCGACGTCGACACCGCTGCCACCGTGGTCAAGGGCATCGCCCAGGGTTGCGAGTTGGCCGGCTGCGCGCTGATCGGCGGCGAAACCGCTGAAATGCCGAGCATGTACCCGGACGGCGAATACGACTTGGCCGGCTTCGCCGTCGGCGCGGTCGAAAAGCGCAAGATCATCGACGGCACCACCATTGCCGAGGGCGACGTGGCTCTGGGCCTGGCTTCGTCGGGCGCGCATTCGAACGGCTACTCGCTGGTGCGCAAGATCATCGAGGTGTCGCGCCCGGACCTGAATGCCGATTTCCACGGCCAGCGCCTGCAGGACGCCATCATGGCGCCGACGCGCATCTACGTGAAGCCGCTGCTGTCGCTGATCGACAAGCTGACCGTCAAGGGCATGGCGCACATTACCGGCGGCGGTTTGACCGAAAACGTGCCGCGCGTGCTGCAAGACAACCTGACCGCCGTGCTGCACAAGGACGCCTGGACGTTGCCGCCGCTGTTCCAGTGGCTGCAGAAGGCCGGCAACGTGGCCGATGACGAAATGCACCGTGTGTTCAACTGCGGTATCGGCATGGTCGTGATCGTGTCGCCAGCCGACGCACCGGCCGCCATCGCACACCTGAAGGACGCGGGCGAAACGGTCTACCAGATCGGCGAGATCCGCGCACGGCAAGCCGGCGAAGCGCAGACGATCGTGGTCTGACGCGAAGTCCACCTCAACAAAAAAACCGCCGATGTGTTCGGCGGTTTTTTTATGCGCGTTGTCTTGCGGGCGCTTATTTCAGCGGGACGTATTCGCCGCTGGCAGGGTCGTCCTTCCGCAGCGCGCCGGTGTTCTTGTCGATGAGCAGCGTGACGACGCGCGGGGCGGTGTTGGGGTCGCCGCCGCACGCCGGCGTGTGGTTTTCCAGCACTTCGACGCTGTTGTGGGTGTCATCGGCTCGGTCCACCAGGAACGACAGGCATTCCTGCGACAGGGTGGTCAGCTTGTATTTCTCGATGGCGGCGCGGGCCAGGTCGACGGCCTTGGCCTGTTCGGCTTCGCTGACGGCGGGCGCGCTGGCGGCCGGTGCATCAGCGGCGTTGGATAGCCAGGCGCGGGGGCCGCAGGTGCAGAACCGGGGGCGGACGCGGCAGGCTTGTGTGCGTCGTCGGAGCGGCCGCAGCCCACCAGCGCGAGGGAGGTGAGCGCGGCAAGCAGCAGGAATCTGGTCATGATGTGCGGAGCGTGTCGGCGATGTTCAGCCCACGACTTTACCCGCAACCGGCCGATCCTTTCCATGCTGCATACGCCTGTGGCATGCACACGGCGCAGGGCCGATAGCCGGCGTCGCGCGCATCGGCTTCGTTCAGGAAGAACACGCGGTGGCGCACATAACCGCCGCGCGCGATGGCCCGGCGTGCGGCGGCGCAATCCAAGCGGCCATAGATGCGAGCACGCCGATGCCCGCCCAGCGTGCCGGGCACGGCGCTCTCATAAGGCTGGCCGCCGGCGCCGGTGAGCGTCCACGTTCTCACGGGGTTTCATGCAGCGGATTGCGCCTCGCGCTCCAGCAGCGCCAGCTTGCGCTCCACGCCCCAGCGATAACCGGAGGTGTTGCCGTCCCGGCGGATTACGCGGTGGCACGGAATGGCCACTGCGATGTGATTGGCCGCGCAGGCCTGCGCAACGGCGCGGACGGCCTGGGGCGCACCGATGCGCGCGGCAATCTCGGTGTAGCTGGTGGTGCTGCCGGGCGGCACTTCGCGCAGCGCCTGCCACACGCGCTCCTGGAACGCGGTGCCGCGCACGTCCAGCGGTAGGTCCAGGCCGATGGACGGCGCTTCGACAAAACCCACTACCTTCGCGACCAGATCCTCAAAGCCCGCGTCGCCGCCGATGAGTTCGGCCTTGGGGAAGGTGTCCTGCAGATCGCGCACGAGCGCGTCAGGGTCGTCGCCCATCAGGATCGCGCAGATGCCGCGATCGCTCTGCGCGACCAAGATGGAACCGAGCGAGCACTCGCCCACGGCAAAGCGGATCGTCGTCTGTACGCCACCGGCACGGTAGCGGCTGGCCGTCATGCCCAGCACGTTGTCCGACGCCTCGTAGAAGCGGCTGCTGGCGTTGAATCCGGCGTCGTAGATGGCCTCGGTGACGGTGCTGCCGCGTCCCAGTTGCGCGCGCAGCTTGCGGGCGCGATGCGCATCGGCGTAACCCTTGGGCGTCAGACCCGTGACGCTCTTGAACAGGCGATGGAAGTGATAGGGGCTTAGTCCGGCGTCTTGCGCGAGCGCGTCGAGCGTGGGCGGCGTGTCGGCTGCCTCGATGCGTCGGCAGGCCTGTGCGACGAGCGCGGTTTGCTGCGCGCGCACGGTGGTCTGATCCGGGCCGGCGCGGCGGCTCGGGCGGTAACCGGCTGCCTCCGCGTCGGCAGGCGTGTCGAAGAACTCGACATTTTCGGGACGCGGCAGGCGCGACGGGCTGCTCGGCTGGCAATACACGCCGGTGGTCTTCACGGCATAGACGAATTGCCCGTCGGCAGAGGGATCGCGCGCCAGCACGCGAGTCCAGCGCGGGTCGTGTTCGACGAGGGTGGTGTCCGGTACGGGGCGGGCGGAGGATTGCATGACGTCATCCAATGGACTGGGATGACTGTACTGTAGGTGTGGCCCCCTGGCGGGACACTCCGGGTCTTGCGGTCAAATTCGAAGCAGCGCACGCGTCACTTGACGCGGGGTGCTTTTTGCTGATCGGCGCGCGCGGCAGCCAGGTTGGTGGCGATCTGCTTGGCACCGGCAGATTCGGGCGGCAGCAACTGGTAGAGGCGCTCCCAGTGGGCGATGGCATCGCTCACGTCACCACGTTCGACGGCGGCGGAAGCGGCCAGGGCCAGCGCTTTGGGCTCGTCCGGGTCGGCCTTCAGGGCTAGGCGCACCTGCTCGATGGGTGCACCAGCCAGGGTGCCGCCCTGGGCGGTTGCGAGTGCGTCGGCGTAATCGGCACGCAGGCTGGCGACCTCGGGGGCAAGGGCCACCGCCTTCGCATAGGCGGCGACGGCGTCGGCGGGGCGCTCCATCGTGCTGTAGGACCTGGCAAGCAGCGCCCAGCCGGGAGCGTCGTCAGGCGTGTCGCGCAGCCGTTGGGCCAGGCTGTTCACCATCGATTCGATTTGCGCGTCTCCACCGGTGTGGTCGCTGCGGGCGGCGGTCGTCATGTCGCCCGGCATCCACAGCGACGCGGGCTTGCCCAGATGCTGGTAGAGCAGCACAGCAGACGTGGGCAACGCAGCCAGCAGCACTGCGGCGAGCAGAACGGGGCGGCGGTCGGGCCGCGCCTGCGGGGTGCTGGCGGTGCCGGCTGTGTCGTCCAGCAGCCGCCGGCCAAGCTCTGCGCGTGCGTGCGCGTGGCCTGCGGCATCCATAGCGCCGGTGCGCAGGTCGGTATCCAGTTCGCGCAGTTGGTCTTGGTACCAGCGCACCATCTGGCTGCGCACGGTAGGGCTTTGGATGTGCGTACCGCCCGCATCGTTGCGCGCGCGTCGCAGCAAGGGCGTCAGTAGAACCGCCATGGTAATAGCCGTGAGGACGGCCGCGAGCAGCCAGAACAAGGTCATCACGGTCATTGGCGGGAGTCTTCCGGTGGCGACGCGACAAGAAGTGCAGTCAGGCGCGCTTGCGCGTCAGCGTCCAACTCGGAAGGGGCCGGTTTCTGCTGTTTGCGGGACGACACGATGCCGAACACCACTGCCATCAGCAACAGCACCGGGCCGAACCACAGCAGATACGTCAACCGTTTGACGGGCGGCCGATATAGGACGAAATCGCCATAGCGCTGCACGAGATAGTCCTTCACGTCGGCCTCGGTGGCGCCGGCACGCAGTTGTTCGCGAATCTGGCGGCGCAGGTCGACGGCGAGGTCGGCGTTGGAATCGGCGAGGGTCTGGTTCTGGCAGACGAGGCAGCGCAGCTGCTCCGACAGCGCATGGACGCGGGTGTCGAGATCGGTGTCCGACGCTGCGGCACAGGCGGGCGTCTGCAGCACGAACGCAGCGACGCCCGCGAGAAGGAGCGCAGCCAGTCGTTTATGCATGACCACCTTCCT